>JBFLZR010000004.1:0-300000 GCA_040756055.1 Candidatus Zixiibacteriota bacterium
ACTCAGCCACCGCCCCCTCGTCAATACTCAAAAGCCTGCCCGAATAATCCCACTGATACGTCCGGGGGAGACCACCCAGATTACTGCTGGTCAGATTACCAAGGGCGTCATAGCCGAATGCAGCCGTCTCAGCCCCGGTTAGGCCAGTCAGACGATTGTTTGTGTACTCATAGGTGGTGGTGTTGATACCAACCGTCTTGGTCTCCCTGTTATCCTGCGCTCCTCGCTTTGTTGGCAATGAACTGTGTGTATCTAGCATTCCATCATGTCGGGTTTCTGCCTGGCGATGCTCATTCGGAAACCCGACCTTGGGCTATTCATCGTACGACTCGTACGCTAGCCAGCGACCCTGATGTTTATAGAAAATAACCCTATAATCTTCATATTCACCGCAAATTGCATTTCCTTCCATGTATACGCCTTCCGGTCCGGGTTCAGACTTCTCATCAACATAACCGCGGCTATCTAGATAAACAAAACGGCTGAGAGGAATAGTGCTATCGCGTACAATTGAGAGCCCCAATGGGAAGTGCCACTCGATTTCAGCTACTATCTCGAAGCCGGTGAGGTAATTATCCTCAACGGCAACAAGTATCAAGTGTGAAATTGCTGCATCTGCACTGTCCTGTTGTCTTTGACAGCAGAAGGCCACACTTTGATAATGACGTTTACTCTCGTCATATCCGTACACGAATGGTGCTTCCGTGTAGCCCGGGCGGATCCTGTAAAAATTGGATACTTGTGCGTATCCGTGCGCCTTGGCCAATTCAATCAGCTCAGTCGGCATTATAGGGGTCTCTTCGTCACTGCCCTGCGTTGCTAAACCTATGCAGGCAACCAGACAAAAACCAAGCATCGCAGTCCATAAAGCGTTTTTCATACTCTGCTTCCTCTTATTTCTGAAACATCTCTCGATCTCACTCGCTCGGAGTTACTTCCCATGTCATCGGGGGGTGCCACATAAATTGCGGAGTATAAGGGAGAGCCACATGAATATGACCGTCACCATATTTCCTCGTCCAAGTACCGTTTTTCTTCAGGGGTCTGTTGTTCTCCGGCAAGAACTCTGTGTCTTTCAGTGCCTTCTCAAAAACCGACATCATACAAGAATTGTAGTGTCCGCTACCAAACCCCTCAAGTTGGAAATCCACGGCTCTCGCCCCTCTTTCAATCAGATGAGGACTCAACTCATCGGAGTTTCGCACCAAACCCTCCCCGGAGGCCGAAAAGTGAAGACCGTTTTCATCGGAATACCGGTCACCCCCGGTTACGCGAATAGTGAAGCTTTCATTGTCATACCCTTGGTCTATTATTGCCTGATTCAGTCGTTCAAGATTGTACCTCACATACATGTTGTTAACCCTGTAATGGCCCCAGTCAATTTTGAGTCCCCAAGGGTCAACGAACGAATGAGGCGAATTCCATACATACCTGTACAAATTCACATCCCCGGCACCGAGACCCAGCGGGTCGGGCGTGATATACCGCCCCAACTCAGGCTCGTAATAACGGTGCCAATTGTAATACAAATCACTCTCCCGGTCATGATACTGACCCGGGAACCGCAACTCGTTGCTCTGCACCACCTGCTCATCGTAAAGCGACCCAAACGGATAATAATCACTGCTCCACACGATGTCTTTCGCGCCGTCAGTCACTGCCAGAGGCGTCCCAAGATGATCGCTATAGCTCAAGTGCTCCTCGCTACGACAGATCTAAATCCGTTTTCCACCTCATATCCTCAAGAATGTCGTTGACAATCGCCGCACACTCTCTAGGCTTGGCCTGAAGAATCATATGCGGGCCCCCGATTCGGTAGAGCCTTAGATCATCAAATAGGCGTGCGAACGGATCATACTCGCGCCTCGACACAATACGGTCGTTCTGGGGTTGAATGTAAAAGCATGTCTGTCGTATTCTCTGCTGAGGTTCCTTCAGGGACAAGACAGCCTCCAGTCGGGACTTGATGGTCCTGATGCCTGCCACACCGATGGCATCCCAGCACCTTTTCAGCAAGATCTCATTGAAGCCGAAACCAACGAAACACATCTTGAATGCAAAATTCGAGATTAGATGTCTTCTAAGCATAGGGCCGGAAACGAGCCGCAATCCCCACCACGCAAGTGATATGGGGCGCCTGACAAACGACGCAACGAAAATAACTGACTCAATGTTGGGTTCCCCGTCCTGCAACAACCGATATGCAATTGGGCCAGAAAATGACTCCGCCAGGAGGACAAGCCCGCGACGGCATGGAAGTCTTTCTCGCACGTATTGAGCGAGAAATTCATAACTCTGCTCCCGTCCGGTCGGTAAAGGGATGATCAGATTGTCGTGACTCTCGCCAAGAGCATCTACAAATGGCCCGAAGAGCGTCCCTGAGCCATCCATTCCAGGGAGAAGAACCAGATTCATAGTTTGCTGCTTAGTAACGGTCTATTGTTACTCTTTCTGACGATCTTTTCTCGCTCGTTTTATGTTCTTAATCAGCATGATTACTGCGCCTAACAAAAGCAGGCCAGCTGCTGCGAGATCAATATAACCGCACCGAATCCAGGAATCTGGATCGAGATTCCTAGGGCTACCGGCGGCCCAAAAACAGCTCACAGCGGCGTTTACATACATCAGACCCAGCACAATCATAACTGCAACTAACACCCAGCGCCAAAACATAAGTCGTTTCCTTTTCGTAAACAATACTTCCCTCAACAATTAAGGCTTTCCAATAGGAACCTCTTCGGTTATCGCTTCGTCCGAAAGTATAGTCCTCCTGATTGCTCCCGATATCCTATTCGTACGCCCTCTGCGGTGCGGCTGTCACGCATGCGCGTTTGTCCTTCCTGCACTTCCAAAGTACCGAGCCGGCCCATGAATTGCAGTTGTGCCAGGGCCACCACCTCCCTATTGACTTGCCGATTTCTAATTCTCTATTTACACATTCTTCATCTACGTCTTTTACCTCTACGCACTGAGCCCTCGAAGCTTCTCCGGAGTGATCGGCAATCACCACTGGGATGCCGATTGGATTGACTGGCAAAGGCCCTCCTCCAGCATGTTCCATACCCGCAGCTTTGGTGTCGGTCTTAATAAACTGGTGTTTTACACTGAATATGCCAGCAATCCAATCCACCACGCTGTTGATCTCCGTATCTCGACTGCACAGGTATACTTTCAGACCCGTCTGGTCAATCCGGTTGGCTGGGTTCGCATATACATACCTGTACAAATTCACATCCCCGGCGCCAATCCCCAGCGGGTCCGGCGTCACATACCGCCCCAACTGAGGCTCATAATACCGGTGCCAATTATAATACAAATCACTCTCCCGATCATGATACTGACCCGGGAATCGCAGCTCATTGCTCTGAACAACCTGCTCATCATACAGCGAACCAAACGGATAATAATCACTGCTCCACACGATGTCCTTCGTGCCGTCAGTCACCGCCAGAGGCGTGCCCAGATGATCCAGATGATAATACAGAAACTTGTACACGATCGCACTCCCCGACCCCGGCTGACCCTCAAGCACAACATCGCCCGAACCGCCCCCCGATGACTCCGTCTCGGCCCTGTCGACCGGCGTCCCCGGCTGCCCCGGTTTCCCATCATCAACCACTATATTATACACCCTGGTCAGCACCCTGCCGTTTGGACTGTCAGTTGATACCATCAAGATCTCCCCGTCGTGGCTACTCCCCAATCATATACCATATTATCGGTATTTGAGAGCCACAAATCAAGCCCCACCGCGGCTTGTCGCAAATCCTCTCCACCTGCGCAATTTCGCCACAAAATCCATGGTCAATGCATTGACATCCGAGTAAATATGAAACGGAATATTCTCACAGACCATAAATCGAATACTTTGTGCATCCAAACGGCATTGATGACAGGCAGTAAATGTCTACCGGAAAATAGGTTAGAAGGGAAAAACGCGTTTTGGGGACCCATGAAAAATAACGAAACAAACCCAATTCTGGATTACCCGGTGAATCTGAAGATTCACCGGGCACAAAGCCCTGCTTTGTAGGGCGGGTCCGTCTTCGAACCCGCCATTGCGCAAACACCTGGAATTGTAGGCGTTTGATTTATCAAACGCGACACGACATCACGCCTCTTTCCCCCTCGGCCTCCGGGAGAGGGGCGGGGTGAGGGCACCATACAAAAACAACGAAACGAACCCAAATCATGGTAATGAAATGGATGATAGAGGATTGCGCGGAAAACTACGGATACACCACCATGGCAGAACCGTTCCCGGTTCTTGCTTACTGGATTCCGTTTTTCAACGGAACGACGCGGTCTTGTCGATCGCATCTAACGGGTTCCGTCAGGTGCTGTCCCAGAAAGTTTCGGGGATGTCACCTGACGGCGATCAAATCAAACGCGTCGGGTCACCGCCACGGGCAGATGAAATCCCGCGAAGCACGGGACCGCGCACAACACGCACTTCGTAGGGGTTCAAAATTTTGAACCCCTACGGGATAATTAACGATTGACGATTAAAAATAACGAAACGAACCCAAATCCGGATAATGAAATGGATGATATACGATTGCGCGGAAAAATACGGATACACCACCATGGCAGAACCGTTCCCGGTTCATGCTTGCTGGATTCCGTTTTTCAACGGAACGACGCGATCTTGCCGATCGCATCTAACGAGTTCCGTCAGGTGCTGTCCCCGAAAGTTTCGGGGATGTCACCTGACGGCAATTTGATCGAACGCGTCGGGTCACCACCTCCTGACGGAGCCCAGGACCCGCCGGTGGCGGACTCGGAAGCCCGACACAACATTTCCGGGTGGCAGGCTCAAACTCGTTTGGGCCTGACATACATTTCGTAGGGGTTCAAAATTTTGAACCCCTACGGGATAATTAACGATTGACGATTAAAAATAACGAAACGAACCCAAATCGTGGTAACGGCATGAAATGTATTGGCATATGGGGACTTTATGTGCGCTGTCATTTGACAGACCCGGCTGTTTGGGTTATCTTCAGGCAGCATAAACACAAAGGAGAGCCTGACGCATACCGTTTCACGGTGTGCGCTAATGTCCAACCTGAACAGTGCCCCGGCTGACAGCTTTTAGAGGGAAACATCCGGTTCCTAAAGCCGTAAAGCGCACCAGAGGATATCGAAATACGAGACTTTGATATGAATAATCTCGAGAGAGCCGAGCAGTTGGTACTCGCCAGAAACTTCGCCGAAGCGCTGAAGATTTTGCAGCCGATTGATTTATCGCAATTATCCGAGAAAGACCGGGCGCTATGTGATCTTTTGACATCGGAGGCCGCGCTGGGGGCGGGTAATCCCTCGCTGGTGAGGGACCTTGAGGCCGCGATAGAGTTCTACCGGTTTCATCCCGATACCTCCAAATTCGCCCGGGCCAAGTACGCGCTGGGCTGGTCGCTGACCAACCAGGTGGACTTCGTGGGAGCGCAGGAGGCCCTTCTTGAAGCTTACACCAACTTTCTCAGATACCGCGATCTCAAGGGCATAGCGAAGAGTCTTAACCGGCTAGCTTGTGTGGCACACCACATGGGTGATATCGAGGCGGCGGTCGACGGTCTGGAAAAGGCGCTTCGCCTGTACCGATCACTGAACGACGCCGAAGGGACAGCATCGATAGCCGCCAATTTGCCCCTGCCTCTTTTGCGCACCGGACGCCTCAAGGAGGCGCTGACGAAGTGTATCGAAAGCGCCCCGGTTCTCGAGAAGTCACCGCAGCGGATGAAGATCGTGTTTTACCTCGTATCCGCTATGCCTCACGCTCACTGGGGCAATAGTGATGACGCATTGAAGATTATCCGACAGGTGCAGCCGCTGCTGGAGCAGTATCCGCTTGAAAGAATATCCTACTATCATTACCTGGGGTGGATACATCTGCTGGGCGACAACTACGCCAGGGCGGCGGAAATTCTGCAAAAGGGTTCCGAACTCGCGGAAGAGTTGTATCCCGGACAGCTCGTTTTCACCGCCGGAGAACGCTTACTCGCTGAGGCCTATATATGCGCGGGAAGGTATGATGACGCCGCCGATATAGCTCAGCCACTTTTCACGACGGTGAGCAAGATGACCGAGCGTGTCGAGATCGCCGCCTGCTACCGCATCTTCGCCCGGATAGACCTGCACAGGAAAAAACTCGAGACGGCTCGCTCCTGGTTCGAGAGAGCTATAGACCTGTTCTATGTGATTAAATCCCGCTACGAACTTGCGGTAACGCGCTATATGGCCGCTTGCTCGGACCTGTATGATCTGGATGAGAGTATCAGGTTGTTGCTGCAGGCCCGGGAATACTTTCGCTCCGAGGACGTTGAGCCATACCTCCAGAAGATAGAGAAAGAACTTGTCAGGCTCTCGCAGCCTGTCAAGAAAAGCAAGTCGACCACCCATGCGGTGCGTATTGACGGTCACGGCAATATTGTCGATTGCCCGGACATCATCGCCGATAGCGCCATCATGCTTGATCTGATCAAATACGCTCAGAATGTAGCCGCGAGTGAACTGAGTGTTCTTCTGACCGGGGAGACCGGCACCGGCAAAGACATCCTGGCCAAATATATTCACTTCCACAGCAAACGGCCCGGGCGCTTCATCTCCGTAAACGCCGCCGCTATACCTGATACGATGGTTGAGTCGGAGCTTTTCGGCTACGCCAAAGGCGCTTTTACGAACGCCGACCAGAGTAAGCCGGGCCTTTTCGAGATGGCCGACCGGGGGACATTCTTCCTCGACGAAATAGCCGACACCTCTCCCTCGTTCCAGGCCAAACTTCTGGAAGTAATCGAAACGCGGAGTGTGCGAAGACTGGGCGAAACTCTCCCCCGGCCGGTGGATTTCAGGCTCATTGCCGCCACCAACCAGGACTTATCGTCTCGAATTGAAAACCGCGAGTTTCGCGAGGACCTCTTCCATCGCTTAAACCAGCTTCAATTACATCTGCCTCCCCTGAGAGAAAGAACACTGGACCTTCTCGCCCTCATCAGGTACTTCATGCGCACCTCGGGGTTGATTATTGAGGAGGGCGAAGCATCAAAGCGGCTTGAGGAATTATCCGAAGTGCTCGCCGCGCATGACTGGCCGGGTAACGTTCGTCAGCTCCGGGCTGAAATCAACCGGCTGGTACTGGAATCCGGACGCGATATCAGGCAGATGCTCACCCTGGCACGCAAGGCGGCCCGGGGCAGAAATGAATATAACGAACTTCTGCGGGCACTCGATTTCGCCAACGGCAATCAGAGTCTGGCCGCGAGAAGTCTCGGAATCCCCGAGAGTACTCTTCGTTATCGTCTAAAAAAATACCGCAACAGAACCCCCTGAGTCGCTGGTTTCCCGGTCTCAAACCGACATCAGTGATTCAACAGTTGCGAGTTTGCGAATTATGTTCGCGTTTTATACGAAAAACTTCATTGATTGACAATAACTTAAGCGCCACAACTCAAAATTCGCAGAAATTACCCCTGAATTCGCCTTTTAGAGGTATTTTTGACAGACTGCAAACTTTGAAAATCTTCAGCTACGCCGCTGTAAAGCAACACGATACGATTCGCAACATCTGAATGACATATATGGCACAATTTTTGTGTGCATTAATGTCGTTGAACGGCGGAACCGAGAAGGAACGGTGACTGCGGTACCGGGTTCGACCAGAATTGATACCGTTAGGGCGTGTAAAGGTGACTGGTCGACCCGGTTTTTTTATTGTCCACGAAGCGGTTTCGCAAACCTGTCGCTGTTGACAATCATCGATTTATACCTATCTTTGCGCCATGACTCGCAGGGATGAATTTGTCTCAATTATCAAGTCGGAATTCCCCGATGACCGTCTGACTTACCAGAAGTCGGTTCCGACTTTCCATCCGCAATCGGCCGAAGATGCCGCCGCCCTGTTTCGTCTGGCCAACAAACACCACCAGAAGTTGTTTATCACCGGTTTCGGCAACAACATCGACCCACAGGGAGAACCGTTTACCGACATGGTATCGGTTCGAACGGATCGGCTTAACCGGTTGATTGAGGTGAACGCCGATGATTTTTATGTGACAGTCGGCTCAGGCTTTCCGCTGAAAGAGATCAATCTGGATCTGGAAGAATTCCAACTCTGGCTGCCGCATTCTTCGCTTCCTTATGTCGGATCGGTTGGCGGCTCGATAGCGGCCGGACTGTGCGCCGCACTCGACAAGCATGATCTTCCGTTAAAGAAGTACTTTATCAAGGCGGAAATTGTCACCCCGGAAGGGGATATCATCAAGCCGGGTTCGGCGTGTTTTAAGTCGGTATCGGGGTACGATATAGTGAAGATATTCTTCGGAAGCTGGGGCCTTCTGGGGCTTATTATCAATGCCACGTTCCGGGTCATGCCGAAGTCGGCCACGGGTGAATTCTCCTCGATGAAGCTCAAGGCTATTGATCGGCGGCCGCTGCTCGATGTTTTGGATGATGACAATCTCGACCCCGATGCCGTTTATTCGCGCAAGGTCAAGACAAAGCTCGATCCAAACGGCGTGCTTCCCTTGGTCTGATTCCTGCTCTTAAGTATCACAATTTAGCGACGAGTCTTAAAAGCCGGGTCAAATGTGATTGCCCGCCATAAACAAATCGTTTAAGATGGCGTATAATAGATACACGAAATCCATTAACCATTCAAAGCGCAGGAGCATCATATGGCAAACAGGCCTCCAAAATCAGATGGCATGCAGTGGCTCAATCCATACATGATTGTCAAGGATGTAAAGGGTTCTCTGGAATTCTACGAAAAAGCATTCGGCTTTCATACCAGAATGACCATGCCGGACAAAGAAGGCAATATCATGCACGCCGAGTTGACGCACAAGGACGGTGTTCTCATGCTCGGTTCGGAATCGCCGGAGCAAAAAATGCTGGCCGCCAAAACTCTTAAGGGCAGCCCGGTGTCGTTTTATCTGTATGTGGACAATGTCGATGACCACTTTGCCAGAGCAAAAAAGACGGGTGGCGAGATTCTTTCCGAGCCGAAAGAGCAGTTCTGGGGCGACCGAACGTACACTATCAAGTGTCCGGAGGGCTACAACTGGACCTTCGCCCAGAACGTCGCCGACTTCGACCCGAACAACATTCCGAAATAATCAGAAAGTCACAGCGTTCACAAAAAAAAGCGGTACCAACTCGTACCGCTTTTTCTGTTGAACAATTTCTCGTCTTGACTGTTATTGAGCATTAGATTGAAGATGAGAACAAGTGTGAAAGGAACTTCATTTTGACCAAAGCACCACCTTCGTCGAGGGCCGCGGTTCTGGGGGCCTCCCCGAAAGAAGACCGCTACTCATTTAAAGCCGTCAGGATGCTCAAGGAGCATGGTTTTCAGCCGATTCCGGTCCACCCGGCGGGCCACGCTGTCGACGGTGTCCCCGGCCTTAAATCTCTCGATGATATCACCGGTGCGGTGGATACGCTGACCGTGTATGTCGGCCCCGGCATATCCAGCGCCGAACTGGATAGAATTCTGAGACTCAAACCTCGCCGTGTTATTTTCAACCCCGGAGCGGAGAATTCCGGGCTCGCCGAAGAGCTGAGGAAAAACGGCATCGAGGTTGTGGAAGCGTGCACGCTGGTGATGCTTAGAACCAACCAGTATTAGTCGGCTTCGTGGTCAAGGTATTGGAGTTTTTCAAACTTGGCTTGAATCGCTTTAATCGCCACCTCGACAAGTTCTTCAATATCCATATAGGCGGCATTGACGACCATGTCGTAATTTTGAGGATCGTCGATATCCGCGTCAAACAGCTTGCGTATGAAGTGGCTGCGTGACTCATCGGACTGCTGCACAAGTTTCTCCGCCGCCGCCGGTTGCATTAGCTTGTATGTAACCAGGTTCAGAATCCGCTTCTGCCTGGGGGCCACGAATCTCATATGAAAACCGCGTTTGGGACCGAGGATGAAATTGCCGCCACGCCCCATGAGAATCACTCCACCGAGGCGCGACATGGACAAAACTATTCTCCCTAAATGCATAAAGTAATCCGCGTGATCGAAAGTCTGTCCGGTGAAGACGGACTCGACCATAAGTTCCAGTTGGCCGCGAAACCGGTCATCGAGAGATTCCACGATCCGCTTGCGGTAACCGGCTGTCTGACATATCGTATCGATCACCTCGCGATGCAGCTTCAGGTAATCCATCTTCTCGGCCAGCCGCGAGGCGAAATAGGAACCTCGACTCCCGGTCTGGCGGCTGATCGTCACTATCGGCAGCGGTTGTGTCCGCTCCAGCCTGTGCTCTTTATCTTTCTTGCGCTGGAGTTCCCATCGCAGAAGTTGTCTGTTGATGATACTGTCGATTGAAGACACGCCCATCACCTCCTCCGTAAGTAATTACGAAGAAACACGTCATTTCGCTACAAAATATCAGTTATGGGCTGTCGAGAGTGATTGTGGTTTTAAGACTTAGCCCTGTGAAAGGAGTGGATTTCAGGCAAGCGCGTTTCTTATAATGGCCGCGTACCTCTCACCAAGCGCCCCCGAGGCATA
Organism: Candidatus Zixiibacteriota bacterium; assembly: GCA_040756055.1. Lineage (NCBI taxonomy): Bacteria > Pseudomonadati > Candidatus Zixiibacteriota > Candidatus Zixiibacteriota bacterium. Next base: position 10,513 of record JBFLZR010000004.1, read on the forward strand.
GGCGCGCCCGGCATGGGAGTGTCCTTCAGCCGCCAGAGTGTCCCTGAGGTTTTTGTCGCTCAGCAGACGTTCGATGGCGCCGGCCAACGCAGCGGCATTGTCCGGCTTTACCAGCAACCCCCTCGTTTCGTTCTGTATAATGTCCGTTATGCCACCGGAGTCGGTGCCTATCACTGCCGTGCCGCACAGCATGGCCTCCGACAGCGCCAGGCCGAAGCCTTCCTGATACGAATTGAGAACGACCATCGCCGCCCGGTTGTAAACCCGGCGGAGTTCGTTTTGTGTGACCGGCGCGTTGATGGTAATCTTTTGCGTCAGGCCAAAGCGCTCGATCATCTTTTCGATGGTCGGTTGCAGGGGACCGGAGCCGTATATCTCCAGCTTTGCCTGCGGGCACTTTTCACTCACGAGCGCAAATGCCTTTACCAGGAAATCCACTCTTTTCTGCTCGGTGAACCGCGTCACCGACACCACCAGGTTGTCTTCTTTGGCGATGGCGTCGTCACGGTAGAAGGTTGTTTCGTCGTGGGGCACCGCGAGAACCTCGAGAATGCTCTCCAGGCGGGGATCCAGGGCGACAATCTCGTCCTTCAGATAACTCGACACAACCGTCCAGCGATTGAGCCGTAAGCAGAAATCCTTCAGGTAGCGGTAAGCGACCTTGAAATATTTGCGCGCCAGCCGGACATCGGTACCGTGCGAATACATGAAGGTGGGAAGCTTCATCCGTTGATTGACAGTTTTGAGGACCATACCCGAAGGTATCAGCCAGTGGCCCACCAGGGCATCCACCTGTTCCTTTTCAATGGCCTGCCAAACCGCCTGACGAAAACAGTCGAGGAAGCGCTTGAAGCGAAACACTCCGCCCACCGAGCCGAGCACCAGCCGGTGCATATTGCCATGATAGGCCAGATTCTCGTCCGATTCCTTGTCGGCATATCGGAAGCGATATATCTTGACGCCGTTCACCTGCTCATAAACCTCTGCTCCCCGGGCGTGGGGCGCTACGATAATGGGCTGTATGTCGTGCTCGACCAGCCGGCGGGCCAGAAGTTCGATAAAGACACCAGCGAAATCCCCTCTAAAACGGGGGTAATTGTGGGTTGCCATGAGAACGTTCAACTTGCGAGCCATGTCTTCATTTTAAAAAATTAAAGTCCTGCGAGAAATATAAATTTTGCCACCCGAATCCATTTGTTATATTCACCAGTAATCATGGCGGATCATAAAAAAAAATATCTCGATTTCACCCGGCAGCCCGACTTCAAGGATATTCTGACCAATCCCATTCTGGATATCGCGGCGAGATTCTGGGAAGATGACCGGTATGACGCCTTCAGGGTGTGTTATCGTTCGATGCGTGTTGTCGATGACCTTGTCGATGACAGAAAAGTCGAAGGCGCTATTTCCGCCGGGGAGAAAAATCAGATAGCCCAGGCAATCAACGGTTGGCTGAGCGCCCTCAATTGTCGGGAAGCTGCCGATGACTTTCTCGTTGAGTTACTTGATACGATGGACAGGTTTTGCATCCCTGTCTGGCCGTGGAGCAGGCTTTCCACAGCGATGCTGTACGATCTGGACCACGATGGTTTCAGGTCGTTTCTGTGTTTTCTGAGATACACCGAAGGCGCCGCTGTAGCCCCGGCGTCGATATTCATGCACCTGTGTGGAGTCAACCGGGCTGACCATGTTTATACGGTTCCGGAATTCGATATCAGGAAAGCCGCACGGCCGCTGGCCGTATTTTCCTATCTGGTTCATATCATTCGGGATTTCGAGAAGGATCAAAAGAGGGGGCTGAATTATTTTGCGGACGATCTTCTCAAGCGATGTGGACTTGGTCGCAGAGATCTCACCTCGGTAGCCGAGGGTGGTTCAATTTCTACGCAATTTCGCCAGCTAATGGCGATGTATAAAGACTTCGCCACCTATTATCAGGGGCTGGCGAGGAAAACGGTTGATGTCACCCGGCCATATCTTGAGCCTCAGTACCAGCTTAGCCTCGAGATTATTTACAACCTCTATTCGCAGATTTTTGAGCGAATTGATACTGAAAAGGGTAATTTCTCAGGCAGAGAGCTCAACCCCACCCCCGATGAGGTTCAGGACCGCATCTATGCCACGGTAAGCATGTTCAGGCCAATTAATTAAAGCTTTTCAGGAAGAAATTCTTATCATATCTGTATAGTGTGAAAAGGGATGCTCGCCATGCCGGCAGTATCGAAATGTGGCATCCCGGGGATGTTTGAAATGTATAATTATCGGAGAGACAAAGTGGTACGATTTATTTTAACGACATCGCTGGTGATATTGTCAGCCGCCGCCATGGCCGATGATGTCGCCGTTACTGTTTACAACAGCAATCTCGGCGTAGTCAGCGAGACCCGTTCGCTTGAATTCCAGAAGGGCGTAAACCGGTTCGCCTTCACCGATGTTCCATCGCAGATTGACCCGGCTTCGGTACAATTCGAGGTTGTCGGATCAAACGCCAACATTTCCATTCTCGAACAAAACTACGCGTTCGATCTGGTCGATCCGCAGCAGATGTACAACAAGTACATTGACCAGCAAATTGAACTCATCGATAAAGACGGCAAACTCTACAGCGGCACGCTTCTGGCCTTTTCCGGAGACGCCATCACGCTGCAGGAGAAATCCGGCCGAATCAAAATTGTGATGATGGAACACATCACCGAAGTGAATTTCCCATCGCTGCCCGAAGGTTTGATCACCCGCCCTACACTGTTCTGGATTTACAATTCCGACTTTAGCGGAAAACTGGATGGGAAGATCGGCTATCAGACGTCGGGGATGAACTGGAGCGCCGAATATGTGGGGGTACTGGGTTCTGATGAAAAGAACCTGGATCTCTCGGGGTGGGCGTCCATAGACAACACTTCGGGCAAAACCTTCAAGGAAGCAACGCTGAAATTGATTGCCGGAGATATAGGCCGGATAGAACCGGAGATATTCATTCGCGGCGGACGAGGCAAGGCGGTTTACACGGCCGATATGGGAGCCGCCGGATTCGAGGAAAAGGCTTTCTTCGAATACCATCTTTACACTCTCCCGCGCAAGGCCACGATTGCGGATAAAGAGACAAAACAAATATCGTTGTTCGAGCCAGCCGGCACGAGTGTTGAAAAGGTCTTTATTTATAGACCGGAGCGGGATGCTAAGAAGGTCGAAGTCGATATCAAGTTCACGAACTCAAAAGAAACCGGGCTGGGTATGCCCCTGCCGGCAGGCAGAGTGCGGATGTTTAAGGCCGACGATGATGGTTCGATGATTCTTCTGGGCGAAGACATGATTGATCACACTCCGAAAAACGAAGAAGTGAAGGTCAGGGTCGGATACGCTTTTGATATCGTGGCCGAGCAAAGAGTGATTGACCAGACCCGGATTTCGTCAGAAGTCCAGGATCAGATGTTCGAAATTGAGTTGAAAAACCGCAAGGACGAGCCGGTGACGGTGGAGGTTGAAAAGAAGATATACGGCTACTGGGATGTACTTGAGTCGAGCATGGAATACCAGAAGAAGGATGCCTACACGCTGGTGTTCAGAGTGCCTGTCGGGGCGGATAAGTCCACCGTATTGAAGTTCAAGATTCGCAGCTACTTAAGATAGGGAGAATGTAAGTTGACAAGGGTGACATAATAGCATAAATTACGCAACCAAAATTGCCGAATATCGCATTTCCAAAGATTGGAGGAACAATTGAAAATATCTGCTAAGCTGGCAATTATTCTGGTGATTACCATATTTTTGGTCGGAAGCACCTTTGCCGGGAAGAAAGACCGCAAATTAACGGTTGGGGCCTATATCAGTTCGGCCAAAATTGAAATTGTATCGGGCGATCTCGAGCGCTACGAAACGGCCATTACGTATCTTGACTCCCTTTTCTTAAACTATGGTCCGCACGCTGAAGGACTCCACCTGATGGCTCAGATTATGGTCGACTATATCGACAAGACGCCGGAACTGGAATCCAAGAAGAAGTATGTTGAAAAGCTGGTGGCCTATGTCGATTCGCTTCACAGGTGCTGTGAAAACAAAGAGATCGATAAGAAGTACCGGAAGGGCTGTGACGAGTACACCGAGCTTAACGACTCGGTAAAAGTGCGTTACTGGCAGGAGTTTTACAACAGAGGCTTCGAGCAGATGCATCGCATCGACACGCTTCGACAGGAGATGGCCGGCGCGTCGGATTCAACCTGGGCAGCCGACTTGCAGAAGTCGATCGATGTTACCGTGGATTCCTGTGTAACCAACATGGAAATATCGATCATGCTCAATCCGGTCGATCATCGTGCTTATATAGCGGCCGGACAGGCCAACGAGAAAGTGGGCAAATACCAGGAAGCGATCAAATGGCTTTCCAAGGGTGTGGAAATGGTCGAGGACACTGCCTCGAAAGCTTCACTTCTGTTCTCTCTGGCCTATAATAATATCCAGATGAATGATTTCTGCGGAGCGATACCCTACTTCAAGCAGTACACGGATATCTACACCGAAGATACCCTTACTCTCTACAACCTTGCCGCCTGCTATAACAATTGCGGGTTCTATGACTCGGCCCTGTTCGTCAACCAGAGAGTTATCGAGTACGCTTCCTGTAACATAGACGCCCTCACCGCGGTTGGCCTGTACCACAACCAGAACGCTCGAAACGCCTCTGATTCGGCCAATCATTATCAGACACAGCAGGACGAAAAGACCGCTACTCTGTGGCGGAGCAAGCGCGACGAGGCCTTTGACTCTTCGCTGGTATATTTTGAGAGAGCGGTAAATTGCGACAGCACGAATATCATGTCCTGGGAGCAGTACGGCACGATCGTGGCTATCAGGGGCCAGTATGAAAACGCCGCTCGCGCTTTCAAGAAACTTACCGAACTGGATCCCGGACGGGCCGAGTACTGGCGCTCGCTGGGTGATTTCGATTTGAGGTTGAAGAAGTTCGATGACGCCATCATGGCCTACGAGAAGACGGTCGAAATCGACCCGGGCGACAAAGAGACGTGGGAACGTCTGAAAAGCCTGTATCACGAGAAAGGCCAGTCAGCCAAAGAGGCCGAGGTCGATAAAAAGCTCAAGAGCCTGCAGTAGCGGAGCAGGTTTGACAATCTTCAAGCGGCAGGCTCAAAACCTGCCGCTTTATTTATTTTAGTGAGTATGCCCAGATACGCTCTGGTCGCCGTGAGCGGCCCTCTTAAGAAATCGTTTCTCTACCGCGTTCCCGACAACTTTGCCGGCCTCAGCGGCGGTCAGCGACTGCTCGTTCCGTTCGGGCGAAGTCGCAAGTTGGGGTTTTTTCTCCAATACACCGAACCTGTTGGTGGAATCGATACGAAAGATATCATTCGCACCCTCGACAGCGAGTCCTATTTTTCAGGGGAACTTTTTGATTTCTGCCTCTGGATGGCTGATTATTATTTCGCCAATCCAGCCGATTGCCTGAGCGCCGCCCTTCCATCGGTGTACAAGAAAGCCCGCGGGGCCGATTATGTCTGGAGCGAGATACTGCGCGAACCTCTCCCCGACGATCTGGAGAGACTGTACAAACCGGGCAAAAGGCTCACCGCCGCGACGTTAAGCAACCTGGTCCAAAAGGACAGGCAGTCGCTTCGCCGCCTGGTCGATTCGGGGGCTGTTATCGAACGCTGGCCCGACGAGGACACGCGCGACAGTAAAAGACTGATTGGATTCAGAGCGGGCGAGACCTCGATATGGTACGAATTTTTCCGCGGCAAAAAATTTCAGCCGGAGTCCTTCAACGACATCAAGTCCCGCTCGGATCTGAAAGCGTGCGGGTGGTCGGACTATCACATAAGACAGGCCCGGGTCGCCGGCGTCCTTCAGAGCGTGTACAGCGAAGAGCCGGTGCCGCTGCTCGATTTCATCCGACCTCGCGAGAATCTCAAACAACTGATTCTGAATGAGGAACAACGATATGCCCTTGAAAAACTCTCGCCAAGTCCGGACAAGGGATTCAAGACCTTCCTCCTCCACGGCGTGACCGGTTCCGGCAAGACTCTGGTGTACTGCCAACTCTGTCGTCAGTTTATCGATTCGGGCAGGACAGTGCTGGTGCTTACGCCGGAGATAGCGCTGACCTCGACCACACTGGCATACTTCCGCGGTTTTTTCGGTGACGATGTCACGGTCATGCACTCGGCCATGACGAGTGTTGAGCGCCTCGAAAGCTGGCGCGGTATCAGGCAGGGACGTTATAAGATTGTTGTCGGGCCGCGTTCAGCGGTGTTCGCGCCGTTGAAGAATCCCGGGCTTGTCATAGTCGATGAGGAACACGACAGTTCGTACAAGCAGGATGATCCGTCACCTCGGTTTCACGGCCGCGATGCCGCCATCATGCGGGCCAAGATGAACGATATTCCGGTACTGCTGGGTTCTGCTTCTCCGTCTTTTGAGTCTTACCACAACGCCGTTACGGGCAGATACGAGTTACTCGAGCTCACCAGGCGTCCCGCCGGAGCCACTCTTCCGACTGTGGAAGTGGTTGATATGAGAAGCGACCGTCTGCGCGGCGATCTGCCTTATATATCCTACACTCTGAAGAAAAAGATCGATGATCGGCTGGGGCAAAATCAGCAGGTCATAATATATCTTAACAGGAGAGGTCACTCCACGCAGCTAAAGTGCGCCGAGTGCGGACTGGTGGGGAAATGTCCGAACTGCCGGGTGAATTTGACTTTTCACAAAGTGGGCCGCAAACTGAGTTGTCACTATTGCGGCTATCTTCTGCATCGCTACGACAACTGTCCATCGTGTGGAGGCAGCGATTTCATCTACCAGGGGGTGGGGACACAGAAGGTCGAGGAAAACATACCCCGCCTGTTTAAGCAGGCACAGACGGTCAGGCTGGATTCCGACTCCGCCACGGGGCGGAAGATGGCTTACAAGATTCTCACGGACTTCTCCGATGGCAAGAGCAATCTTCTGCTCGGCACGCAGATGGTTACCAAGGGACTGGATCTGCCGAATGTCACTCTGGTCGGAGTACTGTCGGCCGACATGAATCTTGATTTGCCCGAGTTTCGCGCCTCGGAAAAGGCCTTTGCCCGTCTTCTTCAAGTGGCGGGGCGAAGCGGGCGTTCCGGGAGTCCGGGTGAGGTTATCATACAGACGTATTATCCCGAGCATGAGGTTATCATCGATGCCGCCCGCCAGGACTATCGGGGTTTTTACGAGCGTGAGATCATCTCGCGCCAAACGCTGCGGTATCCGCCTTTTTCGCGTATCATCAACTTCGTGCTGTCGGCGGTTCGCGATCAGCAGCTGGAAGAGGAAGCCTTGAGTTTCCGGGAACGTCTAAAGAACGCTTTCGACCGGAAGCTCAGCGGCGCGCAGATTCTGGGACCGGCGCCGTGTCCGATGTACTTTTTGAGGGGAAGATATCGAAGACATCTGTTCGTGAAAACCAATCAGATGGTCAAACTCGTTCGCACCCTGACCGATTGGGAAAGTCGCCAGCCTCGTTTTGGCCTGCCATCGACCATAAAGCTTTCGGTTGATGTTGACCCCGACGATATGATGTAGCAATTATAGATTTTTTTCGCAGCGACTGACAAAAAAAAACCGCCGGCGATCCGGCGGTTTCTTGTATCGGAAAACGGAATGTCGTGCCCGGCACTATTCCTTTTTCTCTTTTCCCTTTTCTTCCGTTTTGCTTTCACCTTCGGCAGCTTCGGCGCCCTCAGCGGCGGCTTCGGCACCCTCGGCGGCGGCTTGGGCGGCGGCCAGTTCTTCAGCGGTAGGCTCGAGCTTCACGATCGTAGGAGCGGCAACCACAACGACGGTGCGTTGCAGCTCGGTGAGTATCTTCGCGTTGGGGACATTGAGATCACGAACGTGAACGGAATCGCCGATCCCGAGATCACTGACATCAACAACGACATGTTCGGGAATATCCGACGGTAAACAGGATATCTCAAGCTCGCGCATGGTCGTCTGGAGAATGCCGCCATCGGTCTTGACACCACGGGCGATACCAGTGATGTGGATGGGGACCGACAGGTGCAGCGGCTTGGTCATGCTGATAGCGTGAAAATCAATATGAACTATGTGGCTGGTAAGAGGATCGCGCTGAACATCACGCACGATCACTTTTCTTGTTTTGCCATTGACTTCCAGATTAAAAATCGCGCTCATGCCCGCCGCTTCTTTCATAGCCGCCCGCAGAGCCTGCTCGGTTACCTCGACAGATACCGGCTCGACCTCCGGGCCATAGACAACGGCCGGAATTCTACCCTCTCTGCGGCTTCGCCTGGCCGGGCCCTTGCCGATAGTCGTGCGCGATGAAACGGCCAAACTAACTTCTTTCATTTTCTAACCATATCCTCCAAATACATTGTTACCACTTTGTCCTCAATCCACCACCGGCTGATCTTCGAAAAGCGATGAAACGGATTCTTCCTCGAAAATCCTCATTATCGCTTCACCGATCAACTCCGCACAGCTCAGAACCTGAAACTTCTCGGGCAGGTTCCGAGAGCCTTGATCTATGGAATCAGAAATTAACATTTGCTTAATAGGGGCTTTGTCTATCCTCTCAATGGCCTGTCCGGACAACACGCCGTGAGTGCAGGCGGCATAGATATCGAGCGCTCCTCGTTCCTTGAGAAACTCGGCCGCCGAACAGATCGAACCGGCGGTGTCCACCATATCATCGCGGATAAGTATATTTCGGCCCTTTACTTCGCCTATCAGATTCATGACTTTCGAGACATTTGCCTTGGGCCGCCTCTTGTCGACAATCGCCAACTCGGCGTCGAGTATATTTGCCGTGGCCCGAGCCAACTTGATAGAGCCCACATCCGGCGACACCACACAGAGATTCATCAGGTTCAAAGCCGCAATATATTTGTTGAAAATGACCGATGAATACAGGTGGTCGTGCGGCAGGTCGAAGAAACCCTGAATCTGGCTGGCGTGAAGATCCATCGTTATGATGCGATCGGCGCCGGCGGTTGTAATAAGATTCGCCACCAGCTTGGCGGTAATCGACACTCTCGGGCGATCTTTTCGGTCGGCCCGAGCGTAGCCATAGTAGGGGATGACTGCCGTGATGCGCATCGCCGAGGCTCGGCGAGAAGCCTCGATCAGCATCAACAGCTCCATCAGATTATCCGCGGGCGGGTTGGTCGGCTGAATGATAAACAGATCCGCGCCGCGAATATTATCATCAATCTGAACAAAAACCTCGCCGTCGGAAAACCGCGTCACCGTGCAGGCGGCCAGTTCAGCGCCGACATAGCGGGCGATTCTCTCGGCCAGATCGTGGTTGGATGTCCCGGTGACAAGTTTTATCTCATCGCGTAAATTCATAGCTGCCTGATTTCCAAGTAGAATAACAATTCAATTCGCTTCCGTAAAACGCGTCGACCTACGCTCTCTGTAAGCCCGGCATTCATTTACTGGGGCGCCAGGATTCGAACCTGGGAATGCCAGCTCCAAAGGCTGGTGTCTTACCGCTTGACGACGCCCCAATATCTTTCGGCCTGCCCATTCTTAGGTGTGAGCTTTGACCTCAGCCTCAAAAGCCTCGAGAACCTTCTCCTCGATCATCCGCCGCATCTCGCTATTGATGGGGTGGGCGATGTCCTGATAGGTTCCATCCGGGCGCTTGCGACTCGGCATCGATACGAAATAACCATTGTTGCCCTGAATAATTTTCATGCCTCGAATCACGAAAGCGTCGTCAAATGTCACGTTCGCAAAACCTTTGAGCCGTTCTTCATCCCGAAGGGTGACCCGGATTTCTGTAATTTGCACGGTTGGTTCCCCCATAATTAATTGCCCTGCGATGCAAAGGTTACCGGCAAAACCGTGAATAATTGCCAGCTCCCCTGACGCAACGTTGCTCCTTCCCTAATCTCGGGTGCGCTGTTAAAAATGCCAAAAAAAGTCGGACCGGAGCCGGTCATTCTGGCCAACGATGCACCGCTCCGTAAAAGCCCCTCCTGAATTCTACCGAGTTCTGGATAGGATTTTAGATGGACTTTCTCGAAATCGTTGCCGGAAAGATTCAATAACCGAACAAGCTCCTCAGCCCTCGGACACGCAGCCAAGTTAAAGGGATTCTTGGACCTTGTCAAGCCCCTTTTAAGGGCGTGATAGGCCGCGGCAGTAGAGATTTCCCAGCCGGGATTGACCAGAACCACCCAGTAATCGGTGGGTAGTTCGATCTCCTCGATAATATCTCCCCTGCCGGTTACCAGCGCCTGACCACGGGTAAAGAAAAATGGCATGTCCGAACCAATCCGCTCTGACAATCGGCCCATGCTTCCGGCACTTAAGTTCAACTTAAACAATCGGTTACATGCCAGAATTGTCGCCGCGCCATCGGCCGAACCTCCACCCAGACCGGCCGCCACCGGAATGTTTTTCTCAAGGACGACTTCCAACCCCCTGTCGACCCCGAACTCTTCGGAAATCATCCGATACGCCCGGGCAATCAGGTTGTCTTCTCCGGTCGAAAGCTCGATATCACCCGTCAGACTAATCTTAATTCCCGGCCTCGCTGATATCGTGAACTCCAGCCGGTCATACAGCGACACCGCCTGGAAGACTGAATTGATATCATGGTAGCCGTCTTCGCGACGGTTCATCACCTCCAGGAATAGATTTATCTTCGCCGGTGCGTCGATTACTATCGAGTTGTCTGTTTCGTCCTTTATGAACATGCCTGTCAGTGCGCCTCTCTTTCATTAATAGAGACGTTCTTAACCACATATAGTAAAAAAATGTACGCTAAAATAGGGTGTGTGCTGTGAAAATCAAAGAAATTAGTGAGACGAAATTGTCATCGGCGCTTGTGAAAACCGGCGGGGTATTATATAATTAGCGCCTGACATTTTTGGTGATAGCCAGAAAAGGAGTTAAGATATGAACAGTTTTGGCGCTGCCTCGGAGCTAAAAACAAAATTCAAAAATTATAAGATTTACCGTCTCGATAAGCTGTCCGGACACGGCGCTATTGACAAGTTGCCGTATTCCATCAAGATACTGCTCGAAAACGTTTTGAGAAATGTCGATGGACGGATTGTCAGAGACGAAGACGTTCTGAAACTGGCCGCCTACAACCCGAAGAAGGTGGGCGACATTGAATTGCCGTTTAAACCGGCCAGGGTCCTGCTTCAGGATTTTACCGGCGTACCGGCGGTGGTTGATCTGGCCGCGCTGCGGGCCGCCATGAAGCGCATGGGGGGTGACCCCAAGAAGATCAATCCGATGGTTAATGTTGATCTGGTTATCGATCACTCCGTGCAGGTCGATGCTTACGCCTCGCCTGAGGCCCTCAACATCAATATGGACAAGGAATTCGAGCGCAACAAGGAACGCTATGAGTTTCTCCACTGGGGACAAAAATCATTCAGCAATTTTTCGGTTGTCCCGCCCGCTACCGGTATCTGCCACCAGGTCAATCTCGAATATCTGGCCAAGTGCGTGCTGGTCAAAAATGGCGTGGCTATGCCCGACACTCTCGTCGGTACCGACAGCCATACTGTCATGATAAACGGCCTGGGCGTTTTGGGATGGGGTGTCGGCGGCATCGAGGCCGAGGCGGTAATGCTCGGTCAGCCGATCTATATGCTCACACCGGAAGTTATCGGATTCAGGCTTACCGGTAAGCTGTGTGAGGGTGTTACCGGCACGGACCTGGTGCTTACTGTCACACAGATGCTTCGCCAGAAGGGCGTGGTCGGCAAGTTCGTCGAATATTGCGGTCCGGCGCTTGATGACCTGAGCCTTCCGACAAAGGCCATGATTGCCAATATGGGACCGGAGTACGGCGCCACGATGGGGTATTTCCCGTTCGATGCCTCCACCCTCGATTATCTGAGAATGACCGGTCGTACGGATGAACAGGTTGAGCTGGTTGAAAGGTATGCCAAGGAACAGATGTTGTTCAGAGAGAAAGGATCCTCCGAACCGGAGTATACCGATGTAATCGAGCTCGATATCTCTACCGTGCAGCCGTCACTCGCCGGGCCGAAACGTCCGCAGGACAGGGTCACTCTGACCGATATGAAGTCCGAGTTCAGCAGGGCGCTCACAAAACCCATCAAAGAGCGCGGATTCGAACTGCCCGGCAGTGAAATCAACAAAACGGTGGAGATCACCAACGGCTATAAAGCGACGATGGGGCATGGCGCGGTCGTTATAGCGGCGATTACATCGTGCACCAACACTTCTGATCCCTACGTGTTGATAGCCTCGGGTCTGGTGGCCAAGAAGGCTGTCGAGAAAGGACTGACAACCAAGCCGTACGTAAAAACATCGTTGGCGCCCGGATCACGCGTGGTAATCGACTATCTCGATAAAGCCGGTTTGACGCCATATCTGGACAAACTTGGTTTCCACAATGTGGGCTATGGCTGTACCACCTGTATTGGCAACTCCGGGCCGCTCCCGCAGCCGGTGGTCGATGCTATCACGAAAGGTAATCTGGTAGTGTCGGCGGTTCTTTCCGGTAACCGCAATTTTGAAGGTCGCGTGAATCCATACACCAAAGCCAACTATCTGGCTTCGCCGCCGCTCGTGGTCGCCTACGCCATCGCCGGTACCACGAATATAAATTTGGCGGATGAACCAATCGGTAAGGGCAGCGACGGCAAAGACGTTTACCTGAAAGAAATCTGGCCGACGGAAAAGGAAGTACTGGAAGCGGTCGAGAAGGCGGTTAAGCCGGAGATGTTCCGTGAGAGGTATGCGAAGGTGTTCGATGGCAACGAAACCTGGAACGAGATAAAGAGTCCTTCGGGCGACCTTTACGAGTGGGACGCTGACTCGACTTACATTCAGGAGCCGCCGTTCTTTATCGATCTGCCGAAAAAGCCGCACGACATTACTCCGATTCAGGATGCGAGAGCTCTGGCGGTGCTGGGCGACTCTATCACGACCGACCACATCTCCCCTGCGGGAGCTATCAAGGCTGATTCCCCTGCGGGCAAGTTCCTTCTGGATAACGGAGTACCGTTCGCTGATTTCAACAGTTTCGGCTCGCGCCGCGGCAATGATCGCGTTATGACCCGCGGCACTTTCGGCAATATCCGTCTGCGCAATCTTCTTGCTCCCGGCACCGAAGGCGGCGTGACGACTTACCTGCCGACAGGTGAACAGATGTCGATCTATGAGGCATCGGAGAAATACAAAGCCGACGACATCCCGCTGGTGGTGCTGGCCGGCAAGGATTATGGCATGGGTTCATCGCGCGACTGGGCCGCCAAGGGCACCATGCTTCTTGGAGTAAAGGCCGTGCTGGCGCAGAGTTTTGAACGCATCCACCGCTCGAATCTCGTTGGCATGGGTGTTCTTCCGCTTGAATTCTTGTCCGGCGAATCCAGAGAGTCGCTTGGCCTGACCGGTCACGAGCTTTTCACGATTGAGGGTCTTTCGAACGATATCCGTCCGAAGCAGACGGTGACGGTGAAGGCTTTCAACAAGCATGGTGACAAGCAATTCAAGATGATCGCGCGTCTGGACACGCCGGTTGAGATCGACTATTATCGCCACGGCGGAATTCTTCAGATGGTTCTTCGCCAGCTTCTGAAGCAGGGCTGAGAGCCTTGCTGTCCAGAATCTTATCGTAAACGGAGACAGGGGTTCACATTCTGAACCCCTGTTTTATTTCATGCCATGCGCCCCCGGAGGGGTGATGCCCGCTGGAATAGACCTAATCAGAGCCGACCGCTTGACCCTCAATCTCGTTGAGACGAGCGGAAGCCTGGCGGACAATCCAACTCGCCCGCGCTGCACTAGCCGCTTTGGAGTAATACTGTTTTGCGAGGCCGAGTTCGTTCTTTGCCAGGCAACATTCTCCCAAGAAGAAGTAGTTGGTCGCACGCGCCTCAACTCCCTGATATTCCAGGGACTCAGTAAAATCCTTTTCCGCTAAAGCAACACTGCCCATTTTCAGGTAGATCAAACCCCGCGTATTGGAATATGTCGCGTGGCAGCCGCCGACGAGGTCAATTGCCCTGTTTATAGCTTCAAACGCTTCCGTCAAGTTGGAGTCTGCCAATCCCAGATACCAGGCAAAAGCGTTGAGATATGCATGATTGTCCGGTTCTGAATCCAGCAATTTCCTGAACTCTTTACTGCCCCCACTCCAGTCTTCCATACGATCATAGAGTTCTGTTTTCATGGCCGCCAGTGTCGAGGTGATAAGTGTCGTCTGCCAGCGTTTGAGCACGGCCTCGGCTCCGGCAATATTGTCGGTATAAAGACAGAAATAGAACTCCGCTCTCGCCAGTTGACCAGCATCTGAACCGAGTTTCTTCATCAGGTCGACCTGCCTGCGGGCATCATCGAATTTTGCAGTCTGACAATACAATTTGACCATAACAGTGCGAAATTGGTCCGAAGGGGCCTGTGTCATTATAGTCTCCAGCCTTTCGAGGGCATCCTCAAAATCGCCCAGTTCTGTCGACACCCCGACCATTAGCATGTTCAGCATCGTCGGCAGCGAACCATTCCTTAGTGCGGCAAATGCTCGGATTGCCGAGTCTGCTGAGAGAAATAGACCATCCTGCATATGCAGCAGAGCCAAGCGCATAGTCAGCATATCATTATCCGGATTCACCTGGAGAGCACGAGACAAGAGTTTCTTCGCTTCTGCACGGTTTTCCTTCCCACGACAGCCACTGCCGCCGTTATCCCGCCCGAGATAAGTATTGGCAAGCGAAACCAAAATCGAAACATCATTCGGAGAATCTACCAAGGCCTCTTGAAGCGTGGTCAATTTCCGGTTATCCAACTGTCTTCGGAATTTGACACTTCGGCTTTTCACCAGTCGCTTCACTTCGCACACCGATTCGACAAAGCCAGCCAACTCGGCCACAGGAACGCGGCTCGTTTTCAGGGTGAACTCAACTGCAATCTCAATCGAGTCGGCGAACTCCACCGCGTCCATCGAGGCTGCGAACCAAGTTGTGTCCATACTCCATGGCAGACAGAAACCATCAAGTTCCCAGTCCGGCCCCGGGATAATCACAAATTCGTCCCTGACTCTCTTTGGTGATTCAAACCAAACATCGAGTAACCGGTCGGTCGTATCGGGAATATCGACCATGACATCGAGACTGCCGAAGGACAGCGGAACCTCACAAGACGAGTAGCCCGGCAAGAATGCGCTGTCGACACGTACTTCGGCGTTCCAGCCGACAGTGTATCCGGGATCCGTGAATCCGTGGTGGTCGTAGCCAATCATTCTGGCTTCGGGCCAGATCCCTGTACAGCTCTGGAATTCGATAAACTGACGAGCCTCAGTGGCACTCGCGTTACCGATATTGCTCTTCAGTACCGCTGCCGTGAGACCGCCGAAGGTGACTTGGACATCGATTCGGGCTCCTCCCTGAGGTTGAGCGAATATCCTGATTCTTCTACCCAGCGCATCGTCATTCGGAGTCAGTTCGGGCGTCGACAGGAGCGGTTGATCCCCCTGTCCCTTCAGCACCAGACCCTGTTGCCCCCTATATTCCACGGGAAGAACGAAGGTCTCACACACCGTGCACGTGGGGTCCATGAATCGACCCATCTCACCCGGCAAATAGGCGATTACGTGATCAAATATTCCGGAAGTCGGGATGGTCATCGAACGGTTGCCCGCCGGGTGGCTTGCCACCAACATTGGATAAGCCTCGATTCCTATGGTCTTTAGCAGTGATATAAGAAGTATCACCTTGTCCTTACAGTCCCCGTATCTGTTGACGATGACCTCTGAAGGCAACCGAGGAACGTGGGATCCGGTTCCGTACTCCACGGCGACATAGCGGATACTGTCAGCTACAAACCTGAACAGGGCCGCGATCTTTTCATCTCGCTTCGTCGCTCGCCCTGAGATTCTCCGAGCAAGATCCACAATTTGAGAGTTTATCTCAATCTTGGGAGACATAATGCTCCACGTCGATGATGCCACATCCTGCCAGGATTGTTTGTAACCGGCTCGAACCCCGTCCGCAACTTCGGAGATAGGTGGTGCGTTCTCTTCCCACCAGAGTCGGTCGACATTGTTGGCTCGCCACCGATAAGTTGCCAGAGCTTCATCTTCCAGAATGCTAAACTCACAGTCTCCGAAATGTTCATACAGTATAGGCCAGGAGCTCGGGACTACCAGTTCGATCTCACGCTCAATGGCCGGATCGAGATCCGATAGAAGTTCATCCATGTACAAATCCTGCGGTCGATTGTCCCGGCCCTCAAATTGCACGATAAATTCGACTATAGCGCCGCTGTCAGCTGCCGGGAACGTAAACGATAACATCCGCAAGTCCGACATGTCGGCGCCCTCCACGTCTACCGGAGGAGACGTTATCCTAACCTGGCTGGGCTTGAGTTCAATCGTCTCACCGCTCGACAGGATAGTCCTGGCCAGGATAAGATGAGGAGTATACAAGTAAGCGGTGAAAGGCATCGACAGGACACCGTACCACTGTGTTGCCATCGAGGAACACAATTGAGTGACCTGATGGACTCGATACAGACTGCGATTCCGATCGCGATAAATGTGTTGGATTTTTTCGTGGAGAACCACGCCGCCATACTCACCGGGTTCGACCTTGCGGCTAGCCGATAAAGCAAGTACCGAATCGACACTCAGCCTGGCCAGACCAACGGTGTCGGGCTGTCCCATAACAACTGCTGAGTCAAGAGTCGTTGATTCCATGGTTGCACCAACGAGCGCACCCTGATACCGCTGGTCGGAAGGATCAAGCTCCAGGGCGCGTTGAAAATAAACCTGTGCCAGCTGGTACTTGCCTGCCGTCTTTGCTACCCAGCCTCGGGAATAGTAAAGATGCGCGGAGTTTGGATGAAGAGTCAAGGCATGAGCCAAGATGCTATCCGCTGTATCGTGTTCTTCCAGGACAGAAAGAGCGGAGGCCAACTCTATGGCCTGGGCACCGGAGTGAATCCCTGAGGCAAGGTAACGTGTGGCGATTTCTCTCAGGCGGTCATTCTTCTCAAAGCCACAAAGCATTCCAAAGAGATAGACTTCGTAGGCTTTGAACGGATATTGTTGAAAGAGCGATTCGATTATCTCGGAGGCTTCATCCATTCGTCCCTGATCGAGATAGATTATTGCGCGAATTTCCGCTGATGTGCAATCGCCGGGGGCCATACTATCCCACGTGTTCAACCATGCAAGAGCACGCGTTCTGTGCCCCGCTCCGTACTCCTGGGTCACAATGGTTTTGAGTATCCGCACGTCGCCGGGGAATTTTTCCAAATACTGC
This sequence comes from Candidatus Zixiibacteriota bacterium, assembly GCA_040756055.1. Taxonomy (NCBI): domain Bacteria; kingdom Pseudomonadati; phylum Candidatus Zixiibacteriota; species Candidatus Zixiibacteriota bacterium. The sequence goes on from JBFLZR010000004.1 coordinate 27,768, forward strand.
GAAGCCAATTTCTCAGCGTATTCAGACTCCCCGGCGGCAAAGAGTAGATTTATGCGGGTTCCCATTGCGCCATCATACCGCTCTATCCCGGTCATCACCGAATCATATACGTCGAGAGCGCGCCTGGGATTATCTGCGACCAAATGTGTAATTCGGTACTGCGCCTCGGCAATCGGAGAACAGGAGCCAACCAGGGATTTAAATATAGAGTCTGCTTCGCTTGAGGCGCCCCGCGAATTTAACCATCCAAGATAGACCGCCCCTGAATAGATGTTGTTAAAGTTGGCACTGATCAAAGAGTGAGATGACTTCCTGATGGCCAAAGTATCATTCACCGCAAGTGCGATACTTTGCAGGACATCGCACTCGTGGAAGGCCAAGTGGATGGGTTTCAAGCCTACTATCAAGCTTAAAGCTGTATCAACCAATCCCACTTCTGCGTACGTTTCGGCCAACTGGCAGATCAGTGTCTTATTAAGTGGCCATTTCTTAAGGGCCTGCTCAAGAACCGCTATGGATTCATTGTGACGACCAAGAAAATAGTATACATTAGCCAAATTTGTCACCAGATCCGGTTCACCGAGGCTGTCGTAGCCGGACGATAACATCGAAAGAGCCTCTTCCCAGTCTCCACCGAGCCCTTTCGCCCAGGCCCGAATCGTAATGGCGCTGGAGCGATAATCTTCATGCTTATATAATTCGCCCGTCAGAGAATCAGCCAGATCGGTCTCTCCCCGTTTGGCTCGAAGAGCGATCACTTCGCGGAGACTCCTCCAATAGCAAACCGAATTCTGAGACGACAAGTCCCAGTATGCCAGGGCAAGAGAATCCTTTCCAAGGCTTTCAGCGATAATCCCCGCCCAATAAGCAACCCAGCACTCGTCGGGATAATTTGTTACCAAATCTCCAACAGCCGACCAGGCTTCACGTGGCCTGCCCAACTGGTTCTGAAGAATCACAGGACGAAGTTGACTTGACAGATTGGTCGCGCTGTCGGCGTAGACAGATTCGAGATAACTTTCTGGATCGGACGAAAGAATGCCAGCGGCAACTTCCAAACTCAAGTATCGTAATTCGCTGGGATCTTTCGCTTGAATCTCTCTTACGTACGTCAGGACCTCGTCGTAGCTTCCATTTGTATATAGATCCACGGCGTGCCTGAAGGGGGCGTCAAAAGATATGGAAGTGCCTCCCTCGGTGTGCGACAAGGCCTTGCCTTCATATTCGGCGCCATACAACTGGCCGGAGCGCAGGACCGGCCACACGACCATTATCATTATGCCTAGAACGAAAAGGTATCTCTTGAGCACGGATCCTCCCTTGAGCAAGTGATCGGGTGAGTGAACGGGACCAATATACTACATATACTTTTCGAATCAAAAGAGATTTCAAGCGCACATGCCAATGCTGCAAACGTCCCACGGGTATTGGCATTACACATGTTAGGCCATCCTGTTCCTGGTTAGCTGTCGCCTCCCATTTTCCCCCAACTATGATATTGACATTCGCTCGCAATCGGCTTTATTACTTCAAATTACAAGCTTAAAGGCCCCTCACGGGGCAAGGAATATAGAAATGTCTGACGCACAACAACTGATTAAAACCCCGTTTTACGATTTCCATGTCGCCGCCGGCGCCAAAATGGTCCCTTTTGCCGGTTTCAATATGCCCGTTCAGTATAAGGGAATTACCGCCGAGCATCTCGCGGTGAGAGAAAATATCGGCCTGTTCGACCTGTCCCACATGGGTGAGTTCGAGGTCACGGGCTCGGATGCCCTGGCGTTTCTCCAGAAAACCACCACCAACGATGTCTCCTCCCTCAAAGTAGGCGAAATACAGTATAGCTGCATGCCTTTGCCAACCGGCGGGATAGTCGATGACCTTCTGGTCTATCGCCTGCCGGAAAGCTATTTCCTGGTGGTCAATGCCTCCAACATCGACAAAGACTTCGAGTGGCTCCAGTCGCAGCTTTTTGGCGATGTTAGTCTGGAAAACCGCTCAGATGATTTCGGCCTGCTGGCTATTCAGGGGCCAAACGCCCAGAAGCTCATGTCACAGTTGACCGATTACGACCTCGACAACATGAGATATTATACCTGCGCCACAGCCAAAGTGGCGGGGGTTAAGATTCTGTTTTCCCGTACGGGATACACCGGCGAGGATGGCTTCGAGATGTATATCCCTCCGCAACACGCCACGACGCTCTTCAACGCCGTTATGGAAAAAGGCAAGCCGATGGGGCTGGAGCTTATCGGTTTGGGAGCCCGCGACAGCTTGAGACTCGAGATGAAGATGGCGCTCTATGGCAACGACATCGACGAGACCACCTCCCCCATCGAGGCCGGACTGGGCTGGATTGTATCGTTCGACAAAGACTTCATCGGCAGAGATATAATTTTGCGCCAGAAAGAAGAGAAGCCGAAGCGGCGGCTGGTTTGTCTGGAACTCGAGGGGAAAGTATTCCCGCGTCACGGCTATGATATTTTCGATGGTGACGCCATGGTCGGGAGTGTTACTTCGGGGACTTTCTCCCCGTCGCTTCAGAAACCAATAGCGCTCGGCTATGTTCCAACGGACAAAAGCAAAATAGGGTCAACCGTGGATATTGATATACGAAGCAAGAGATTCCCCGCGACCGTCGTGAAACCTCCATTTTATAAACACGGCACACATAAGTAGAGCTATGAAGATAGACCTCTATCTGACACCGGTGCCGCTGAGTAAAGCCACGACCGCTAAAAAGGCGGTTGTTGTGATCGATGTACTTCGTTCCTCAACATCGATCTGCGCTGCTCTTGCCGCCGGCGCCCGGGGCGTTATACCGACGCCGGGGCCCGGAGAGGCGGGTGAGATGTGGACCAAGATTGGCGGCGACATGGCGGTTTTGGCCGGGGAGCGCAAGGGAGTCAAAATCGAGAATTTTCAGGTCGGCAACTCGCCGGCTGAGTTCACCGCCGCGACGGTCGGCGACAAATTCGTCATTATGACCACGACCAACGGTACCGGCCTGTTCGTCAAGACCCACAACGCCAATCCCGTTATCTCCTGCGGCCTGACGAATGTCTCGGTGGTAGCTGATAGACTGGCGAAAGAAAACAAAGACACTATCATCGCCTGTGCTGGCCGCGACGGTCACTTTTCTATCGAGGACACAATCTGCGGCGGCATGTTGATTGACCTCCTGATGGAAAAGCACAAGGCTCAATTGATTCAAAACGATGCTGCCTCGCTGGCGCTGCTGCTGTATCGCACCAACAAAGGCAGGATCAAACAGACCATTGCCGAAGGCGAGCATGGCCGCTTTCTGGCCTCGATTGGCTTTGCCGATGATGTCGCGGTTGCCTCGGCGACTGACTCCATGCCGGTTCTGCCTGTTCTTAAAGACGGGCGGCTGGTGCTGGAAACCGACCAAAACTGAAACTGAATTTAAACCAGACCCTGATTTAGAAGTATAAGTAAAGATGACCAGACTATTTTTTACCCTGATTCTTATTGGGCTGTGTCTGCCGGTCTTCTCGAGCGCTGCCGACGGTGTGCAGTGCCGGTTGACCGTATCGCAGTATGACACGCAGACAGAGAGTTATGCACTGCTGTTTGAGGACAGCGCGACATTCGCCAAGGACACTCCGGCCAGCGGGCTGGTTGGACCTTTTTCGGTCGAAGTGAGATTTACCGGGATTGACAGCGCCTCCGTGCAGTTCAGCGCTCAGGTTATTACACTTGGCCCTCCGGTGAACACATATTCCCGCGCTTTTCTCATGGAGTACTCCCTTCCCGCCAGAATCGACGATATTGAAGTCAAGAATGGATCACGCTACAATCTGGTGATAACTCCCCTGAAGAAAGTCGAAACAGACGATGATTGCGATTACAGTCACCGGACCTATCAGACATTTTCGGTGCTGCCGGCGGCCTTTATGGATATTTACTATGTCCCCACGACGCTGGCCGACTTTCACGCGCACGCGGTGAGAGAATATCTCGATATAGCCTACCGTCGTTTCCAGGTGTTTGCCGGCTTCACGCTTCCCGGGAAGACATCGGTCTATCTCTGTCCGTGCCAGATTAACTCGGTTATCTGGGACAACCGCTTTGGTATGGCGGTCGACCCGACGCGCGGCGCCGCCTATGGTATCTACAACAAAAATGTCAACACCGTTGATCCGTTCGTGTTGATCTACTCCGCCATGTTGCGAAATTATGGCTATGCTCCTCCGTTTATTGCCGAAGGTCTGGCCGGGTACTACTCATTTTTCGCTCCCGACATGAAACGGATTCTGAAGGAAAATGACGGCTTATCCATAGAGTCTTTTCTCAATACCCATGCTTATCTTACCGCCGATCCATTAACCGCCGACAGAGCTTCGGCCAGTTTCGTAAGATATCTGATCGATAGTTACGGCCTTGATCGCCTGAGAGAGGTTTACGCCGCCAGCGATGATCTCAATCTCAGACAAAAACTCGAAGAGACTTACGGCAAATCGGCAGGCGAGCTTGATGGTGAGTGGAAACGGTATGTTGATACGCTCACTGTCTCCGCCAAAGATTACTTCGATTTCGCCCAACTGGCCGAGCAAATGCTCAATTACAATCTGATGCTTGATTATTCCCGGCGTTCGCTCGAGATTTCGACCGACAGCCGTGATTCCGTTCGAGCCGCGAGGCTTCTTGGGCGGGCATATTTTTACACTGCTGATTATTACGGGGCGGCCGAGATACAGAGCCTTCTGATCGGTATCGATAGCGGTCAATCCTCCGGATACATGGCGCGGGGCTCCTATCGCATGATGAACGGAGACTACAGCGGCGCTTTTGAGGATTACTCCAAAGCGCATGATCTTGATCCGGACAATAATCTGGTCGACTTTAATCTGGCTCTGTACTATTTGTGTCAGGGCGATGACAGCACGGCCCGGGCGATTCTGCTGGACAATATCGGAAGCGGCAAACAGGCGGCGGCGCAGGGCGAGGGCTATGTTATGCTGGCGAACATTCTCAACGAATCGGGCAGCGAAGCCGACCGTCAAGCGGCAACCGATTATTACCATCAGGCAGTCGGTCTTTTCGAACAGGCGATTTCCATCTACCGGGCTTCCTCTACTCACTACATGTGGCTGGGCGTGGCCAAACTCGGTCTGGGCGATGTGAATCCCGCGATCGAGAATCTCAAGGCGGCCGAATTTCTCGAGACGAGGCCGTTTTACAGCGGTATGATAAACCTCTGGCTGGGTAAAGCCATGCTCAAGGCCGGTGACAAACAGGCGGCCGAAGAGTATTTCGCGAACGTCTTGCGACTGCCGTCGGCAGAATGCCATCAGGCAGAAGCCAAGAAGTATCTCGAACAGCTGTAACTTAGCTCGCTAACATGTTCAATTTCCTGAATTCAACGGTACTCTTTGCCGCCGCGGCGGCGTTGATACCGTTGATTATCCATCTGTTCTCGAAAAGAAAAGTCAAAGTCATCGAGTTCTCGTCGCTCAAGCATCTGAAGGCGATGCAGCGGCGGCAGGTGAGGCGGCTCAAGATAAGGCAGCTTCTGCTGCTCATCATCCGCATGCTGATAATTCTGCTCGTGGTGCTTGCCTTTGCCCGGCCAACGACACGATCCGGTGCGGTTGGCTCGCATGCCTCGGTGTCAGCCGTGGTGTTACTTGACAACTCGGCCTCGATGAATCGTTATGTGGTCGACGGTAACCTGTTTGATATCGCCAAAAACCGTGCCCGCAAGCTGCTTGAGACCTTTGGTGAATCCGACGAGGTTCACCTTGTCGCTCTGGCCGGAACCGACACCGGTCTTGAAGCGACAGACTTCACATCGCCGGTTATAGCAATCGAGCAGCTCGATCAGATTTCGCCGGCATTCGATGATGCCGCTATGACTGAAGGTTTAAAGCAGGCCGCGGAGCTTCTCGGCAGCGCTGTCAACGTCAACAAGGAACTCTATATCGTAACGGACCGACAGCGCAGCAGTCTCCCCGACAGCGCCGTCTTAACTGACCTGCCGGCATCGGTCTATTTCGTTGACCTTCCTATTGAGCCAAACGACAACCTCGGCATCACCCAGCTGGACTTCGGCGGACAACTTATCCTTCCGGGTCATGATTTCACCGTAACGGCCAAAGTGAAAAATTACTCCGAAAATGCTCAGCAGGATATCATCGCGTCGTTGTTTATCGACGGCAACAGGGTGGCCCAGAGCGATTTCGACGCTCCTGCCGGCGATGAAACTCCTGTCAGATTCACCCGCTCCGTTTCCACCACCGGGTTCCATTCCGGATACGTTGAGCTTTCTGATGATAAGTATCAGGGCGATAATCGTTACTATTTCAGTTTCCGCATCCCCGAGAGATCGAACCTGCTTATCATAGACGGTGACCACACCGGCGGCCTTCTTTCGCTCGCCCTGGCGCCATCAAACGACATCAACCAGTACTGGTCAGTGAAAGTGGCCGAGCCTCAGAATCTGTCTGGTGTCAATTTCTGGGAGTACGATGTAATCTTTCTCGCCGGCGCTCCCCCGCTGCCGGAAACGTATGCCCAGCGCATCAAAGCCTTTGTCGGACAGGGACGGTCGTTGCTCATCACCTATGGACCCGAATCTGATACGGGACTTTTCAACTCGACCTGGTCGGGTCTGACCGGCGTCGTTTACGATCAGCCGGTTCCAAGGACCTTCACCCGGGCCGGGTATTACTCTCTGGGATCGTTCGAAATGGCTCATCCGATATTCTCCGTGTTCAATTTCACGGACAACCGTCCGCCGGAAATAAAATTCTATACCCTGCCCCGAATGCGCACCGTGCCCGGCGCTCGAACACTCATGAGATTTACCGGCGACCGACCGGCTCTGGTCGAGTCGCGGTATATCACCGGGAGAGTTCTCACATTCACGGCGCCGCTTGACGCCCGCTTCTCGGACCTGACCGGTCATGCCTTTTTCGTGCCGTTCATATCGAGGATCGCCGAGTATCTGGCCGCTGATCTTTCGGCCTATGACCTTCGGCTTTACTGCGGAACGAATCTGACCAGGACAATCTCGGTCAAGGGCGCGCTGGCTACCTCGATGCAGCTGATTGCGCCTGACTCCAGCCAGTACGCCATAGCGCCGCAGGAGCAGGATGGCTCGCTGGTGCTGCGGATCACACAGGCGGGCATTCCGGGCATCTATCACATTGTGTACGCAGGACGTGAAATCGACCGCTTGGCGGTGAATATTGATCCGCAGGAATCCGATCTCACCTCTGTCGATACTGACCAGTTCGCTATGGCGGCAGGCGCGCCGGGGATGAAAGTGTTGCCCGATGATGCGGAGATGGCTGCGGTTATCTCGGAGTTTCGTTTCGGCCGCGAACTCTGGCCGATCTTTGTCTGGCTGGCGCTGCTTTTTATTGCCGCGGAGATTCTGCTTTCGCGAGGTACCCGCGTTGAGGAGCAGCCATGACCCTCCTTGCGGCCGAAAAACTCAGCAAACGGTTCAACGATCAAGTCATCTTCGATGATGTCTCTTTCACCGTCAAGACCGGCGACCGGATTGGCCTCGTGGGCAAAAACGGCAGCGGCAAAACCACTCTCTTCGATTTGCTGGTTGGTTATCAGCAGTGCGATTCAGGGACGATCAACAAAAGCCGCAGGTGCCTGATAGATTATGCCGAGCAGGACAAGACGGAACTTCTCCAGCACAGTCTGTTTGACTACGTTGCTTCGGCTCGACAGGACCTGCTCGACCTTCGTCGGAAAATCGCTCATCTCGAAGAACATCTTGCCAGTCGCCCCTCGGATCAGTCAACTCTTGCCGAGTTGGGGCATCTTCAAAATCGATACGAGCATGAGGGCGGGTTCGGATTCGAAAACGAAATCAAGACTATACTGCTCGGGCTGAGTTTCCCCGTCGAGCGCCATAAAGATTTGCTGGTCAATTTCTCCGGCGGCGAGAAGAACCGGGCCGGTCTTGCCCGCATTCTGGCCGGGAAGGGCAACCTGCTGCTTTTGGACGAACCGACCAACCATCTGGATATCGAATCGACACTCTGGCTCGAGGATTACCTGACCAAGACCGATAAAGCCTATATCGTTGTCTCGCACGATCGCGCTTTCCTTCAGAATACCGTGCAGGCGGTGTGGGAGATTCAGTCCGCCAAAATTGATACTTATGTGGGGACTTTCGAAAAGTATCTAAGCGAGCGGGCCGAGCGCCGACGCCTTCACGAACACCGCTACCGCCACCAGCAGGAGGAAATCCTCAGGCTCGAAGACTACGTCAGGCGCAACATGGCCGGCCAGAAAACCAAGCAGGCTCAGTCGAAACTGAAGTACCTTCAGCGCATCAAACGCCTCCCCCCGCCAAAGACCGATGGCCGCGGACCGACTATCAGAGTACAGTCATCCGGCCGCTCTTACGCTCATGTTCTGGCGGTTGACGATGTAGCGGTCGGTTATGGCGACACCACCGTTGTAACGAATGTCAGTTTCGATCTCTACCGCGGTGACCGGGTCGGACTTATTGGCGCCAACGGTTCGGGCAAAACGACCCTGCTCAAGACACTCATTGGGGAACTGGGGCCTATACAGGGTGATATCAAACTCGGTAACAATGTCGATGTGGCTTATTTCGATCAGGAGCTTACGGATCTCGATCCCGACCGCACCGTGCTGGAAAACCTCTGGGAGGTTGACCCGACTGCGGAGATGGGGACTATCCGGTCGTTTCTGGGGAGATTCGGCTTTACGGGTGATGATTCACTTAAGAAAGTGGCCATGTTGTCCGGCGGCGAGAAGACCAAACTCTCTCTGGCCAGGCTATTATATCATCCCGCCAACTTCATAATATTCGACGAGCCTACCAACCATCTGGATATAGTATCGCGCGAGGTTCTCGAGGAAGCGCTCGGTGCATATGACGGCAGCCTCCTGATAGTCAGCCATGACCGTTATTTCCTCGATAAGGTAGTGAATAAAATAATTTATGTCCGCAACGGTTCGATAAGCATTTACAGCGGCAACTATTCGTTCTTCCGCGAAAAGACCGAGCGGATGGCTGCCGAAGCGGCTCCGGACAGGAAGCCGAAATCGAAGCAATCTTATTTCGAGTTCAAGGAGAAATCCCGCCAACGCTCACGGCTCAAAAAAGACATTCAATCGACCCGCTCCAAAATAGCCGATCTTGAAAAGGAAGTTGCCGCCCTTACCGAGGCGATTGACCATGGCATCCCGCGCTCGGATTGGGAGAAACTGGCTGAAAGCACCGAGCGCAAAAATGCACTGGAAGATGAGATACTGCGGTTGTATCATAAGCTGGACGAGTTGGAGGCTGTGGACCTTGATTAAAATCCTATCGATATCGGGTTCGCCGGTCAAAGAAGCATCGACAGACATAATTCTTCACAGGCTTTCGGAGGCTGTCATAGATGCTCTTGGACCGCACGAGACGGCCGAGATGTCTTTTGTGAAACTCAACGACTTGAAATTCATCCCTTGCCAGGCCTGCGGCGAGGCGCCCACTCCCCGCTTTTGCTTCTGGGACGACCTCAACGAGGTTTACGACCTGCTCGTAAACGAATGCGACCTTCTTCTGTTCGGCTCACCGGTTTATTTTGATTCGGTGTCGGCCCAGGCCAAAGCATTTATAGACAGATGCAACTGTTTCCGGCCCGCTGATTTCGAAAACTCCGACCCGGCCCATGACTTCATCAAACTGCTGAAGAAGAAACGTCCGGGGGCCATCATCCTTGTCGGCGGTGAGAACGGGTATTACGAAGGCGCCCGACGTGTTATCGCCGGATTCTTCAAGTGGGTGGAGGTGGTTAACGAAGGTCTCATTACCTATGCCTCTCCGGAGTTCAGGAAAAAAGGCAGCGCCGCGGATGACGCTGAGCTCTCCGCCCGGATAGGCGAGCTGGGCAAACATCTCGCATCGGTACTCATAAAGAAGACAGAGTGAAGTTATGTTTGAGGATCCAGAATCCATCATACGATACTACGAGCAGCGCGCCCCCGAATACGAACAGATTTACTACCGCGACATTCCGCAGAAGCAAAAGGAACTCGCGGTTCTGTCGGAAGACCTCAAACAATTGTCCCGAGACAAAACTGTTCTTGACCTGGCTTGCGGCACCGGCTACTGGACAGTGAGGATCTCCCGGACGGCGAGTTATATTCTGGCCAGCGATATCTCGGGCGAAATGATCGACGAAGCGAAAAAGAAGAGCTACCGGTGCCCGGTAGATTTTGTAAGAGCCGACCTGTACCATCTGCCGGTTGCCGCCGGCTCATTTGATCTCATAACTCTCGGCTTCTGGTTTTCGCACGAACCCCTGCAGAATTATGATGTCTTCTGCGGAATGCTTAAGCCTCTGCTATCCGAAAATGGGAAGATCTGGATGATTGACAACAACCCTCCCGCCGAAGGTCCCGACCTGCAGTCGGTCGGCACTGATAAATACGGCAACAATTATAAGCAGCGGTTTCTCAATTCCGGCAAAGAGTTCGCCATATTGAAGAACTATTTCAGCGAAAACCAGCTTCGGGACATTTTCGGTAAGTACTATCAGATCGAGCGCCTGACGAATGACGAATGCTATTGGTCAATTGTCCTGTCGGCTCACTGATTTGGCTTGCGTGGTCTAATCGGTTGTGTACCAAAAGGTTGGGTTGCGTGGACGAAGAGGATCAATATCTCCCTTGCCAAAGTTGAGGAAATTCATATATTACTACGCTTGGGTTGCCGACATATCCCGGGAACCCGGCTGTGTTAATTAGGTTAGCAAACAAGAGAACTCGAATAAAGGACAATTGCTGTGAAATCCGGAATTCATCCTGAGTATCATGAACTCGAAATCACCTGTGCCTGCGGCGCCAAATACAAGACGCGGTCCACAAGAAAAGAGATCAAGGTTGAGATCTGTGCCAACTGTCATCCCTTCTTCACCGGCAAGCAGAAACTGATCGACACCGCCGGTCGTGTCGAGCGTTTCCGTCGCAAATACAAGTTGGATCAAAAGAGCGAGTAGTTCAAAAATTCTCACGATTTTGTATCAGCGGTGCGTATCTATGTAGTGTAGGGCGCCACCGCTTTATAATTTATTGACTGACACCATCGAGCGATGGCGAGTACACGCAGAAAGTAGAAAGACATGCCCGATCTGAACATTGGCGGACAAGCCGTAATTGAAGGCGTAATGATGCGCTCGGCCGACAGAATCGCGACGGCCGTTCGAAAGCCCAATGGCCAGATCCTGGTCAAAACCGAAGACTACATCTCCCTCTCAAAACGGCACAAGCTGCTTAACATCCCTGTTATCCGGGGAGCAATCGCCTTCGTCGAGATGCTCATCATCGGAATCAAGACCCTCAATTTCTCCGCCGACATCGCCATGAAGGAAATCGAGAAAGAAGAAGCTGCCAGAAACGGAAAAGAATACGAAGAGAAGCAGCGCAAGTCCAATGCTCTCTGGCTGGCCTTCAGCGCCGTGATGGCCATCGGATTGGGTATCCTGATTTTCTTTTTCACGCCGCTGGCTATTTCGAACTATTTCAAGGTCGATGAAAACGCGGTCTCGTTCAACCTTATTGCCGGGGCCATAAGACTTGCCATGTTCGTCGCCTACGTGTGGATTATCTCGCTTTTCGGGGAGTTCAGGCGAATCTTTCAGTATCACGGGGCGGAGCATAAAGCCATTTTCGCTCATGAGATGGGCGATGACCTCACGCCGGAGAGAGCCGCCTGCCACACGCGTTTTCACCCGAGATGCGGTACCTCGTTTATTCTGATTGTCGCCCTGACGGCGATTCTCATCTACGCTGTCTCCGACTCCATCTATGCTCTATACACCGGCCACGCCCCCGCCCTGCTGACCCGCTTCGCGATCCACTTTTCGCTTTTACCTATTGTCGCCGGAGGCTCCTACGAGCTCCTTAAGATTTCCGGAAAAACTCGTGAGAGCCGCCTTACCCGGGTTCTAATAAAACCGGGTCTGTGGCTCCAGAAGATCACCACCAAAGAGCCATCGATGGATCAGCTCGAGGTCGGAATAACCGCATTGAAGGCCTCTCTTGGCCTGGTTCCGGCCACCATTGAAGCCGACAAGACTCCCGTCTCTTAGCTACGCCGCGATATAACAACTTGCTCTGCTACAAAAATTCTTGTAACATTGTTTAAATTTTCAGGTTGGAAGAGTATGCTTGAACTGGTAGAAAAATTAGAACAAAAGCTCAAAAACATAGACAACCAGATGTCCGATCCGGCGATTTTGTCCAATCAGAAGAAGATGATTGAACTCAACCGGGAACGGCGCCAACTCGTGGATATTCTGACTGCGGGAAGGGCCTACAGCAAGGCGGCAAAGGGAATCGAGGACGCACTGGAAATTATCGAGGAGAGCGACGAGCCGGAGATGGTCGAGATGGCGAAGGAAGAACTGGCTCAATATGAAGCTCAGATTGACAATCTTGAGATGGAGTTTAAACTCAAGCTGCTTCCGCGGGACCCCAACGACGATAAGGCCGCGATAGTCGAGATTCGCGCCGGCACCGGCGGAGACGAAGCGGGCATTTTCGTGGGCGATGTTTTCCGCATGTATCAGCGCTATGGGGACTCGAAGCGCTGGAAGATGGAGATCATGAACTCCGCCCCGGCCCAGTCCGGAGGCTTCAAGGAAATCATCTTTTCGCTCGATGGTGAAGGCGCTTACGGCCTGATGAAGTTCGAGTCCGGCGTTCACCGGGTCCAGCGTGTACCGCTCACGGAATCTCAGGGAAGAATCCACACCTCGGCCGTAACCGTTGCCGTGTTCCCGGAGGCCGAAGAAGTGGATATCGAGATAAAAGAAAACGAGATTAAGGTCGATGTCTACCGGTCGTCAGGACCGGGCGGGCAGTCGGTTAATACCACCGATTCCGCCGTCAGGATTACCCACCTTCCCACCGGTTTGGTGGTTACCTGTCAGGATGAGAAATCTCAGCTTAAGAATAAAATCAAGGCCATGAAAGTCCTTCGGGCGCGCCTGTATGACCAGATGATCGCCGAACAGGAGGCGAAGATGACCGCTCAGCGCCGCTCGATGGTTTCCACCGGTGACCGGTCCGCCAAAATCCGCACCTACAATTTTCCGCAGGGGCGCGTCACCGATCACCGCATCGGCCTGACACTATATCGACTTGAAGAAGTCATGGAAGGCGACCTCGATGGAGTCATCGAGCAGCTGCGTCAGCACGATCAGGAAGAATCACTCAAACTTCAATCAGCAGATAGAGTTTAGGGAATCATGAAAGCACTAAGAATTGTCATCGCGGTAATTCTCACTATCGCGCTATTGTACATCGCCCGCAACAATTCACGCGGGCGGCCGGAGTATTTCAGTCACAACGAAAACGGATACACTTTCGAATACAATTCCGTGCCCAAGGGCCTGGAGTTCGAAAGGACAAAGATACCGCTGACAATCGAAGGCGACATAAACGAGAACGCGTGGCCGATGCTCCGCAGGTCTCGCCCGGGGCAGATTCGCGGCGCCGATCCCGCGACGTTTGACATAATGCCGATGAGCCCGTGCGATACCGCCGCCAATTGCTATTTCGCCGAGGTCACGGCCGGCGCCAGGAACGGCCGGTTCTACTACTATATCGAGGTGGTCGATAGCACCGGCGCGGCCCTGGCGACTTTTACCCAGCCGGATGGTTCGCCGTTCATGTTCCGGTTTATCGGAGCCGTACCTTCGGCCATCACACTGACCCACATTGTGCTGATATTCGCGACCGTTTTCTTTATCAGCATGGCGGCCATGCACGCGCTCGCGCTGATAAAGGGCGGAACCGATGTAATGCCGATGGCCAAATACTCGCTGCTGGCCGCGGTGTGCGCCTTCCTGGGCGGCTACCCCTTTGGAATTCCCATGAACTGGTACGCGTTCGGGGGAACGTGGGAGGGTGTGCCCTTTGGCACCGATGCCACCGACAACAAAACCCAGCTTCTGTTCGTCTACCTGTTGTTTGTCACACTTGCCACTCTCGGCACGCTGACGAAGAACAAGTGGGGTAAAGACCTGTACTCACCGAAAGCGCTCGGATGGTTCGCAATCGGCTCGTTCGCTGTCATGTGGTTCATATATCTGATTCCCCATTCGATCCAGTTCTCCCCCACTCTGACTTACGCTTTCTGCTATTCGTGGATCGGGGTGGTGTTTCTGCTGTATCTTATAGGAAGATTACGAAGCGCGCGGGCATGAACCGCGCTTTTCGAAAGACCGTGAAGCCGTCAGTTGACAATCTCCCCCGCTTTATTTCCGAGAAGGGCAAAATTCTGGAAAAGGCGGGGATCGAACGCGCCAACGGCGAGGTCGAAATTATTCTCTGTTATCTTCTCGATATCGGGCGTCTTCAACTCTACCTTCACGGTGAAACCCTCATCGATGATGATATCCTCAAACGCTTCGATGAGATCATGGAAAAGCGCCTCACCCGCTATCCTCTGCAGTACATACTCGAAGAGTCGTGGTTTTATGGACGAAAATTCTTTGTCTCACCGGCCGTGATGGTTCCGACTCCCGAAACAGAGCTATTGTGCGAATCGGCTCTCAGGTTTATCAAGCAGAAGGGTTATTCAAGACCTCGCATAGCGGATCTCGGTGTCGGGTCCGGAGTAATTTCTGTAACAATGGCAAAGGAACTGCCCGATTGCGAAATTCTCGCAATTGATGTTTCCTCCGACGCAATCGAGGTCGCAAGAAAGAATGCGGATGATCTGGGCGCCTCTGAAAAAATTACATTCGTGCAGTCCGATTACTTCGAGAACATCTCCGATGACGCGCGATTCGACCTCATTATGGCCAACCCGCCTTATATCTCCGACGAAGAGTACAAGAGTCTTCCTCCCGAAGTTCTGGCTGACCCCAGGATTTCGTTGACATCGGGTGAGGAAGGCCTCGATGCCGTCAAAACCATTTTGAAAGGCGCTCCGAATTATCTGGCCGGGGGTGGGAGGATCATGTTCGAAATCGGGTACAATCAGGCGGACCGGGTGACACAACTCACCGCCGAAGATGATAGGTATAAATCTATCGTGATTTTGAAGGATCTTAACGATATCGACCGGGTGGTAATTCTCGCCTGTGATTGAACGCCATGCCACGAGAATCACGCGACAACAAAATCAAGCGGGCGAAGACCTGCATTAAGCTTCTGAGAAAACATTACCCCGGCGCGAGTACCTCGCTCAAATATAAGTCCGTACACCAGTTGATGGTAGCCACGATTCTGTCGGCGCAGTGTACCGATGAACGCGTGAATATGGTAACACCGACTCTCTTTGAGAAGTACCCGGATGTGAGGGCATTTGCCGATGCCGACCTTGAAGTGCTCGCTCAGGATATCTTCACCACCGGTTTTTACAACCAGAAGGCCAAATCAATTATCAACTCCGCCAAGGCGCTGATTGAGCGGCACAACGGTGAGATACCAAGAAAGCTCGATGATCTCGTTAAGCTGCCCGGTGTGGGACGCAAAACGGCATCGGTGATACTCGGCAACGCCTATGGCATCGCCGAGGGTATTGTTGTCGACACCCATGTCATGCGCATCAGCCGTCTTCTGGGATTCACGAAGCACGAAGACGCGGTGAAGGTGGAGAACGACCTGATGGATATCATTGAGCGCAGGGAGTGGATAGACTTCTCGCACATGCTGATTCTTCACGGCCGGGCGATTTGCGTGGCCCGCAGACCCGACTGCCCCCGCTGCTTCTTAAACAAGCTATGCCCTTCGGCAAGACTATAGCGTTACAGCAGAAACCTACTTGCGCGCAATTACGTAGATCGACTTCTCATCCACATAGCCCTGTTTTTCGTACATCTCTTTCAGGGCACGTCCCTTGTCTATTATATCCTCATGGCCACCGGCTGCCTGGAGCCTTCCTATATACTCGTCAACGGTATTGCCAATAAACTCAACAAACTGCTTTAACTCTTCCTCGGTTGACTTATCCAGTTGTTCGAACTGATCGATTATGTTCAGCCCAAGTGGCTTGAGCGTCCGGATCACCTCTGAAGAGGTATATGTCGGGCCGTGGTATTTGCCCAACGCCCGGTCGACCTCGCCCCACCAGTGATGAATATGTCGCTGGGCATTCGGCGCCGTTATCTCCGGACTCTGCAAGACCTCGCACACGATAAAAAGCCCACCGGGTTTGAGCACCCGTTTCATTTCCGCAAGCACTACGCCGGGCGCTTCTAAATGATGCAGGGAGTGACGGATCGCCACGGTGTCGAATGAGCTGTCACCGTACGACATCTTGCCGCCATCCATCACCTCGAACTCAAGGCCTCCGTCACAGTTCTCGCGCGCAGCCTTGACACGCTCGGAGTTGTTGTCGATTCCTATAGCCTCGGCATAGTCGCCAAATGATTCGGTAAGGACTTTCAGAAAATCACCGTGACTGGTGGCAACATCGAGGATTCTCCCTCCACTGTAGCTTTTCAGTCTGTCATTCAGTGGATCCATAAGACTCCTATTGCTTACACTTTACAATTCTCCACGCAAAATAGGACATCCCGACAGCGGAGTCAAGGGCGCCCCCGGTTCCAAAGCCTATAGAACAGGTAGAAGACTTCTCCGCCGTTGTGTCGGGTCCTGATTTCCGTTAACGGAAATTGTGACCCGACACTAAAGTCCAAAGCTCAACGTGGCGGCAGGTCACATCACCGATACTATCGGCGACAGGACCTGCCGCAACCAGTGAGCGGCCGATTCTTACGTGTCGATAAGACTGATCGGCTGGAATCTAAAACTTTCCTTGCGCCCCGTTGTTAGTTATTATTATACATCATCTGATCACAAGCTGTTGGAAGGGGAAATGGTATGGAAGGACTGGCGTACCTTCGTGACCTGGTTTTCATTCTCGGATTCGGCGTTGTCATAGTCGCGCTGTTTCACCGTCTGAAGTTGCCATCCACGACAGGTTTTATTCTCGCCGGTATCATAGTCGGCCCGCAGGGACTTGGTTTTATAGACGATGTACACAAGGTGGAAACCCTCGCCGAGGTTGGCGTGGCGCTGCTTCTGTTCGGCATCGGCCTTGAGCTATCGCTGGAAAAACTCCGCCGGCTCTGGAAGCCGATTCTGGCGGGAGGATTTCTTCAGGTCGGCATAACGATTGTAGTGACATACGCGCTGTCGCGCTTCTACGGACTGCCGGGCAACTCCGCTGTATTCGTTGGTTTTCTCGTTGCTCTGTCGAGCACCGCTATCGTTCTCCGAGGACTTCAGCAGCGTGGCGAGGTCGACGCACCCCACGGCCGCCTGACGCTCGGTATACTGGTCTTCCAGGATTTCAGTGTGGTACCGATGATGCTTGCTATCCCCCTGCTGATTGGCACCGGTA
Source organism: Candidatus Zixiibacteriota bacterium (assembly GCA_040756055.1). Classification (NCBI taxonomy): domain Bacteria; kingdom Pseudomonadati; phylum Candidatus Zixiibacteriota; species Candidatus Zixiibacteriota bacterium. Next base: position 45,136 of record JBFLZR010000004.1, read on the forward strand.
CCTCCGGCTCCGACCTGCTCATTGCGGCCGTTGAATCCGTTGCCATAGTCGTCGGCGTCCTGCTGGCGGCGCGAGTGCTGGTCCCCCGCATATTGAACCTTGTCGCGAGAACCCGTGAGCGACAGCTTTTTATTCTTTCTGTATTCGTAATCAGCGTGGGCACAGCGTGGCTGATCACAAGCTCGGGCGCGTCGCTGGCCATTGGCGCTTTCCTGGCCGGACTGGTCGTCGCCGGAAGTGAATACCGTCATCAGGCACTGGCCGATCTGATCCCCTTCCGCGAAGTTTTCGCCAGCCTGTTTTTTGTCTCGGTGGGGATGTTTTTGGCTCCAGCCACGATGCTCACCAACATCACGCCGATTCTCATACTTCTGGCAGCCATAATGGCCGGAAAGGCGCTGATCGTCTTCATTTCCGCCCTGATCCTGAGACTTCCCCCGCGGGTTGCCGCCCTTGCGGCTGTTTCGCTGGCGCAGGTGGGCGAATTTTCGCTCGTGTTGTTCTTTGCTTCTCAGGATACCGGCCTGCTCGACAGCGCCCTTGAGGCAAGTCTTATACCTGCGGCGATACTGTCGATGTTCCTGACCCCCATCGCCATCAGCTACGGACCGAATTTCGCCGCCGGTGTCGGTAAGATTCGAGGACTAACGAGACTGATGAAGGTCACCTCGGCGGAAGAAGCGCCCGAATCGATGCGCGGTCTTCGCGACCATGTCATAATCGGCGGCTACGGTTTCGCGGGCCAGCAACTCGCAATGGCATTAATGAGCGTGAATATCCCTTATGTGGTGGTGGATTTGAATGTTGAGAATGTCCGGAAAGCTTCAACCGAGGTCGGCAACACGTATTTCGGCGATGTCACCAGTGTTGAGGTGCTCGAGAAAGTCGGGGCTTCGAGCGCGCGAGAACTGGTGCTTCTGGTGAACGACACGCGTGCTACCGAGATGGCAGTAAAGGTCGCCCGGCGCCTGGCGCCAAATCTCACCATAGTGGCAAGGACGAGTTACCTTCTTGATATAGGGTCGCTGGAGAAGGCGGGGGCGGATTATGTCATCCCGGCCGAACGCGAAGCCGCGGTGGCTGTCACATCACAGGTACTCAAAAATCACAGTCTCGGCGCCGGACAGATCGATAATTATTGTTCGCAAATCCGCACCCGGAGCGAAGAGGAAATTTAGGCCTCGATATTGTCCTGCTCCGTCCGCGATATCCGTTCCAAACGAAAAGTGTTGACCACTTCGGGGTCGGGACAGCAGAATGTCCCCACGCCTTCCTGTTTCTCCCAGAAAAACGATCCGCCAAAACGCAATGCCGTGATAAACGGCATCAGCGAATTCAGCGCCCCCATACACATCCCGCCGGGGCTGTGTCTTTTGATATAGAAGACATCGCCGACTCTGTGGCCCGCCGGACAGTTTTTAATCTGCGAGATCAGCGTAATCTTGATGTCGTAAACCTCTGCCATAGTTGCCTCAAGTCATTTGGGATCCGCCGCAAACCGGCAGGTAAGTACCGGTGACGAATTTTGACCAATCGGCGCAGTAGAATAGAACGGCGCCGGCGATATCATCCGGCTCTCCAAGACGTCTCAGCGGCGTATGGTTGGCCACTGCTTCTTTCATCTGCGGCGGCTGATGCGCGGTGGCATCGGTATTGGTCAGCCCCGGAGCGACTACATTGACCCTGATACCGTGCGGACCCAGTTCCAGGGCCAGCCCTTTCGAGAACGCGTCAAGGGCCGACTTGGCGCTCGTGTGCGCGATAAATCCAACACCAGGAACCCGCGAAAGCCCGCTGCTGATATTCACGATACATCCGCCTTTGCGTTCAATCATGCCGGGCACCACCGCCTGACAACAAAAGAACGCGGCCCGCATTTCGTGCAGAAGCTTGTTTTCAAACCCTTCCCACGGAAACTGCACGAAGGGCACCACGGGAAAACTCATATTGGCGTTGTTAACCAGAATATCCACCGTCCCCAGTTCGGCTTCGGTCTTTTTGACCATGGCCACGACCTGTTCGCGAACCGAAACATCGGCGTGAATCAAAATAGCCTCGCCGCCGGCGTCTTTAATCTCCCTGACTACCTTCTCCCCCGCCTCTCTGTTCTGAACGTAGTTGACCGCAACTTTAGCGCCGTTGGCTGCCAGAATTTTAGCCGTGGCCGCGCCGATTCCACGGCTCGATCCGGTCACAACCGCGACCTTTCCTTTTAATATCATAAGGCCACCTCGGTGGGGATGAACATCCCCGGTTTGTTTGTGATGATTTTCCTCAAGCATAACAGTCTGACCAACAATAGTCAAGTCGACCGATTCAGCGAACGACCACTACACGCCTTGACAAGAGCCTCGTATGCTGGTATCGTAATAGTTGTCATCAGAAGTGTGTACTCAATGCTGAGCTGATTGCAGAACAAACCCATTGACACAGAAGGGGGCTGCCATGAGCGAACCTGTCAGAAAATCGGAATTCAGAAACACCGCCGAGCGAAACATAAAAGAGCTGAGTAAACGGCTCAATGAGTATTTCGCGCCGAAAGTTATCGGTGAAGTGAACGACGTCTTTATCAAGGTTACCAAGACGAAGGGTGAGGATGTTCCCTGGCACACGCACGACAACGAAGACGAGATGTTTTACATTCTCGAGGGTAGTCTTACGATGTTCGTTGAGAACGAGCCGCCGCTGACACTCGAGGCCGGGGAATTTTTCATCGTCAAGCAAGGTGTCAGGCACCGGGTAAGCTCGCGAGATGATTGCTGGATGATGCTTATCGAGAACAAGAGCACGAAGCACGTCGGCGACGCTATCTCGCACATCGCGAAATCAATCGAAGAACAGCTATAGCTTATATTCGAGGGAAAACGAAAGGAATCATCATGACGCAGGCCAAACGAACCTATCCCGTTGTCGATCTCCACTGTGATATGACCCACTACCTGGCCACTGTTGATAACGCCTCCCCCGATAACACGCAACAGGTTGGCTGCGCCACGCCATTCTTGAAGGAGGGCAAGGTGGCGCTGCAGGTGATGGCTATAAGCTCGGTCGAAGAAACGCCTGATTTGAGCGTCAGTAACGCGCAGATAGCATGGTACGGCAAACTTCTGGCCGACTACAGTGACTCTTTTACAACTTTTGGGGATCCGCAGGAAATCGACAGGATCTCTCAATCCGGCAAAACGGCGATAGTACCAGCTATAGAAAACGCCTCATCTTTTTGCGGCGCCGATGATTCACTCGAGGACGCTTTCATGTTTCTCGACCGGCTGATAGCCGATATCGGACGACCGCTATACATATCTTTGACTCACCACAGGGAAAACAGGTTTGGCGGCGGCAACACGACCGATGTCGGGCTGAAAGATGACGGCCGAACGCTTCTGCAGTACCTTAACGGCAAGAAGATCGCGGTCGATCTGTCGCACACCAGTGACGATCTGGCGCACGATATCATTGACCATATCGACTCAGCGGGCCTGAGGATTCCGATTATCGCCAGCCATTCCAACTTTCGGTCGGTGCACGACCATCGACGTAACCTTCCCGATGAACTCGCCAAGGAAATCATGAGCCGTCAGGGCCTTATCGGAATCAATTTCGTTCGTGCTTTCATGCACCCCTCGGACCCGGCGTATCTGATGAAACATATCGAATATGGTTTGAGTCTGGGCGGTGAGAAGGCAATCGCGCTTGGGGCTGACTTTTTCTATACCGATGACCACCCCGATCAGAGCCGAAGACCGTTTTATTTCCCCGAGCATGAGAACGCCGGGAAATATGTCGATATCCTCCACGACCTGACCGGCAGGTTCGGGGAGTCAACGGCAAATAATATAGCCAATCAGAATGCCCTGCGGTTTATGAAGCGGCTCGGATAAACGGGCATGGGGCTTTGAGCCATCGCGTAAAAAACCCGGTGAATCTGAAGATTCACCGGGCATAACCTAAGCGAAGATTCACCAGCACAACTTAAGTGAAGATTCACCGGGCACAACCTAAGCACAGATTGACCGGGCACAACTTAGGTGAAGATTCACCGGGCATCACGCTATAACATGAAATTAGTGCCATCACCCCTTTTCATCCAGAATATCCGAGAGCAAACCCGCTGCTTGCCCTGTCAGGGCACGGCATTTATCGCTGTCATTTTGTTCGCCGAATCCTTCCAGAAGCGTGCTGCACTTCGTGCAGCCGAATTCTTTTGCGAAACGGGCGCGGTATTCCGTCGCCAGGTCTTTCGCCTTCTGAACATCGACACCCGGTCTTGTCCTGCCATAAAGCAGGCCGATAGCCAAAACTCCGCCCGAAAGCGCCCCACAGAGCTCTTCGTGCGTGCCGCCTACGCCGCCGCCTAGGGCGGAAGCCACTCGCGGAAGTTCTCCATCCAGATCATTTATCCGCGACTCTATTGTCGCCAGGAGTACCGACTCGGCGCAGTTAAAGCCTGACGCCATGTAACTGTAAGCCTTCTTCTCTATCTTTTCACGTGACATACATTATCTCCTTAAGATGTCCTTCGACCTTGAGTTAATCCAACTTACATCAAAATCACTTGGATATCAATCCCTCTGCGGGGACTTGAAGTGGTTTTGAACTGCCGGTCCAACCTGCCAACAATTCACCTCCAAGTTTCTACGGCGGCTACCGAATTATTGTTTCATGATAATACAAAGTATATATTGTTCAGGCGTACGTCACGGGCCGGAAGAATCTCTCGAAGCGAGACGATGGAAGAATTATATCTGAAAACCCGCGGTGATTGGCGAAAATGGTTATCGAAAAACCGTAGCCGTAGCGAGGGCGTCTGGCTGGTCTTCTACAAAAAAGGCGCGGACAGGCCCTCTTTGGAATATGATGACGCGGTGGAAGAAGCCTTGTGCTTTGGCTGGATCGACAGCGTTATAAAGAAAATTGATGATCACAAGTATGTTCGCAAGTTCACCCCGCGCAAACCTTCAAGTAACTGGTCCGACCTTAACAAGAAACGCGTCGCCAAACTCGTCAGGACTGGACTGATGACCAATGCCGGACTGGCGCTGGTGGATGAAGCTAAGAAATCCGGCCAGTGGGACAAACCCGACCCTCCGTCGTTGCCTCCGGACTTACCCGATGAATTCAAGGCGGCATTGGCGAAGAACAAGAAGGCGAAGACGCACTTCGACAATCTCGCTCCATCGTACAAGAAGCAGTTCATCGGATGGATTTCGTTCGCGAAACGTCCCGAGACCCGAGCCAAACGCGTTGCTGAGTCTATCGCTCTGCTTGAGCGCGGCGAGAAGCTGGGGATGAAATAACGACTCGGAGGATCTGCACATCATTCTCATCAGGACTCGCCCCCCAAATGCCTGTTGACCTTGCCCTCTGCGGGGGCTATATTCGGTTTTTACTATAAGGAGATAATATGGCCGCCGCCTATAAGCAACCCGATGTTACCCCCGAAATGATTGAAAGCCACGGGCTTAACAAGGAAGAATACGAGAAAATAAAACAGATCCTCGGCCGCGAACCAAACTACACCGAACTCGGCATCTTCTCGGTCATGTGGTCCGAGCACTGCTCCTACAAAAACTCCATTGCCCTGCTCAAAACTCTCCCCCGCGACGGCGAAAGTCTGCTCGCCAAGGCGGGCGAAGAAAACGCCGGCGCGGTGGATATCGGTGATGGTCTGGCGGTCATTTTTAAAATCGAATCCCACAACCACCCATCGGCAGTCGAACCCTATCAAGGCGCGGCAACAGGCGTGGGCGGCATCCTTCGCGATATCTTCACTATGGGCGCAAGACCTATCGCCTCGCTCAACTCCCTGCGCTTCGGCTTGCCCTCGAATGGACGCGTGAGATATCTGGTGGATGGCGTCGTGCGCGGTATCGGCGACTACGGCAACTCGTTCGGCGTCCCGACCGTAGCTGGTGAAGTCTATTTCGATGAATCCTACACCGGCAACCCGCTGGTCAACGCCATGGCGGTCGGTATCGTGAAAACCAGCGAGATGGCGTCGGCGGTGATGAAGGGCGAGGGCAACCCGGTTATGATTGTCGGCTCCAAGACGGGCCGCGATGGTATCCACGGCGCGACATTCGCCTCCGAAGAAATCAGCGAAAAATCAGAGTCCAAGCGCCCATCGGTGCAAATAGGCGATCCGTTCACCGAGAAACTTCTCGTGGAAGCCACTCTCGAAATCATCCGCGAGGGGTTGATCGTCGGCATTCAGGACATGGGGGCGGCGGGTCTCACCTGTTCGTCATCGGAGATGTCGGCCAAGGGCAAGTCGGGTGTCGTAATAGATATCGAAAAAGTCCCCGTGCGCGAAACGGGCATGATCCCTTACGAAACGCTTCTATCCGAATCACAGGAGCGGATGCTGGTGTGTGTCAAGAAGGGCAACGAAGATAAAGTCAAAGCCATTTTCGATAAATGGGGTCTCGACTCGGTCATCATAGGCCGTGTCACCAGCGACGAAATGATGACGGTGAGGCTCAATGGTGAAGTAGTCTCCCGTATCCCCTCTGACTGCCTCGTGCTCGGCGGTGGCGCCCCGGTGTATCATCGCGAGACAAAGCGCCCGGCATACATGGATGAAATCGTGAAGATCGATCTGGCCGACTACCCCCTCGATCGCGACTGGAACGAGACCCTGCGCGCTATGCTTTCGGCTCCGAACATCTGTCACAAGGGTTGGGTATTCGATCAATATGATTCCATGGTGCGGACCAACACCGCTATCGGGCCTGGCTCCGATGCCGCGATTCTTCGTCTTCGCAAAACCAAAAAAGCCCTGGCCATGACCACTGACTGCAATGGAAGGTATTGTTATATCAATCCGCGTCTCGGGGCGCAAAGCGCGGTGGCCGAGGCGGCCCGCAATATCGTTTGTTCCGGCGGCAAACCGCTGGCGATTACCAACTGCCTCAATTTCGGCAATCCGTACAAACCGGAAATCTATTATGGCTTCGCCGAGTCAGTCGGCGGCATGGGCGACGCCTGCCGGGTGTTCGAGACTCCGGTGACCGGCGGTAATGTATCGTTCTACAACGAAGACCCCGCCCGAGCCGTGTTCCCCTCCCCTGTGATCGGCATGATCGGTCTGGTAGAGGACACTTCGCACATTACCACCCAGTGGTTCAAAAAGGATGGCGACATTGTCTTTTTACTCGGAGAAAACAAAGAACATCTCGGCGCGTCGGAATATCTCCACACGATCTTCCGCCAGACCAAAGGACAGGTTCCCCCGCTCGATTTACAGGCCGAACGACGCCTGCAGGACGCCTTGCTCGATGCTATCAAAAAAGGTCTGATCCGCTCGGCTCACGATTGCTCCGAAGGCGGCCTGGCTGTGGCGCTCGCTGAGTGCTGTATCTCGAATAGAGAAAATCAAATCGGCGCCCGGATCACGCTCGATGATTCTATCCGCGCCGATGCCCTGCTGTTCGGCGAGGTACCATCGAGAGTAATCATCAGTTGTGAACCATCGATGGTTAAGCACGTGTCGAAACTGTTCACCGGTGCGAAAGTGCCGTTCAAAGAGATCGGCAGAGTCGGCGGCGGACGCCTAAAGATAAATGATCTGGTCGATATCGACCTGGCTTCGATGGATGACTCCTGGTACAACGCCATGAGCCGATTCATGGAGAAGGTCAAGTAGTGTCTTTCTATCGCCGCCGATAGATCATATTTAGTCTATGGCATTGTATATCTTTTCAGACGCACATCTGGGATCCGCCTCGCAGGAGAAAGAGGCCCGGAAAGTCGCCGCGATTCGCGCCTTGTTCGAGAAGGTCAAGCTCGATGGTGACCGTCTCGTGATTCTGGGCGACCTGTTCGATTTCTGGTTCGAGTACAAACACGCCATCCCAAAGGACCACCATCAGGTGCTTTTCATGCTCAGTGAACTCATCGATCGCGGCATCAAAATCGACTATGTCAGCGGCAACCATGATTTCTGGATGGGCGATTTCTTCGAAACTCAGATGGGCATGAAGGTTCATCGTGACTGTCTTGAAATGGAGTACGATGGCCTCAAGCTGCATTTGATTCACGGCGATGGTCTGGCGCCGGCGGATCGCGGCTACCGCTTGCTGAAACGAATCCTTCGCAACCGGTTCAACATCTGGCTCTATCGCAAACTCCCCCCCGACTGGGCTATTCCGCTCGCCAAGGCCGTCAGCGGGTCATCACGCGAATACACTTCCCGCCGCGACCACACTTTCGCGCCGGATTATGAAGCCTACGCTCAGCGCAAGCTGGCTGATGGTTTCGATATCGTGGCGATAAGCCATCTGCACATACCTGTCGAGAAGAAGCTCGACGGCGGCACGTATATCAACACCGGCGATTTCATACACCATTTCAGCTATGCCCGTCTGGCCGACGGTAAAATTGAACTCGGTTTTCTCGACCAAAGCGAGTAGTCACAACAACGCAGTGCCCCACCCTCTGGGTTGGTTCTTCCGGCCACAAAAATAAACCAACGAGCAACCCACCCAAAGGGCTTGTTGAAGAACCTTTGCGCTGTTGTGTCAGGTCTTGATTTCTGCTTGCAGAAATTGTGACCTGACACCTAAGTTCAAGAGCTGCACAAGCGTCAGGTCACCTAAATCTGCTACGCGAATTTACATGACCTGCCACAACCAGGCACGAGGACTTCTTCAACAAACGTAGGGCGGTGGGCCACCCGATGGGTTTTCTCGACCAAAGCGCTATTGACACTCCTCGCTCCTGAGTGCATATTAAAATCAGAGGGTGGCTTCCTTGTATCCCCCCATCGGGGGTAAACGTCTTTTGTGTCCTCCAACAACATCGGTTCGACATCCGTGATTCTATTGTAAAGACAAACGCTTCGTCGCGACAGGCCGCAGCTTTCGCGCGAGCAGAAAGGCAAGGGAGGAAACATGCCAGTAGACAAACTAAAAAGCTTTCTTGACACCAACGATGTCAAGTACGTGTCCATCAGGCACTCGACCGCCTACACCGCCCAGCAGATCGCCGCTTCGGCCCACATTCCGGGCCGGGAACTGGCCAAGACCGTGATGGTCAAAGTAGGTGGTAAGATGGCTATGGCGGTGCTACCGGCCTCTTACAAGGTCGATTTCGGCGTTCTCCAGAATTTGATCGGCAGCGACAAAGTGGCGCTGGCCACCGAGCGCGAGTTCAAAGACCTTTTCCCGGATTGTGAGATCGGCGCCATGCCGCCGTTCGGCAACCTGTACGGAATGGACGTTTTCGTGGCGGAGAGCCTTCTCGAAGACAAGGAGATAGCTTTCAACGCCGGGTCGCACACGGAGCTAATTAAGCTCTCCATGAATGACTACGCCCGGCTGGTCAAACCGAAGGTGCTGAAATTCTCCCACAGAGTCTGATGCCACTAAAACGCGGAGACCGATTATGAAACTCAATGTTTGGGCGCTTGCCCTCACGGGCGGCATCCTCTGGGGTGCCGGTTTGTTCGTTATCACCTGGTGGATTATTCTTTTCGATGGCCCGACCGGCGACCCGACCTGCCTGTCCCTCATCTATCGCGGCTACAATGTAAGCCCATTGGGCAGCCTTATCGGGCTGGCCTGGGGGATGGTGGACGGTCTGATCGGCGGGGCGCTTTTCGCCTGGGTGTACAACTGGTTTGCCGGCAAGTCATCCGTAAAATCCACCTGAGCCCCCGGCAAGAAATCAGGCAGGTCGAAATCCCTTGTTTCCTAATCCGCCATCGGCGGGCCCGTTAGGGTCGCCGCCATCGGCGGGGAGGTTTCGACAATCAAGGCCCACCCATAAGACCGTGTAGCCACTCGGGTTAACCGGGCAAATCCGGGCGGGACAGCAAAAAAAACTATTGACGACCGGACTTCATGCCGATATATTAAGTGTGAATGTTAGTCATTGTTAATTAGTTATTGGTCAAGGTTTTTATCTATCTCGAACTCCTGAATAAAATTAATCCTAAAATATAGGCGCAATAGTGCGCGAGAACGTGTTTGTCCGCTGCCGCGGGTCGGCCTTTGTCCAAACTTGTAGCTGCGGAAAACCAAGCTGGAGAACATAATGAATATCTACGTCGGCAACTTGTCGTACCAAGCGACAGAAGAGGATATTCGCCAGGCCTTTGAAGCCTACGGGCAGGTCACAAACGTCAACATCATTAAGGACCGTTACAGCGGTGAATCCCGCGGTTTCGGTTTCGTTGAGATGGCATCCAAGGATGAAGGCTTAGCCGCCATCGAGGGTCTCAACGGAAAAGACCTCAAAGGTCGTGCTCTCAACATCAACGAAGCCCGTCCGCGTGAAGAACGCGGTGGCGGCGGCGGTGGTCGTAGAGACGGCGGTGGCGGTGGCCGTCGCGGCGGCGGTGGTCACGGTGGTGGCCGTCGTGAGGACTGGTAGAGTCTTCTTTTCATCTGCCGATCAATAGATTTTGGTCGACGACTTTTAAGGGGCCGGTTTCAACCGGCCCCTTTTTCTTGCGGCTGGCTTTGCCCCGCGCGACTCCCGATTTCCACTTGCGAAGATTAGCACCCCTTCCGTTGTGTCAGGTCCTGATTTCTGCTTGCAGAAATTGTGACCTGACACAGGAGCAAAACACCGTCAGGTGACATCCCGAAACTATCGGGACAACACCTGACGGAACCTGAGCCCGAAGGCGTAAACAAAGACGGAAATTCAAACCAGTTGTGTCGAAGGCTGATTTCTGCTTGCGGAAATTGTGACCGCCTCCGTTGTGTCAGGTCCTGATTTCTGCTTGCGGAAATTGTGACCTGATACATAACTTGGACTGCAGAAACAAAAGCCAAATCACCATCCGGCAAGAGGGAGAAAAGCTCATGAAATACGGCGCGAGAAACGAACTGATCGGCAAAGTTACCGAGATCAAAAAAGGGGACATCATGTGTCAGGTCAAACTCGATATCCCCGCCAATTCCAAAATGCAGTCAGTCTTCACGGTAGATTCACTCAATGACCTCGGCCTCAAAGAAGGCGACCCGGTCAAAGTGGTCGTTAAGGCCATCCATGTCCTGCTGGTGAAAGAATAGTCTACCGCCGGGCGGGCTACCGATTCGGCTCAAAAAAAGATTTTACAAATCGGCCGGAAGTTACGTCTTTGGAATGAAAACGATTTTAGCACATTGTCGAGGGAGGAACAATCTTGAGACACTATATCATATTGCTGGGCGTGGCGCTCATAATCGCCGCCGGATGTTCATCCGACAAGAGAGTTACGTATCAACCGATTGAAGAGCCTGATCCGTACCTGACCGCCGTAGCGGTCGATTCGATTGGCCAATCCTGGTATGCCGGCCATTACGCCGAACTGCGATACGTTGAAGTCACCGTGTTCACGACGGTAACCAGTCCCTGCTGGGAGTACAGTCACATCGAAACCAGTAACATCGGCCCAAATTACTACGTGAAGGTCTTCGTTGCTCGTGACAGTAGCGACTCCTGTCCAGCAGACACTACGGTGATTCCGGTGCGAATATTGATTACCCTGTCTTCGGAGACATTTGAAATGCCCGACTCCGTGTTTTTCTGGCAGGACGAGTCAACGTACCTTGAGGTAGAATACACCGGCGGAGGAATAGTTTGATCAGGCGCTCGCAGCCTTAGCTCGGCCCCTGCGATCCGCCAACTCCCGCTGAAACGGATTGCCTGCTTGCCAGCCGGTGCGGCCGGTCGCGCGGTAGTGCTCAAGCCTGCGAATCGTTATCTCGGCGAAAATCGGATCAATATCAAGCGTAATACACTTCCTGCCGGTGCGCTCGCAGGCCAGAAGGGTCGTGCCGGAATGACTGAAGAAATCCGTTACTATATCTCTTCTTCCAGATGACGCCTCGATGATCCGCTCAATCGCTTTCAGCGGTTTCTGGCCGTAACATCCGTTCACATTCTCCTGCATCCGGTAAAAGACCTGCTGTATATCCACCCATACATTCCCCGGACGTATATTAGGTGATTTCCCGCGTTCCAGATTCTCGGTCATCTCACCATTGACCTCTTTGTAGTATCCGCGAAGAATTTTCGGAATATCCGTGTATTGAACTTCAAACGACGGCTCCCCTTTGGTGTAGTACAGAAGCTCCTGACGAACCGCCATCCAGTTTTTCTGGGTACCATAGCCGCGCTGATTGCGCATAGTGATAAATGACCGCGACTGAAACAGAGTGCCCGCCATCATGAGCATGAACTGCGGCAGCGGCTGGAAATTATCGTTCTGATCCGCCCCCAGCCAGACATAGAGAGAGGAGTCATCGGATAGCACAGCGTATGTGTTATCAATCCACAGGCGGCACCAGTCGATGAATTCATCGACCGACTGTTTCTCGAACATCACCAGATTGTAGGGTGGGTCGTGTACCGCCAGAGTGGCGCGATGCGTACCGAATAGGCTTTTGATGAACTCGCTGTCGGCGGCATCACCACAGGCTACGATGTGACCATTCAGGGGGTCGTGCCAGGTATCGCCCGGTTTCAGGCGGCAATGCGGGAGAAGTTTTTCGCGGATTTCACCGGCGTTGATATCGAGCCTTGGCAGTACGTGATGTTCCATACCGCCAAGCAATGATATCAGCCGGATGGGTCAACAAAAATGATGAAGCTTGGTACCGGTTCTGTGTACGAGAACTCTCGCTGTGATCAGTAAAGCACGCCTGTCAGGCTGAACACGATCTGTGAGAACGTATCCTCGCCTTCGCCGTAGTCTATTTTGCCCGTGGCGAAGCTGGCGTATAACTCGATATGTCTGGTGATCTCATACCCGCTGCCGACCAGTATCCCCAAACCTGACGGCATCCCCCAGTCATCATCCGCGCCCTCAATACCCAGCGCCGCCGTAACGAACATCGAACGACCCGCAGGAGCGAAATAGCGCCGGTAGCCTACCCCCCAGAACCCCTGAAGATCCCTGTCGTCCCACGCGACAAGTGACCCATCGAGCGCTTCACGGTAGGCAGTCTGGGAGTAGATGGCGGCGTCTTGTATCAACAGCACGACATCGTTTTCATTGAACGCATATCCGGCCATCAAATTGACCACCAGACCGGAGCGTTCAAAATCTTCCGCCGGATTACCCTCCGTGCCTTTCAGCAGGGGCGCTGCCCCCAGCCCAAAGCCCAGAACGAGCCCTTTTCGGTTGCCGTCAAACGCCAACGCCTGACTCGCCATGAGCAGGACGGCAGCCACTATAAGAATTACTCTGGTCGCTTTCATCTCACCTCCGCTAACTACAATTTTTGGCAAACTAAATTTCCACCGAATAAGGCGCTAGTAGATCACACCCGTAAAACTGAGCATGAACTGCGAGAATGTATAATCGTGAGCATCGTGACTGGCCGTACCGGCAGCATAGCTCGCGTAGAATTCCAGATGTTTCGTGAATTCGATGCCTCCCCCGACCAACAGTCCAAAGCCGCTGATAAACCCTGTTTCTTCTTTGGACGCACGTTGCTCACCAAGCGCCGCCGTGACAAACAACGATCGCCCGGCTGGATCCATATACCGTCGGTACCCTATTCCCCGAAAACCTTGATAGTCCGTATCTCTGGTTTTGGAAAGCGATCCATCGAGCGCCTCGCGATAAATGGTTTCGGTATAAAAAACTCCGTCATGCACAACAAGCACAACGTCTTTCTCGCTGAGAGCATAACCGGCTATCACGTTTCCCGCGAAACCGCCTTGCGCAGATTCCTCCTCGGGATCATCCAATGAACCGTGCACCCAGGGTGAAAAGCCCAACCCCAGCCCGAGGACGACTCCTTTTCGTTTGCCGTCAAATGCCGATGCTTGACTGGCGAGAATCAGAACTATAACTGCCGTAAGAATTACTTTGAGCCGATTCATAATACCTCCCTCGTGGATTTCTATGTCCTGCTGATTCTGCCTTAAGATAGACCAAGGGCTCCCGTCAGGCAAGCTAATCGTTTTGCGGTTTCATCGTGCTCATACCACCAAAAAGCCGGGCTCCGCAAAGACCCCGGCTCGAATACAAAACAGAAATTTCTTAGAAGGCGATGGCGCTGATTACCAGACTCATGTGGTTATGCCCGAACTCGATGTCAGAGCCGAAAAAGTCCACCGACGTTTTTCCGCCCGAGAAGTACATACTCACCTGAACATGCCTCGTGAACTCATACCCGGCCCCGATCAAGTAGGCTCCCTTGGCATCATTGGCATCAATATCCTCCTCTTTGTAGTAGCAAAATCCAAGACCGGCCACGGTAAAGAATGACTTTCCCTGCGGTCCGAAGTAGTGATACCATGATGCTCCGCCAAACCCCTGCCCGATAGACGTGCTGTAAATCTCGTACGCCGTGACATTGCTTTCGTAAACGAGCATATTGAATTCATCCCAGGCGTAGCCGATTACGATGTGAGCCCCAACGCCGACCTTGCTTTCATCGAGATCACCCAGTGATACTCTGGCTATCGGGCTGACCCCCAGACCTCCGCCCAACACAAACCCTTTGCGCATGCCATCAAACGACCACACGCTTCCCGCCATCAAGACGACAAGCAGAAACAATACTGACACTCTGACAAGCTTCATAAAGCCTCCCGAAATTACGACGTTAACATGTAAGAATTCACACCAAGGTATCGATTTTTTCTGCCCCCTCGCAAGTGCTTTTACACCGGTTTTTTCCAGCTCTCCAACCAGTTGTCCAAAGTCGTCGTGCTCGCGCCCAGAATCTCGTTTGCCTCAGATGGATCAACATCTTCATCGAACCCGGAGAAATACTCGAAAAACGGAACAATCAGCTTAAGCACGCCCATGCCCGGCATGTGCGACAGAAACTTCGCCATCCCGAACGACACCACCTCGGGCTTGAGATCAGGATAATGCTTCGCGCAGAACTTTCCCAGCGCCTCCATCATGGTCATCTTATCCGGCCCGAGATTATAGAAGCATTTGTTCGCCGCCGCTTCGCTTCGAAACGCCGTCGATACCTGCCGGGCGAAGTCCGACGCCGCCAGCCAGCCGAACTTTGTCGGCTGCTCGCCGAGCACAACCGCTTTACCCTGCTGGATAAAACTCGGAAGCGACTCGAAAAACCACGACGGCCTCATGATCGTGTACGGCACGCCGCTGTCAATCACCGCCCGCTCGGCTTTCACCTTGGCGTCGAGATATATGATGCCGCCTTCTTTGCCTTTCGAAGACGCTCCGCTGATCATGCCGATCCGCTTGACTCCCAGTTGCGACGCCGCTTTCGCCACGTTGGCAGTACCGTTGATCTCAATAGCCTCATACTTTTCCGGATCCAGCTTCGAATTCAAATTGAGATATACAAAATCATGTCCCTCGATGGCACCAGCCAGCGTCTCCGGTTTGGTAACATCGCCCTCGACCACCGCGTAACCATCGCCCAGCGTCCCCCTGGCTTTCTCGGCATTGGTCGACATAACCGACACCTCGAAACCATCCTGCTTGAGCCTCCTTGCCACCGGAAGTCCCAACATCCCCGTTCCGCCGATAACCAGAATCTTATCTGCCATTTTGAGTCCTTTCTTATTCATGCCCACCCGATGGTGCGGGCGTAATACATTCAATTCTAATTAGTTAAAGAACGGCTAAAATGGCCGCTGATAAAAGAACAAAAAAGTCAAATTCCCCGAAAATAATCGCTTGATTTTCATGGCGTTACAATCGATGATATAAAATCCAGTATATTAATTTGATAATTAGCTAATTTTTTGTATTATATAGCGTTATGGACGACAAAATTCTCTGGGCCCCCTGGCGGGCCGAATTCATTCTGAGCAAAAAGGAAAAGGGATGCATCTTCTGTAAGCGACTGAAGATGAAAGACTCCGTGAAGAACCTTGTCATATATCGCGGAAAAAATAGTTTCGTTATCCTCAACAAGTTTCCATACAACTCCGGCCATACCCTTATCGTTCCCAACCGACATGTCGGCCAACTTGAGAAACTGACCGAGCAGGAGTCAATCGAGTTCTTTGAGCTGACCCGCAAGACAGTCGCGGTTATCAAGAAAGTCCTCAATCCCGGTTCGCTCAATATCGGCATGAATCTTGGAAAAATTTCCGGCGCCGGTATTCCCGGTCACGTTCACATGCACGTTGTGCCACGCTGGCACGGCGACACCAACTTCATGCCGGTTATCGGCAAAACCAATGTCGTTTCGGTTCCTCTCGAACCGATTTATGAAGCTTTGAAGAAGGAATTCGCCGCCTTATGAGCGCCCGCAAGAGAATACCCACTAAAAGCGAACTGGTTCGTCTTCAGAAACTGTACAAAACCGACGAGAAGATCGGTGAACGTCTTGGCGGTGTTCCGGCCTACCTGATCGCGTACTGGCGCAGGAAGAAAAACGTCCCGAAGCATTCGCTTCCGAAATTCTCGGAGAAGGAAATTCGTGATTTGTGGGAGCGGTTTGGTGATGATGACAAGTGCGGCCTCGAACTGGGTATCTCCAAGGCGGCCTTTTACAACTGGCGACGTCGCTATGGCATCCGCGAGAAGCCGGCATTCCTCAAGCTGGAACAGCTGGAACTGAATTTCCCCGGCCTCAAGCTTCATCCGACCACGAACTCCCTCTATGGCAAAAAGACCGTGTCGCAGAAGATTATGGCACGGGCGGCGCAGTTGGAGCGTCTTGAAATCGGTCAAACGATTGAAGTCGAGCCTGACCTTATTGTGTCGCATTCGGACACCGAAACGATTATCGAGCATTTCAAAAAACTCGGCAGCGAACTGGTGTGGAACCCGGGGCGGATTGTGGTCTCGCTTGCCGATGGCCTGTCGGCCGAGCGGCCGGACCTGCCGGCGGCCCACCAGAAAATTCGCGAGTTTGTCAAAAGACAGGGAATAAAATCATTCTACGATGTCTCCGAAGGGGTCGGGCACCAGGTGGCTCTGGAGAGAGGCCACATTATCCCGGGTGCCTTTGTCGTCGGCACTGACCCGTACAGCGTGGCATACGGATGTGTCAGCGCCTTTTCATCGGGAGTCACTGTCGAGCAGGCTGCCGAAGTCTGGGCTACCGGAACAGCCAAATTCCAGATCCCGCCGACTATTCGAATCGACATTAATGGCCGACGAGCTCGCGGTGTCTATGCCCGCGATATCGCTCTTCTCATTGCCCGCCAGATGGCCGCCGTGGATGTTAAGGGCAAGACAATCGAGTATTACGGTAATGTCGTCTCACGGATGAGCATCAGCGAACGGTACACCCTAACAAACCTCACGCTCGATGCCGGTGTTCTTACGGCTATCTGTCCGTTCGATTCCACCACGCGACGGTTCCTGACGGGACGAATCTCGACCAATTATGCTCCTGTAGTGGCCGACAAAAACGCCGAGTATCACCAGATTTACCAGATGAATATCGACCACCTCACCCCGCAACTTGCCCGCTGTGGCGAGGCCACCGATATAACACCGGTGGGAGAATCTGAAGGTCTCGCGGTCAATGTCATTATACTCGGCACCGGAAGTAACGGCCGCTTCGATGATATCCGGGTGGCCGCCGACATTCTCAAAAATAAGCGGGTCAGTTCCGACTGTCGGCTGATCATCTGCCCTGCCTCGCGGTCGGTCTATCTGGAAGCGCTCAAGAAAGGGCTTATCAGAGTTCTGGTAGAAGCGGGCGCGATTGTCACCTATCCCGGTTACTGGGGCTCACTGGGGCAGGGGCAGCTCATGATAGCTCCGGGCGACAGGGTTCTGGCGACATCGGATTGCGGCCTCGCGCAGAGGCTTGGATCCGACAAAGCCGAGATTTTCCTTTGTTCCCCCGGCACCGCCGCCGCTTCGGCTCTCAACGGCTCGATTACCGATCCGAGCCGATACGCCAAGTAATCCAAATCAATCCGTCCTCATAAAAAAAGCCGGGTCAAAACAACCCGGCTGAATAAGCAAATAAACTTTGCAAGACTAACGTTTCGGAGGTTTCCAGACTTCCCAGACCTTCCCGACCAGAGCCGGACCGGGCTTCAATGTCATATCCCCCGGCTTCCACTCAGCGGGAGTGGCCTCGGTCCCCTTGGACTTGCGGACGAGCTGGAAGGCTTTGACCTGCCTGATGGTTTCATCGATATTGCGTCCCACCGGAGGCGTCAGGTGCTCCATGCCCTGAATGACACCATCGGGATCGATAATAAACCGCCCCCTGAAATTGACGCCCGAATCCTCATCGTAGACGCCATACACGCGGCCGATGTGCCCGCCGGCATCGGATATCATCGGAAACGGTATCCCGCCGTCAACCATCTTCGACAGTTCGGCCTCATGCCAGACTTTGTGAACGAATTGGGAATCGACAGAGCACGAAAAGACTTTTACGCCAAGTCCTTCGAGTTCTTTATACGAAGCAGCGACCGCTGCTAATTCTGTCGGTCAGACAAAGGTGAAATCACCGGGGTAGAAGCACAGCAGAACCCAGCTGCCCAGCGACTCGGACAATTTAACCCTTTTAAAGTCCCCCTTAAAATAGGCCGGCGCCTCGAAATCAGGGGCTTTCTTACCAACCTGAACGGCCATCTTTTTCTCCTCCTTAATGGTTTCATCTTTCACGGACACCGGTTCGTCCTGCTGACCGAGCACTTTGCCGCTCGGCCTGCCGCATCCGGATGATTCTGCCATATTGCCTCCTTGGAAATCCACTGTACGCTAAATTGTCAACTTGAACACCCTAAAATACACATTTAGCGCTCCACCGCAAGCTTCCTCGGAGTTTTTTTGCTCACAAAGCTTATCGTGGTGAACTTTCGTCTATCATTCGTGTTTAGAACTTTGCAAAACGACGGTAATACAAAACAAGAAAGGATGAATCGTGGAAAGAAATAACGTAATCAAATCGCAGGGCAAGCCCCTCACCCTGGTCGGCAAGGAACTCAAAGTCGGCGATAAGGCCCCGGATGTCACCCTGACAGACGGCACTTTCTCGCCCGTGAAATTGTCCGACACCAGAGGAAAGGTTCGCCTCTTGTCAATCGTTCCTTCGCTGGACACTTCGACCTGCAGTATTCAGACACGGACTTTCAACAAAGAGTTGGCCCAGATGGCCGATAAAGTTGCCACTTACACAATCTCGGCCGATCTACCGACGGCCCAGAGTCGATACGCCCAGGAAAATAACATCGACAGGATGAGAATGCTGTCGGATTACAAAACGGTATCATTCGGAGAAAACTACGGTCTCCTCATAAAAGAAAACAGGCTTCTGGCCAGAGCCGTGCTGGTTGTTGACGAAAACGACACGATCACCCACATGCAGATTGTACCGGAGGTCAGCACCGAGCCGGATTACAAATCCGCCCTTGAGGCTTTGAAGAAAGCCGTTAACAAGTAAACGCGGTGGTAGGGGAAAACAAGAAAACGCCCGAAAGGGCGTTTTTTCTTAGGTTGCCGGGCCTTCCGAATCGCTTTCCGCCGACTCATCCGGCAGCGTCTGGGGACGGGCCGAGTCCAAATGGCGCGATAAAGGTGTAAACAGAAAAAGGAAAAGCACCATACCGGGAAGGAAAATCGGGATATAATATACCCAGAGCGGCACGTTTACGCTTGGCTGGTCGGGCGGTGGCGACGATGGCTCGCCATGCCTGACCCATCCCCCCTCACCATCGGGCTGCCAGCAATCTTCACCCGATAGAAAACCGAACGACGGCCCGTAGATACCCTGCAAAATCAGCGATGGTATCAGGTAGAGAAGCACGATCGCAAAAAGGAAAATAACTCTGTTTCGCATAGCGCATTTAAAGGGTTTTAACGCGCATTGTCAATTACAAGCATGCCCGGTCGGACCTTATAAATTGAGTTTGCCAACCAATAGTGGCGAGATTATAATCTACTGAAATAGCTTAAGGAGGCAAAATGAGCAATCCCTGGCACGAAGTCAGTCCGGGGAGCCATATTGAAGATTCGTTTTTCGCTATAATCGAAATTCCCAAAGGCTCGAAAAACAAGTACGAACTGGACAAGAAAACCGGCCTGCTTCTAGCCGACCGCGTTCTCTACAGTTCGGTTCACTACCCGGCCAACTATGGTTTTATTCCGCAGAGTTTCTGCGACGATGGCGACCCGCTCGATGTTTTAGTGCTTTGCCAGGAGCCGATTACCCCGCTGTGCATGGTCGAATGCAAGGCAATCGGGGTCATAACGATGCGCGACGAAAAAGGTCAGGATGATAAAATTATAGCCGTCCACGCCCACGACCCGGCCTACAACAGTTATCACGATATCTCAGCTCTGCCGCCTCACGTCATAAAAGAGCTCCAGCGTTTCTTCGAGGACTACAAAATTCTCGAGCACAAAGAAGTGATAGTCGATAGCCTGCGGGGGCGTGTCGATGCCGTCAACAGTATAAAAGACGCTCTGAAACTATACCGGAAGATGGAAAGCGAACTCAAAGAGTAAACAGGGCAAAAGGCAGCAACTGATCGGAGGATAATATGGCAGAAAAAGGTCAACCGCTCCCCACGCAACCGTCGCTTGTCGGCAAAAACATCTTTCTCAGACCGACCACCGCTGAGGATATCATAAATATCCATGTCTGGTTTATGCAATCAGAACCACAGGCACAAAGCGAACGCCCCATAAAATTCAGAACCCCGGCGGAAGCTGCCGAAGCCTTCAAGAATCAGGAGAAGTCTACCGACCGGCAGGCCTTCACAATCGTCCGCAAGGAAGATAAGATACCGGTGGGACAGATCACATTTTTCAATTACAATCCTCTGAATCGCTCCGCCGAACTGGGCATATTAATCGATCCCGATGAACGCAAGAACGGCCATGCCGCCGACGCTATGCGTGTTTTGATCAAATACCTTTTCAAGTATCGTGACCTCAATAAGGTTCATGCCTCCACCGCGAAATTCAACAAAGCGGCAGTCGCTCTGCTGGAATCGGTCGGGTTCAAAAAAGACGGCGCCCTTCGCAACCACCATTTCTACAACGGCGAATACTACGACAAGCTCGTCTACTCGATGCTTCGATTTGAGCTGGATTGGTGAGAACGCGACATATCGCTGATCAGGCCATAAAAAAACCGCTCCACACCGGCCTGGCATGGAGCGGAGATACTCTCAACTGAAGCCCTAAAAAAATCCAGACACCTTACCCGTCCCGTCGCCACGGCTTGTTGTGCCGACGGTTGCGGCGATCGCGACGGCTTCTGTTATCGAAATTGCGCTGATTGTTGTCGCGTTGCTGATTGTCCGGTCGCAGCTGACTGTCGCGCTGAGGATGATCCTGCCGGCCCTGCGGCTGTTGCCCGGATTGCTGCTGAGATTGCGCCGCCGATTCGTTCGGATCCTTTTTCTTTACGAAAGGGAGGTCCGGTATGGGAGGAAGTTTCCACTCTCTCTTCGGCGGTTCCTGCTGAGGGGGTGGTGCTGGAGGCGGAGTCGGCTGCGACTGCTGCGGTGGCTGTTGTTGCACCGGCGGAGTCGGCTGCGGCTGCGATTGCTGCGGTGGCTGCTGTTGCACCGGCGGAACCTGTGGCTGGGGCGGCTCCGGCTGTGGCGGGGGAGGCGGCGGAGACTGCTCGGTTGGATCAGTGGAAACTTCCAGCCACGCCTCATCTTCGATTTTTATCTCGCCGCTGCGCAGCCCCGCAACCATATCATTCAGTTTTTTCAACTCCTCCCGCGCCTTCGCGGTAAAATCACTCCCGGTCGAGGCATACAGTACCGATCGGCAAACATTTATCACCGCCAACTTTTTGAAATTGTCCGTTCCATAGACCGCGGCCTTCTCCAGCGAACCGCCCTGAGCGCCTACACCGGGAATGAGAAGCGGCATATTGCCGGCCACATCACGAAGCTCTTTGATGTGTTCCGGTTGAGTCGCTCCGACAACCAGGCCACAGTTGTCATCCTTGTTCCAGTACGATACCTTCTCCGCGACTATCCGGTACAACGGCTTGCCGTCACAATTCAGATGCTGGAAGTCTTTGGAACCGGTATTGGATGTCAGACAGAGAACGAAAATCCCCTTGTCTTCGTACTCCAGAAACGGGCGCATGGAATCATAGCCCATATAGGGACTGAGCGTCACCCAATCGGCCCGGAATCTTTGATAAAGCGCCTCGGCGTAAAACGACGCCGTGTTGCCGATATCGCCGCGCTTACCGTCGAGAATCAAAACCACATCTTCAGGCATATGCTGAACTACCGAGGTCAGAAGAGAGATGCCTTCGGGGCCTTTATTCTCGTAGAAGGCCATGTTGGGTTTGTAGGCACAGACCATATCCGAAGTAGCTTCAACAATCTGCATCACGAAATCGTACATGCCTTTGATGCTCTTGGTAAATTCCGGCGGCATCCTTTTCGGGTCCAGATCCAGACCCAGGCATATCATGGACTTGTTTTTGTCCTGTATCGATCTAAGTTTGTCTACTGCACTCATCAGTATTTCCTTACCTTGCCAATGAGTTCACACGCTGAACTCAGCTTCTTTTTCCTCAGATACTCTTTGAGACCATCAGCGATGATCACCGGAGCATCGGGACGCACGAACAGCGAGGTTCCCACCTGGACCGCCGTGGCGCCGCATAACATAAACTCCACTACATCTTCGGCGGTGGCAATTCCGCCGATTCCGATAATCGGGAGACTGCACTTTTCATAAACCGCGTTCACCATAGCCAGCGCTACGGGTTTTATCGCCGGGCCGGTCAGGCCGCCTTTGTTGTTGGTCAACCTCGGTCGCCAGGTGTCGGTGTCAATCGAGGTGCCTACCAGCGAATTGATCACAGAAAAAGCGTCCGCGCCGCCCTGCTGGGCTGCTTGAGCGATGGTGGTTATCGAGGTCACGTTGGGCGAGAGCTTCGCTATGAGGGGACGGGAGAATACTTTTTTTACCGCCGCCACCGATTTTTCCGTCATCGCCGGGTCGGAACCAAACTCCATCCCGCCTTCATTCACGTTCGGACAACTGATATTGAGCTCGATCATATCAACCCGCTCGATGTCGTTCAATCGACTGCAGACCTCGACATACTCCTCGAGTTTCGAGCCGGCCACGTTGACAATTACTTTCGTCTTTTGCTTTTCGAGAAACGGAATCTTCTCGGTGATAAAACGGTCTACCCCAACGTTGGCGAGCCCGATAGCGTTGAGCATCCCCGATGCCGTCTCGGCCGTTCTGGGCGGCGGGTGACCTTCGCGGGGATTGAGCGTCACCGACTTGGTTACCAGCGCCCCCAGTTTGGACATCGGAAAAATCGCCGCCAGTTCCTCGCCGTAGCCGCAGCAACCCGAAGCTGTCATTATCGGCGTGGCGAACTCGACGCCGGCGATAGAGACTTTAAGATTCGGCGTCATAACGCCACCTCACCGATTTCAAAAACCGGTCCGTCCTGACAAACCCGGGCATATCCGCCTTTGACAAGTGGAACCACACAGCCCAGGCAGATTCCCACTCCGCACGGCATCGGCGCCTCGAGCGAAAGTTGTCCGGGAACACCCAGTCGCAGACCAAGTTCGTTGACGGCTCTCAGCATACCATCGGGACCGCAGCCATAAAGCCGCATTTTCGCCTTGTCGCCGCTTTTTATGTACCTCTCCACCGGACCTGTCACAAGGCCCTTTTCCCCATAGGAGCCGTCTTCAGTCACCGGATGAAAAGTGACGCCCAGCTTTTTGATGCGGGTTCTTTCAAGTATGTCCGAAACGGATCGCCCGCCGTAGAAGAATTCGATATTTTTGGGATCATAACCCCGGCGGACCATCTCGGTCGCCATGTAGAAAAGCGGCGGAAACCCCACTCCCCCGGCCACCATGATCGCTTTTTCGCTCTTTTTGGGAAGTTTGAACGACACGCCGAGCGGGCCGAGAAAATTCACGCGGTCGCCTGGGTGAAGCATACTGAGCAGCCGTGTCCCCCGGCCAACCACCTTGAAAATGACCTCAATCTCGCCGCTTTCAACCAACACGCCCGCAACCGACATCGCTCGTCTGAAGAAGATGTCTGTCGATGGAATGTGAACGTGAACAAAATGTCCCGGCTGACACTGGTCAACACGGGAGTAGGTCTTAAAGACCATGGAGAAGTAGTTGTTTTTGA
Organism: Candidatus Zixiibacteriota bacterium; assembly: GCA_040756055.1. Lineage (NCBI taxonomy): Bacteria > Pseudomonadati > Candidatus Zixiibacteriota > Candidatus Zixiibacteriota bacterium. The sequence continues at coordinate 69,149 of JBFLZR010000004.1, forward strand.
GGTCGCGCTTTTTTATCAAAAACGTGTCTTCGCACGTCGGCTTTATCATCGCAGGTGTTCCGGTTTTCTGACCTGAAATCTGTAAACCATCCAGCTATCCTGTTGCTCCTGGGGTATCCGCATCGGGTCGAATATCATTGACGCCACAGCCTCGCTGGCCTCGCGGTTAATTTCTTCGCTCTCACAGCGAATTTTCAGGATATAATCCGTAACTTCACCCGAAAAATCAAGGAAGATTTGAAAATACAGGTCGCCTTCCCAGCCGAGCCGATAGGCCTCAACCGGATAGATAAACTCCTCGCGGATTTCCACCGGCTCAATTGGAGCGTTCTTGATAGGCTCTCCGTTGGGACCGATGTAAACGGCCTCGATTGGTGTCAGAGCTTGCTCATCCTCCTGGACCGCACCCGTATCGGCGGCGAGATCATCGGTTATCCTCTCGTCTCGAACATCGGTGGTATCCGGCCTGGGTTGCCTGGCTTTACTCTGAGGCCGGTTGACTGCCAGACGGTTTTCCGCCTCCAGCGCCCAGTCAGTACCGGGGAACGAGTCAACGAACTCGGTGTAGGCCCAATAGACCGATGAATCCCCGGGGCTGTTGTATTGCTCCTGAAGCCAGATCAAACTGAATTTGGCCTGAGGATAATACTTGCTGCGAGGAAAATTATCGGCAATCACCCGATAGTAAAAGCGAGCCGAATCGATATTCTCCTGATCGACCAGGAACTTCTCCGCCTTGTCCAGATATATCTGAGCGTAACCGGTATCGGCCGGCGTGTCTTTCAATTCCAGGGCCTCCAGCGCCTGCGGTACATAGTCGGATCGGGGATAACGCTCCAGCACCCGCTCGAACAACTCACGAGCCTTAGTCGAGTCTCCAAGATTGTCCCGATACATTTGCGCCAGCGCCACCATTGCCTTGGGAGCGATGGTCGATGACGGGAAGGAATCAACGACATACTGCATCTCAATCATGGCCGAATCCGGCTTGTTGAGACTGAACCAGTACAGCTCGGCCAATTGGTACTGGGTGATCGCGGCCTCATCGATTACTTCCTGGGAGGCCGTCGAATCAAGCGCCGCCCGGGCGTATGTTTTGATCTTGCCTATATCCGATGAACGCTGGAGCGCGTCGAGCCCAACCACCGAATTACGGTCGAGTTTCACTGTCTGGTCGTAAAATTCTTTAGCCTTCGGCAAATCGTCGTAATCGAACTGATGAATCAGTCCGAGACGATACGCCGCTTCGGCGGCGATCTGCTTTTTCTCCTCCTGCTCCAGCACTTCGGAATAAATCTGCTCGGCCTGCGCTATATCTTCGGCGTACTCGTATCCCGCCGCGATTTGAAGTCTTATCACCGCGAGCGAGTCGAAATACGTTTCGTCAGTAGCCAGCGTTTGGAGATAATCGAGCCCGTCGGAAATCCTCATCAGGCGAAAAGCCGCTTGAGCGGCATAATACAGCGAGTGATACTTCTCATCGGGCTCCGGCTTCATTCCGAGAACCTGAAGATACGCTCCCAGCGCCGCCCGCGAGTCGAAATCATTGTAGTAACCATCGGCTATCATCAACTGGCCCATCTTCTTTTCACTATCGCTGCCCAGCGAGTCGCGGATAGCCTGAAAATACTGACGTGACCTCTCGTAATCCCGCTCATCAAAGTGGTAGTTCCCAAGCGCTATGGCCGCCTCGACTTTGTACTCCCTTTTGAAATCGGAGCGGAATATCTTTTCGAAAATTTCCATGGCCGGCTTCTCATCGCGCAGGGCAAGCTTCGATTTTGCCAGATAAAGCTCGGCCTCCTTGCCGAACTTGGAGTCCGGGTAGTTGGCCAGAAGTTCCCTCATGCGACGCTCGGAAGAGATGTATTTCTCAGTGTAAAAATATGATACCCCCAGCACAAAAAGAGCGTCATCGTAGTACTTGGAATTGGGGTAGTTTTCAATCACCTTGAGGGATTTTTCAATGGCGGTCTCGTACAGCCCCGTATTTATGCGTCCGCGCCCGAAGGCGCTCGCTCTGCGGGATTTCTCGGCCTCGTTGAAAGCCTTCTTCGCGTTGTAGAAAGTATTCCAGTAAACACAGCCACCCAGCGAAGTCAACGACAGCGCCAGAATAATCAAAATAAACGTTCGGTATTTTCTGAAAAACATCAGGTTATAGCCTATCTCACTGGTAACTCTTACCTTATACCGTTCAGCCAGTAGCTGGTTGCAGCTATCTGACCTGCTTTCTCTGTTTCAACTGCTGAACCAGACGAGGTAAAAATTCGCCGGATTTCTCCCGAATCTGAAAATCGGCCAGAAAGCTGATCGGCGTTTCTTCTGTATTCACCTCAACAAGGGTGGCGCCGTCTCGTTTCGCCGTCGGAGGCAGCGATGCCGCCGGATGTACGATGGCGGATGTTCCGACCGAGAAAAATATATCAGCCTCCTGTGAAACCCTGAACGCCCGGTCGATAATCTGTGGATTCAAAAGCTCGCCAAACCAGACTACATCCGGACGTATCCTCCCCCCGCACAGTTTGCATTTCGGAATTTTATCCGGGTTGATTTCCACGACCGGGTCGAATGGCTCGTTACAGTCAACACACTTGTTTCGCTGGATATTGCCGTGCAGTTCCAGAATATCCTGAGTCCCGGCGGTGCGGTGCAGATTATCGACATTCTGCGTCACCAGCGTAAAACTTTCGCACCATGACTCCATTTCGGTAATGGCCAGGTGACCCGCGTTCGGCGTTACTTTGGCCATCAATTGACGGCGCCAGTTGTACCACTCCCAGACAATCTTGGGATTAGCAATGAAAGCATCCATGGTCGCCAATTCTTCAGGCCGAAACTTCTTCCACAAACCCTCCTGGCCCCGAAAGGTAGGTACGCCCGACTCGGCCGAAATTCCCGCTCCGGTGAGCACCACACAACTGCGGCAGTTAACCATTACGTCGACAATTTCTTCTACCACAGGCGCAAGATATGAATCGTGGCGGCAAAAGCCAAAATAAATGTTTGGGGACGGAAAAACGGTCAGCCACACGGGCTTATAAGAAGGAAAAATCGGCGGCAACCAAGAGTGCCGTTATTTGTGGTGAATGGCCGACGTACTCAGATTTTCGGTCACCTGACCGACCGTGCCCGCCACGAGGCCGAAATGAAGCACGGTAGGCTCATCGGTCAGCCTGAGGAAAAAGTGATTCAACAGAGTCGTTCCCTGATACACTTTCTCAAAGCCGCCCTCGGATAGCGATACCGTGAAAATCGGCATTCGCCAGAGGTCACCCGATGGCCGGCATTCCAGGCCGATAGCGATATCGCGGGCCGAATCGACCATGGCAAAAGACGATATCCCCTTGTGCTCGGCGGAGGTATCAAGAAATGAATCGTGCGGACGTTCTCCATCGATCAGAACAAACCGCTGATCATCATGGCCGGCCTGAAGATTGAAATTGTTCTCCAATCCGAAACTGACATCCTGACCGGCATGACCCGGACACGACATCTCGTAAGTAACATCGATTCTGCCACGATCCTGATTGAAGGCGAACGTCTTGACCAGCCTGACCGGAATCACACCCTCGGGTTTCCACAGGTGACCATCGCGCATCAGCGTGATACTGCCGGACTTCTTGTCAATCCTGCTGTCATACGGCTCCAGCACGAAATCGCCATCCTCACGAAACACTCCCGAATGAAAGGCTTCATAGTTGACACCGCCGTTAAAGAAATGATCGATAAAGCAGCGCTTCAAATACCAGTCCTCGGTCAACAACTCCTTGAGACCTTCTTCCTTGGCGAGGACCAAATCGTGAATCGAGGCTGTTTTGCTTTCGCTTCCCGGTGTGACCGCCTGGTCGAGCTTGAGATGATAACCCTCTCTGCGCCGCGTTAGCGTATCGGTGATAGAAAAACTGCGCTCATTGATCGACAACTCGAGTAGAGTTCCTCCCCGCCCCGGCTTAAATACCGCCGAGAGCTTTTCCCCACCGACAATTATCTCATCGCTGCCGTCGGCATCGTAGTCCGAACTTGAGATTCTGCTGCCCTTGGAAGACTCCATCTTATCGAGGATGCTGTCGGCCGAGACAAGATTACTGAAGATAGCCTGTCTGATATGAGGTAGATATAGACCGCCAAAAACCCCGTGCCAGTAGGGACAATTGCACTGCCCGGCGTACAGGTGATCGCGGGCCGTTTCGAGTTGCTTCTTTTCCGCTTCGGTTTTCGCTTTGAAACTCGCCAACCGCTCCGATACAGCCATCATTTTCTTGTGCATCAGATTGGCTTCATCATACTTGGCCAGAAATCCACGCCAGTGCCCCCCGCGGACGAACCGTCCATAAAGTTTCTGCAGGCTGTGGTCTTTGAGATACATCTCAAAATTTTCATACTGGACGAAAGCCGTCGGTGGCAGTGACCAGTGAAGCATCTCGGCATATGACGCCGATGGCAGATAGGCCCGCCCAACCGCTTTGGCGTCGGCAGCCGTCTTCAACGGCACCACCTCAAGCCAGTCCGAATTCCTGGCGAGCGCTTCAAAGAAATTCGAAAGCCATCCATCGACATAACAATGCTGATGCGTCTGCGGCCAACTGCCGAACTTCTCGCCATCGTCGGCGTAGATGATCATCCCCGAGGGATCCCCCTCGGCGTGCGATTTGAGCTCGTCGATGACTTCGTCCACCGTACCGAACGGCACCAGATAACGCATCCGCTTGGATATCGGAAGCAACTTCACGCGGTAGTTTTCGTGCTCGGTCACAAACGGACCGGTTAACTGGCTGTGCTCGAAACCGGCATAGATGAAGTGAGTATCATCAACGGGGAGAAATTTGACACCGGCCTGCTGGAGTTGTCTGGGAAGGTGCGGTTCCCAGATTCGCTCGGTCAGCCACAATCCCTCCGGGGTAAAATCGAAATGCTTTTTGAGATAGTCATTCAGCTGCTTTATCTGCCCCTGAACATCACGTTCCGGTATCGATATCAGAATCGGTTCATAGAATCCGCCGGTCATAAGCTCCAGGCGACCCTGCGTAACCATCGCCTTAACCGTCTGAAGATATTCCGGATGGTGCTTCTCCTGCCAGTCCCAGAGAATACCGGACTGGTGAAGCGAGATGGACAATCCCGAGCGACTGAGCGCCTCAAGAAACGGCGCGTAGGCGTTGCGATGGGCAAATTCAAACACATGGTCGAAATTACCGACCGGTTGGTGATTGTGAATCCCAAAGGCCAGCCTAAATTTGCTCATCGATCAGAAGATCTCCAGCTTTAGATTGATATATTTGCCGGGATTGGCGCGAATATCCAAAATCAAATCATCGATATTATCAGCGGTGCGGCGAAGGTCATCGTAAAGGCGACGGTCCTCGACCAAAAGCTGCAGGGTTCCATCGGGATTATTCAGGTTGTCCGCAAACTCCTTGAACGACATCGACAGACTGTCAAGCCGCCCCACGAAATCTTCGAGTCTCATTGTCATACGATCCATGCGCTGGGCCGCCGAGTCAACCTTGCCCGAATTATCCGAAAGCATCCGGCTCAACTCCTTCGACGCCTTGTGGAAATTGGTGGCGGTTTGGTCGAGACGGTCGCTGTTTCGGTCCATGTACGACGCCATCGAGGCCGTTACCGACTCCAGATTCGAAATCGTGTTATTGAATTTTTGCAGCGACGAGTCGGATCCGATCGACCTCTTGAATGAACCCACCAGAGAACGCAACTCCACTATCATCTCGCCCATCAAACCCATTACTTCCGGCAATCCCGTATCATAGCTGCCGTTAATCGTCTCATCAGTCACCAGAAGAACGGAATCTTTGCCCGGATCGATAGCGATAAACCTGTCACCCATTAGACCCAAATTCTTGATCGTGAAGGCGGCATCCCTTTTCAAAACAACATCGGTCTGGAGTAAAATCTCCACACGAACACCGTCTTCGGTGAGTTTTAAGCCGTTCACTTTCCCCTTGCGCACTCCTGAGACCGTAACTTTGTCGCCAACTTCAAGAGTACCAACATCATCAAACCGGACCATCACTACCTGGGCGGTCTGCTCCAGGCGATAATCTTGAAGCCAAAACAGTGACCCGCCAAGGATGATTATACCGACAAGGATGATAACACCGACTTTAAACTCTATATCTCTTGAGGCCATATCTCTATTTATATCGGTAACTTATTACCATTTTTTAAGTTAACCCGCACAGAATAATAGCTAAATGGAGTCCGCGATAGCAACATAGTTTTCCCATCTGAATTCATGTATTTCCCCGCGTTTTACCGCCGCCTTTACGGCGCAGTCCGGCTCATGGGTATGGCTACATGGCTTAAAACGACACTCGGCCATAAATGGTTCAAAATCAGGGTAATAATGCGGCAAATCCTCCTTCCGAACATCCCACAACCCCATAACCTTTAGACCCGGAGAATCAGCGATATACCCGCCATTGGGCAATTCAAACAGCTCTATGGAGGTAGTGGCATGCTTGCCTCGATTGCTGTAAGACGATACCTCTTTTGTCTTTAGGTTCAATCCGGGGATAAGCGCGTTCAAAATCGAGGATTTCCCCACCCCGGAATGACCGACGAATAATGTTCTGTGGTCTATCAGATTCGTCTTCAACTCGTCCATCCCATCGCCGCGTTTGGCTGACACGGTGAATACTTCGAATTCGAGGGATCGGTAAGCCGCCACGATCTCATCGAAATCGTCCGGATGTTTCAAGTCAGTCTTATTGATGATTATAAAGGGGGTCATGTGCCCGATGTAAGCGGCGATTATGACCCTGTCGATCATACCGGTTTTCAGGGAAGGTGAGCGCACCGACGTCACAACCGCCAGACGGTCAAGATTGGCGGCGATAATTTGAAGTTTCCCTTCGATTCCCTTCGCGGGCCGACCGAACGAAGACCTGCGCTCGAGCACTTTCTCAATAGCGCCGCCCTTTTTGTGGCTGCGGCTGACCAGAACATCGTCACCCACCGCCACCGGCGTGGTAGCATCGGCATCAGCCTTCACTCCCCCGCGCACTTCGCACTTGAGATGCGTGCCATCCTCTACACGAACATCAAACAACCTTCCTCTGGTGGCGACCACGACCGCCTTCTCGTGCTTGCTCATACGCTTATGAATCTAACCGCATAAATACAGCTTATCAAGACAAATGTAAGGTGCGGCAAATGCCCGACAACTCAAAGTAGACGCTTGACTTACAGTTCGATTGAGTTTATATATTGTCGTACAGCCTGACGATTCGGGGAAACGGGAACCAAATTCTGCTGTCATATCCTGATTGGGAAGCAATGTCGACTACGAAATACCGCATGTACGTTGATGAGACCGGTACGCACGACCTCAGACGGTTCACCAGCGATAACGAGAGATACCTGAGTTTGACCGGCGTTATCATAGACTTAGAGCACGTTAGGACAGTCATTCATCCCCAATTGGAGCGCTTAAAGTGTCATGCGTTTGGGCAGCATCCCGATGAACCCATCATACTGCATCGTACTGAAATCAGTAGGGCTAAACCGCCGTTTCAGTCTCTGAAAGACAAGAACGTGAGGGACGGCTTTGATTCGCGGCTGCTGAGATTGCTTTCAGACTGGCAGTACCGGGTAATAACAATTTGCCTCGACAAAATGAATCATGTTTCAACGTACGCCACCTGGCGCTATCACCCGTACCACTACTGCCTGGCAATATTGTTGGAAAGGTATGTTTTCTTTCTTCAGGAAATGAGATCGACCGGAGACGTGCTCGCGGAATCAAGGGGCGGTAAAGAGGACAAAAAACTGAAGGAATCATTCTCTCGACTGTGGCGACAGGGGACTGATTATGTCGATCGAGAACGGATCCAGAACGTGCTGACGAGCAAACAATTGAAGGTTAAGCCAAAATCGAATAACATCGCTGGACTCCAGCTCGCTGATATTTTGGCTCAGCCAAGCCGCAACGAAATCCTGCGCGAACAGGGATTACTGAGCAATCCCCCTACGCCGTTCGCACTGTCGATAACCGGCATACTTCAGACAAAATACTATCAAAAAGAGGGCAAGATTACGGGTTGCGGCAAAAAATTCATATAAAAAAAGCCCCGACTCAAGGCCGGGGCCGATAGCTTTTGCCATCCACCTCCAGTTAACTGGATTAATTATATATACGCAAAAACATAAATTTGTGTCAAGGAGAATTATCTTACGTTTTTCCCGCTGTTGCCTTCTGTATCAAAATTTTGTATCCTCAGATAACTCGTAATGTATAAGATTCCGGAAAAGATATGATTGGCAATATAATAACGAAAATATTCGGCACCAAACACGAGCGGGATGTCAAACAAATGCTCCCCCTCGTTGACGAAATAAACGACTTCTACGAAAAACTCCACCCGCTCTCCGATGACGACCTGAAAGCCAAAACCGACGAATTCAAGCAACGCCTGGCCGATGGCGCCACACTCGAGGATATCATGACCGAGGCTTTCGCGGTGGTCAAAGAAACCTGCAGCCGGCTGATGGGACAGACATGGGATGTTGTCGGGCAAAAGACCGAGTGGAATATGATTCCGTTCGATGTTCAGTTAATCGGCGGCGTCGCCCTGCACCAGGGCAAAATCGCCGAAATGGCGACCGGTGAGGGTAAAACGCTGGTGGCGACTATGCCCACCTATCTCAACGCCCTCTCCGGCAAAGGCGTCCACATCGTCACCGTCAACGACTACCTCGCCCGCCGCGACCGCGAATGGATGGGAAAAATCTACGAGTTCCTCGGGCTGACCACCGGCGTCATTCAAAACCAGATGACCAACGCCGAGCGACGTGTCCAGTACCGGTGTGATATCACCTTCGGAACAGCCAACGAGTTCGGCTTTGACTACCTGCGCGACAATATGGCCCAGACCGCCGATGACCGCGTCCACCGCAATTACAACTACGCCATCATCGATGAGGTCGACTCGATCCTTATCGATGAAGCCCGTACTCCGCTGATTATCTCCGGCACGGTCGATTCCAAAGTGCACGATCGCTACCGCGAAATGAAACCGACTGTCGAAAAGCTCGTGCGCAAACAGACGATGCTCATTAACGACATGCTCCACAATGCGGAGCGGATGATGAATCGCGGCGCCGGCGAAGACGAGTTCGAACTGGGAACGCTGCTTCTGGCGGCCAACCGCGGCGCTCCCAAAAACAAAAAGCTGCTCAAGATACTCAAAGAGCCGGGCATGAAAAAGCTGATGACCGATGTCGAGTCGTCATTCATGCGCGACAAAAAACTCCACCAGATAGACGACAAGCTCTATTTCTATATCGACGAACGCGAACATTCCATCGCCCTGACCGACCTCGGCACCGCCCAGCTCGATAAAGGCGAACAGCAACTGTTCGAGATACCGGATATCTCAACCATGCTTTCCGAGGTCGAAGGCGACGAGTCTCTATCGGCGGAAGAACGCCAGAAGAAGGCTGACGAAATCTACCGGGTGCACGCCGAGCGTTCGGAAAAAGTCCACGCCATCAACCAGCTGCTGCGCGCCTATTCGCTCTATGAAAAAGATGTCGAATATGTTATCGAGGAAGGCAAGGTGATGATTGTCGATGAGTTCACCGGACGTATCCTTCCGGGAAGACGCTACTCCGACGGACTTCACCAGTCGATTGAAGCCAAGGAAGGCGTCACTATCGAGGCCGAATCGCAAACCCTGGCCACCATCACCCTGCAGAACTATTTCCGCATGTACGATAAACTGGCCGGCATGACCGGCACGGCGGAAACAGAAGCCCAGGAGTTTTTTGACATATACAAGCTCGATGTCATGGTTATCCCGACCAACAAACCGGTCGTACGCGATGATCAGGATGACCGCATCTACCGGACCCGCCGCGAAAAATACAACGCCATCATCGAAGAAATTGTCCAAAGGCACAACGCCGGGCAACCGGTACTGGTAGGTACGGTGACGGTTGATGTATCCGAGACGCTCTCGCGCATGCTCAAGCGTATCGGCGTCAGCCACAATGTCCTCAACGCCAAACAGCACCAGCGCGAGGCGGAAATCGTCGCCCGCGCCGGTGAAATGGGGGCCGTCACAATCGCCACCAACATGGCCGGCCGCGGCACCGATATCCGTCTCGGCCAGGGCGTGGTGGAACGCGGCGGCCTGCACATAGTCGGCACCGAACGCCACGAATCAAGACGCATCGACCGCCAGCTTCGCGGACGTTCCGGACGTCAGGGCGACCCGGGGTCGTCGCTGTTTTTCCTCTCTCTCGAAGATGACCTCATGCGCCTGTTCGGCGGCGATAGACTGGGTAGTATCATGGACCGGCTGGGTGTCGAAGAGGGCGAGGTCATCACCCACGGTATGGTCACCAAAGCCATAGAGCGCGCCCAGAAAAAAGTCGAGGCCCAGAATTTCGCCATCCGCAAACACACTCTCGAATATGACGATGTCATGAATGTCCAGCGCAAGTGGATCTACGAACGACGTCTGGCCGCGCTGGAAAGAGAGTCTATCAAAGAAGAAGTGGTCGAGCTGATCGAAGAGATTCTCGAAACGGTAATCGATGCTTACTGCCCCGAAAAAGTCTATCCCGAGGAATGGAACCTGACCGGCTTTACCGAGGAGCTTCGCAAAATATACCTGCTCAACGTCCAGTTCAAAGACTCCGACATCGAGAAACTGACGCGTGAATCCCTGAAAGAAAACATCCTCAAAGCGATCATGCAGATTTACACGCAGAAAGAGACCGCCTACGGCAACGAGATCATGCGTCAGCTCGAACGCTACGCCGTCCTGTCGACTATCGACCGCCACTGGCGCGATCATCTGGCCGAGATGGATGAACTCCGCACCGGTATCGGCCTTCGGGCCTATCACGGCGGCATGGGTAAACCGATCGATATTTACAAGCGCGAAGGCTTCCGCATGTTCCAGGACATGGTCGAAGCAGTCGATAAGGAAATCGTCAACCTGGTCTTCAAGCTTCAAGTAAATATGCCGCAGAAATCGCGCGAGGAACGCCGACGGGAACAGCCGGCGATGGTGGCCCGTCACGCCGATACTACCGGTATGGGGCTCGCCTCCGCCGCGGTACAGGCTCCCGAGGGCGGTCGACCGGAAGCCAGCCCGATGGCCCAGGCGTCTCAGGCCGGCAAACAGGAACGGACCATAAAACGTGAGCAACCCAAAGTCGGCCGCAACGACCCTTGCCCCTGCGGCAGCGGCAAAAAATACAAAAAGTGCCACGGCGCGAACGAATAAAATAAATCTGTAATGCTGATCTTGCCCGGGAGGGTAAGCCATGGCTGACGGAAATTCACTGTCGGACCTTCTCTATCAGCTCGAAACCCGCCTGTTTCAACCGGATGTCCGACATTCCCGCGAGCAACTGACCGAGCTTATTGCCGAAGAGTTCGTGGAATTCGGAAGTTCCGGTTGCATCTACGACCGCGACAGCATTATCGCCAGCCTGGCCGAAGAGTCATCGATGCGAATCTCTATTAGTGATTTCAAGTGTGTCGCTTTGTCCTCTGAAGTGGCGCTGGTGACCTATCGCGCGACGATAACCGAAGGCGACCAACCGACCGGAGATTCGCTGCGAAGCTCCATCTGGAAGATTGTAAACGGCAACTGGCGCATGGTCTTCCACCAGGGTACACCGACTGCGGCAGAGTCATTTATTCCGGATGGCAAAAATATCGACTCTTAGTTTTTTCACTCGCTTTTGCGTTAGCAACCACGTAGGTTTGGATAAGACAACTATTAACCACGGAGGGCATCTTATATGATTAAGAAGTCATTGGTCTTTCTCGTCATTCTCGCGCTCGCGTTCAGCTTTACCAGTTGTTCGAACTGGAAAAAGAAGGACAAGGGTCTGGTGATTGGCGCGGCGGCCGGGGCCGTAATCGGCGGCGTGATCGGCGATAAAGCCGGTAATACCGCTGTCGGCGCTATTATCGGCGCGGCTATCGGTGGCGCGGCAGGCGCCTATATCGGCAACTACATGGACAAGCAGGCCGAGGAAATCGAGCGCGACCTTGAGGGCGCCAAAATCGAGAGAATCGGCGAAGGTATCAAAATCACTTTCGATTCGGGGATTCTTTTCGATATCAACAAGTCGGATTTGCGGCCCGAGGCGAAGGCCAATCTCGAAAAACTGGCGGTGATCTTGAACAAGTACGAAGACACTGAGATTCTCGTCGAGGGTCACACCGACTCGACCGGTCCCGAAGAATACAACATGGGACTATCGGTTCGCCGGGGCGAATCCGTAGCCACCCATCTCGCCATGAACAACGTCATCCCGACGCGGTTCACCGTGCTGGGGTATGGGGAACTTCAGCCTGTCGCCTCCAACGAGACTGTCGATGGTCGTCAGGCCAACCGCCGTGTCGAAATAGCCATCTATGCCAACGACAAGCTCAAGAAAGTCGCCGAGGAGCAAACAGCCGGTTAAGACTTGTTGTGAAAAATGAATTGCGCAAAGCGGGAATCACACCTGATTCCCGCTTATTATTACCGTGAGCGGCAGATATCCTCATCTGCCCTGAACCGAGCCGACCCCCATACTGTGAGCGGCAGATGTCCTCATCTGCCCTGAACTATCGAAAGTAGGTCGGTGTTCCGCCGGGTGTGGCCTCGCACAGCGAGGGACACACGCCAAGAAACCCGACATCTTTCTACTTATTTATGTTGTGAGCGGTAGATGTCCCCATCTGCCCTGACCGAGCCGACCCCCATACTGTGAGCGGCAGATGTCCTCATCTGCCCTGAACTATCAAAAGCAGGTCGAAACCTACTGGGACTGGATTCCGTTTTTCAACGGAATGACGCGATCTTGCCGATCGCATCTAACGCGTTGTGAGCGGCAAATGTCCCCATCTGCTTTGACCGACCACCACTTGTGAGCGGCAGATGTCCTCATCTGCCCTGATGTCCTCATCTGCCCTGGCCGAGCAGCACCCCCCGAAAGACTTAAGTACACCGCATAAAAAAAGCCCGGCCAATCCGTTGGCCGGGCCATAAAGGTGCTACGTCACAGGTGTCTACATCATCTCATATACAACTGAAAGCTGGAAATTCATGTCGGTGTCACCGTTGCCCGAAATGAAGTCAAATCCCTGAAGGAACAACTCCGGATCGGTGTAGGTGTCGACATGCAGCCTGTTCCAGTGGAATCCGAAACCGAGATAAGTATCATTGGCGGCGTATTTCGCCTTGAATTTCTCGTTCGCGCCCTTATCCTCTTCGGTGAAACTGGTCCAGTATGATGTCGCGCCCAGACGGACATCCATCCATTTGAACACGTCGGCATCAAGACCAATCTTGAAATACGGAAGCACCGAATAAGACTCGGTGGTTTCACCCGTAGCCGCAGCCGGAAGAGTAATATCCACTTCGTCTTTCCACTTACCGTACATGAAGCCGAAATCCATCACGGCCAGCACATTGGCGGCCGGGGTGTAGTTGGTACCGATACCCAGATCCCAACCGGTCCAAGTGTACTTGTCGGTCCGATCATCCGTCGTGGCCGGATCACCGTCGTACAGATTGTCTATGATACCGCGCTTGCTGTGGAAGAATCCGGCATGAGGAATGAACGTGTAGTTGGGATTGCGCTGCCAGAAATAGCGGCCCAGAACGCCGATATCCATGAAGCCATCGGCCTCAGTCTCTTTTTGACCCACAGCATTTTTGTCGGTCCAGGATCCGAACCCGACATTCACCGCCAGATCCCAGGCGCCGCCGGACGGCGTGAGCCCGAAATCGAAATCATAGTAGCTGAAACCTTCCTCCGACTGATCGGCCGGATAGTCGAATTCCTGGCTGCTGTTGTAGTAGGAAATGCGGGCGCCTAAAGTGAGATCGCCCACCTGGTTGCCATACAGGAAATCGATACGGCGGTTGTCCAGAAGTGCGAAATCAAAGGGTACCAGATTGCCGCCAAGCAGATCGGTCGGAACCGCCGGCGCCAGCTTGCTGAAATAAGTGCCGAAAACGATCGGATTGTCGTTGCCGAACGCCCAGTGAACACCAAAGTTGGTGAAATCATCGTTCACGCCGAACTCACCAACCGCTATCTTCTGATACTCGAAAATTCTCGACGGGAACAGCCAGATATTGGCGTCATCGAGCAACACAGTATTGTTGTCACCCATGGTCAACACTCTGGTGTCGGTAGCCATGGAGGTCGTGCCCATTAAGAGCAGGACCGCGAACGTAAGAATAAATAACTTTTTCATCATAAAATCCTCTATAGTCAGTTTGAATCCATTCAGTTTGTCGCAAAAAAACTGGATTACTAAAATCCCTCACTGAAGTGCGCGCCGCTGTTACATCATAGGCAAACCTCCCTTCGGATCACTCCCAAAATGACCCGGTCTGCTTATCCCTAATTACCAATTCCCTTTGATCTATGCCAAACCCTTAAAGTATCCCATCAACTGCAAAGGCTGAAAAAAATTATTGATTCAACAAATTCAATTCAACAAAAAAAAGGCCATTGCAATGGCCATACAAGACAAACGCGACCATTTTAGTTTGGTCACCCAATCGATATAATGTATTGAAGATAAATAACTTACTTGATACTCTGCCAGATCGCTTCGAGCTGATCGAGCGAATAATCGCCGAATTTCTTGCCCGAATCATTGACAGCCTGTTCGAGTTTAGCGAATCTTAAGCGAAATTTTACCAGCGCGCGCCTGAGCGACTGCTCAGGATCGATTTCCATCTTCCGCGCCAGCGAGGCCACAGCGAACAGAAGGTCGCCTATCTCCTCATCGAGCCGCCCTTTATCCCCTTTGGTCATTTCGGCTTCGATCTCTTCTATCTCCTCGGATATCTTATCCATCACCTCACGGGGATTATTCCAATCGAACCCCACTCCTCCCGCCTTCTCCCCCATCCTGTAAGCCATAAGCAGAGCCGGCATTGAGACCGGCAATCCTGAGAGAACTGACTTTTTCTCCCCCGATTCCACCTTGATTTTCTCCCACTGGTCGCGAACCTCTTTGGGGCTGAGGTCTTTTTTCTCCGAGAAAATGTGCGGGTGACGGTGAATGAGCTTTTTGTTAATGCTTTCCAAAGCATCATTAATATCGAATGACCCGGCCTCTTTAGCCAGTTGGGCGTGGAAGACCATCTGGCAGGCCAGGTCTCCGAGTTCCTCGCAGAGCATCGATGAATCGCCGAACTCGACCGCCTCGACAACCTCGTAGGATTCCTCTATAAGGTATGGCAACAAGCTCTTATGGGTCTGCTTGCGATCCCAATTGCACCCCTCTTCGGAGCGCAGTACAGCCATAATCGCCACCAGCCGTTCAAATGGCGGCAGATTCTTGTCGAAAACTTTGCTTTTGAAATCAGCCACGGGTGACGATAATTCTACCTAAAGTCGCTAAAAGACGGTATGTTAATGTATGCCTTGACAAAACGTCCGAGGCCGCCTAAATTTGGCGTTTTGCCTTTGAAATCTCACCGCTGAACCCCCTGCGGGGCAGCAACGGTCGAATATAGCGCAAGAAAATATGATGAGCAAGGAAAACCAAAACAACGAAAAGAAGACCAAGGCCTATTCGCCGGCCGAGGTTGAAGATAATATTTACCAGCGATGGCTCGAAGAGGGATATTTTCACGCCGATGTTAACTCGAAGAAACCCCCTTATACCATCGTAATCCCGCCGCCCAACGTAACCAACATCCTGCACCTCGGTCACGCCCTGAATAACACCATTCAGGACATTCTGATTCGCAAACATCGCATGCAGGGATTCGAGGCTGCCTGGATACCGGGAGCCGACCACGCCGGTATAGCAACCCAGGTTATCGTGGAAAAACAACTGGCCAAAGAGGGCCTCACCCGTCGCGATATCGGCCGTGAGAAATTCCTCAAACGCACCAGCGACTGGGCCATTGAGCACAAGGACAAGATTCTCAATCAGCTCAGGAAGATGGGCTGCAGTTGCGACTGGGATCGCACCCGCTTCACGCTCGATGAAGGCCTCTCCCGCGCCGTAGCCGAAGTCTTCACCCATCTGTACAAAAAGGGCTGGATATATAAAGGGCACCGTATCGTAAACTGGTGTCCCTCATGTCAGACATCTCTCTCCGATGATGAGGTCGAACACAAGGATATCGACAGCCATCTGTGGTATATCAAATACAAACTCAAGGGCACGGATGAGTTTTTGACCGTAGCGACTACTCGCCCGGAAACCATGCTCGGCGACACGGCGCTGGCCGTCTCCCCCAAAGACACCCGCTACAAAAAATATGTCGGCAAGACTATCATCCTGCCGATCCTCGAACGCGAAATCCCGATTGTCGCCGATAACTACGTCGATCCGGAGTTCGGCACCGGTGTGGTAAAAGTCACCCCGGCTCACGACCCCAACGACTTTGAAATCGGACGACGTCACGATCTCGAAGAGGTCAACATCCTCAACACCGATGGCACCCTTAACGAGAACGCCGGCAAATTCAAAGGTCTCGACAGATACGAAGGCCGCAAGCAGCTCGTCGAGGAGTTGAAGAAAAAGGGCCACATCGAAAAAATCGAAAAATATGACCTCGCGGCCGGTACCTGCTATCGATGTCACAACGTAATCGAGCCTTATCTCTCCGACCAGTGGTTTGTCAAAATGGATGAACTGGCCAGACCGGCTATCGATGCCGTCAGGAGCGGCAAGGTTCGTTTCCACCCCGATTACTGGTCGAAAACCTATCTGCACTGGATGGAGAACATCCGCGACTGGTGTATTTCCCGTCAGCTCTGGTGGGGACATCGCATCCCCGTCTGGTACGCCGAAGACGGCACCATGTTCGTTTCGGTTGACCGTCCTACCGAACAGGAGTGCGCCGGCCACGACCCGGCGACCCTGACGCAGGATGAAGATGTTCTCGACACCTGGTTCTCTTCGTGGCTCTGGCCCTTCTCCACGATGGGTTGGCCCGAGAAGACACCGGAACTCGGCAGGTTCTATCCCACCAAGGTGCTGTCCACCGACCCGGGAATTATCTTTCTCTGGGTGGCCCGCATGGTTATGGCCGGGTATGAGTTCGTGGGTGATGCTCCCTTTGCCGATGTCTATATCCACGGCACCGTACGCGACGCCAACGGTATCAGGATGTCCAAATCGCTCGGTAACGGCATCGACCCGCTCGAGATTATAGACAAGTACGGCGCCGACGCTCTCCGTATGTCGCTGGTGCTGGCGACTCCCGACGGCCAGGATCCGTGGATCAGCCGCAATACGTTTGAACTGGGCAGAAATTTTGTCAACAAGCTGCATCAGGTTTCCCGGTTCGTGATGATGCGTCTGGAAGATGAGACTATCGATGTCAGTCAAATCGACGATTCCGATCTCGTTATTTTCGATAGATGGATCCTCTCGCGGCTCGAGAGAACAATCGAAGCGGTCGAGAAATCCTTTACGGAATATCGCCTGTCGACGGTGTCCAAGACACTGTACAATTTCGTGTGGAACGATTACTGCTCCTGGTATGTCGAACTGATAAAGCCGGACCAACCGGGCGAGCCGATTCGCCCCGGCTCGCTGAGAGTCGCTGTCTATGTGCTCGACCAGATCCTCAAGCTGCTTCATCCGATGGTGCCGTTTGTCACCGAGAATATCTTCCTCGAACTGCGCGATAAAATCGGCTCGAGCCATCAGACAATCATGTTCGGACCGTGGCCGAAATCCGATGGCCGCCACATCAACACCGAACTCGAGCAGAGCCTCGAGCAGATTCAGGCCGTGGTTATGGCAGTGCGCTCGGTGCGCGCCGAACTCAACGTGCATCCATCGAAAAAATCAGACCTCTACGTGCGGGTTAACGAACAGTCATTCGGTGACCTGCTGCAAAAACATATAGAGTATTTCCGTTCGCTGGCCAAAGTGGAAAACCTCTTCACCGGTGTCGATATCAAAAAACCGCCCATCTCCGCCTCGGCGATCATTTCCGGAGCCGAAATATTCGTCCCGCTGGCCGGACTTATCGATATCGAGGTCGAGAAGAAACGCCTGGAAAAAGAACTGGCCAACCTGAAAAACCTGCTGGAGAAGATCTCCAAAAAGCTGGCCAACCCGGACTTTCTGGCCAACGCCCCCGAGGACGTTATCGGTAAAGAGAGAGCCAAGAAAGACGATTTCCAGGAACGCATCGAAAAGCTCAACAAAAACCTCGAACAGATTCTCGACTGGTAGCGACCTCCGCTTACTCTCCATCCCTGCAGGTCAATCAATCCGCGATGGTGAGGACTGTCTTCGAACCAAATTAGTGCTTGTAAATCGCTCCAGATTATCCAACATTATGGCTAAACAACTCACCCTTTAATTCGAACCGATACCGTGGCCGAAAATATACCCATTCTCGACATCACCCTCCACTACCTGGCTCCGGCCGGCGCCGTTATGCTCCTGGGTCTGCTCGGCGGAAAAATCGCCCGCAAAATCAAGCTGCCGAAAGTGACCGGGTATCTACTTACCGGCATAGTCATCGGCCCCTCGCTGATGAATTTGATCTCCACCGAGGTCGTCGAGAATCTGTCGCTCATTAACGATATCGCACTCGGCCTGATAATGTTCGCTATCGGTGGCGTCTTTGAAATCCACCACATCCGTTCGGTCGGGAAGAAAACCATCTGGCTCACAATCGGTCAGTCACTGGGCGCAGCAATGTTTATCGCCGTATCGTTGCTGATAATCGGTATGGACTGGTTTCCCGCTCTCCTGCTTGCGACGATCGGGATCGAAATCGCGCCGGCCGCCACTATCCTCGTGTTGCGTGAATATGAAGCCCGCGGCGACTTCACCGACACCCTCATAACAATCGTGGCGACATCGAATATCGTCTGTATCCTCAGCTTTGAATTCGTCTTCTCGCTCGGGCAGATCAGGGAGGGTACCAGCCTGCTCTACGCCGCCATGAGCCCCCTGTACGAACTCGGAGGTTCGCTCGTCATCGGCTCCGCGGTTGGCTACGTGATATCAAAATGGGAACAGCATGTCGAGGACCAGGCGGAACTGCTCATGATCATCGTCGCCGGCGTGATGCTCGTCATCGGACTGGCCACTACTCTCAATCTTCAGCCGCTCTTCGCCGCCCTCATCATGGGCGCCGTAACGACCAATCTTTCTCTGATGCACCGCCTGATATATATCGAACTGAGACAAGTCGAACAGCCCCTTTATATCGCCTTCTTCGTGCTCGCCGGGGCATCTTTGCACCTGGAACTCCTTCCCGCCCTGGGCCTGGCCGGCATAACTTACCTCGTAAGCAGGCCGGTCGGAAAAATCATCGGTATCTATGCGGTCAGCCGTTGGAAAAATCTCTCGACCGATGTTCGCAAATATCTGGGGCTGGGGATGCTGGTACAGGCCGGAGTGGCTATCGGACTGGTCAACGTAATAAATGACGCCGACCCCCAACTGGGAAATACCATCACCCCCCTTGTCCTCGCATCAATCATAATCTATGAGACCGCCGGCCCTCCCGTGATCCGATGGGTGCTGTATAAAGTCCGCGAGGTTGCTTCGATTGAATAGCCGCAAGACAAAAAAAGAAGACCGCCCGGAGGGGGTGGGCGATCTTCCTTTGGGAATGGGAGGTAATAAAAAAACAGGGCACTTTAATTCAAATTTGTATCCGAATACTCCCTCAAAAAGTCATCGATGCTCTTGGCGCCGGCGGCGTCGGGATACGACGCCATCTCCAGTTGAATTATCTGGTCCAGCCGCCCATTCCTGCGCTCGGACAGCCTGGTCTTGATCAACTCGGTTATTCGGCGCGACGCAATCTCGGCTCCCTGACGAGTCGTCTCTGGAAACAGCAAACCCAATTTGCTTGGCTGCAAAACCGCCACGTTGTCGATAGCCCTGATGTGCTTTTTCACGGCGTCAACAATGTCGCCCATAATCTCAGTCGTCTGGCCGGGGAAAATCGAGTCGATGAAGCCCACATCAAGGACTATCAGAGATATAAAAATCCTGTATCGTTCTGCCCTCTTCAGCTCGTTATCGACCCGATCAAGGAACAAGTTATCCATCAGTTTTAGTGCGTCCAAACCCATCCCCTTCGGTTGGTAGGGTTTTCCCAGTTGCTATTGTTCAAAATGATTACAGCAACTGTCATTCCGGTTTGACGAGGAGCTCAGAGAATAAGAAAATATTTCTCACATCAGAGTCGAAAAGAACTCCGAAGAGTTCGCAATCGCTTGACAGACAATGGGGAATCTTGACGGTCAAAATTCTTTAAAAAACATGTATCGAGATTTATCCACACGACGCAAGTGGATAGTATGCATTTATTATGCAACTATTTGCTAATCCGGAGCATTCTTATCTGCTTTGACTCTCGGGTCAATCCGTGGCGTTAAGATTATAGTCTTTGATCTTGTAAAGAAGCGAACGATAGCTAATATCAAGTAACTCGGCTGCTTTGCGGCGGTTCCAGTTTGTTTTCGCCAGTACCTCAGCGATGAGCTTTCTTTCTTCGCTGGCCACAGTCTTGCCCACCCGCTCTTTGAGGGAATACGTGTCACTCGCGGTGGCCGGACCGGGGTTGCTGACCGCCTCAGAATGTTGAGAGTTTTCCGGACTGATAACGATCGGTCCGGAACCGGCCGAATCGATGAGATCGGATATCACCGACTCGTCGCCGCGAACCACGACCTGCTTGAGCATATTCTCGAGCTGGCGAACATTGCCGGGCCAGGTAAACGACGCCAGCTTGTCAAGAATCTCGGCTGAAAGACTGCCGAATTCCCGCTCGTACTGATTGTTGTATTTCTCGATAAAGTAACTGACCAGAAGCGGAATATCCTCCCGACGGTCGCGAAGAGGCGGAAGGAATATGGTTATCTCGTTAAGCCGATAGAACAAATCATCGCGGAAACCCTGTTCCTTGATGGCTCGCTCCAGATTGCGGTTCGTCGCGCAAATAATCCTGACATCGACGTGAATGTTCTGAATGCCTCCCACGCGAACGAACTCCTGTTGTTCGAGAACCTGAAGCAATTTCGACTGAAGCTCCATGGGCATATCGCCTATCTCGTCGAGAAAGATCGTCCCCTTATCGGCCAACTCGAATCTTCCCTGCTTGTTCTTGTGGGCTCCGGTAAAAGCGCCCTTCTCATAACCGAACAGTTCAGCCTCCAGCAGATCCCTCGGGATAGCGGCGCAATTCACTTTAACGAAAGGTTTGTTCTTGCGGCTGGAAAGCTGATGGCACAACCGTGCCACGATTTCCTTGCCGGTACCGGACTCGCCCCGAATCAGCACGGTCAATTCGGAATCGGCAACCTGCTCGATAATGGCCCGCACTTTGTGCATCGCCTGCGAATCACCGATAAAGCTGTCGTAGTTGCTCCGAGCCTCGAGCTGGTGCTTGAGTTCACTGACTTCCTTGCGAAGCTGCGTACGCTCCAGAACGCCGTTGATGTGGATTTCAATCTCTTCAACATCGAAGGGTTTATTGATAAACTCGGCGGCGCCCAGCTTGATCGAATCGACGACATAGTTGGTCTCGCCGTGCCCGGAAACCATGATAACATCGGGGCGGGTATCGAGCTTGTTGAGCTTTTCGAGCACCTCTATACCGTTCATTCCCGGCATCTTTATATCGAGAAGTATCAGGTCCGGTTTCTCGGTGGAAACCATCTGAAGACCTTCGATACCGTCGCGCGCGGAAACGAAATTATACTTCCCCGCCAACCCTTCGCTGAGGATCCAGGAAACCTTGGGGTCATCATCGATAACCAGTATTTTTACTTTGTCTTTGGCCATATTGATAGCTTTTGCATATATATCGTCACCGGCGGAGAATAATCAAGTTGAAATTACTGGATTTTGCTCACTTTCGGCAAATCGCTGCAACCTACATGCTCTGATCATAGGGAAGGTATATCGTGAAAGTGGAACCCTGCCCCTCCTGGGAGTCCACCGTAAGGGTTCCATTATGAGCCGATACTATCCTCTCGACCACCGCCAGTCCCAGACCGGTACCGGTATCCTTGGTAGTATAATACCGGTCAAAGACTTTCGAGAGGTTTTCCTTTCTGATGCCGACACCGGTGTCGGTCACTTTCACAGCCAGATAGTCTACTTTCTTGTGCCCCGGCTTTTCAATCAAGCCGTGCACGGTCAACAAGCCGCCCTCGGGCATGGCATCAATGGCGTTGAGGAAAAGATTCAAAAAGACTTCCATGATCTGGTTTTTATTGATTATGATGTTCCAGTCGGCATCATCATAGCGCACTTCCATCGTAATCTTTTTCTTGCGAAGGTCAGCGTCGACCAGTTCACTTGCCCTTTCCACAACCTGCCTCAAGTCCACTTTTTCGGTTTGATATTTGTTGGGATTGGAAAAATCGACCAATTCCTTAACCAGCTCGTTCATCCGGTGAACCTCGTCCTGAACATCTTTTAAAAACTGCGAGTTCTCCATAACATCCGGCCATCGCTGGCTGATAATCTGAAGTCCTCCCTTTATCGATGTCAGCGGACGGCGCAGGTCGTGGCTGATTTCGGATATCATATTGCCCATGGTCAAAAGACGCGTGGCATTCAGAAGCGCTTTTTCCTTCTCGAAGAGAATCGCTCCCTGTGAAATAACCAGCCGGGCCAGCGAGATATCCTCCTCGCTGTACTTTGTCTTGAAATCCGAAGCCATATAGAAAACGTACGCCAGTTCACCATACCGCGCGATCGGTATCGCCACATGGGCGTTCTTGGCATTGGGGAACAACTCGCTCTTATCGAGGTATGCGGAGACGGCCGAGGTCATCGAACCGATATCCGAAACATCAAGAGCGCCGTCGTCAAAAGGTCCGAAGACGATACTGTCACGGGTTATTTTCGATAGATCGATCTTGCCGCTGCGCGTCAGTGGTACCTCGGTGGTGCCGGAGATACCGTCGGCGGTCAGCACCTTGCGCGAGGGATCCCAGTTGAACCAGATTGAGTAGTCTATGGGAAAAACGCGGCTCAGCTTGTCTATGAGTTTTTCCCGGAAATCGCCGAGGGAGCGTATCTGGGGAAGTTCGGTAGTGATCTCATGGAGAATCTGAAACTCGGTCAGCCGGCGACGGTTCTTCTCGAACTGATTGGCATCATCGACAGCGACCGCCGCCTGGGAGGCAAAATTCGTGAGAAGGTGCAGGTCATTCTTCGTGAATCCCTCGCCGCCCTGTTTGTTGGCCATGTTGATTACACCGATGACCTTGTTCTTTATCTTCAGCGGACAGCACAAGAGCGAAGCAGCGCCGTAACGCTCCTTGTTGATACGCTTGAAACGACCATCCTGCTCGACGTTCTCGACTATCATGGGCTCGCCTTTCTGTGCGACATGACCCGCAATCGAAGCGCCGATGGGCAATCTTGTGGTCGCGATGATCTTCTCCTCGAGCCCGATAGCGGCCTCAATCGTCAGGCACTCCCCCTGCTCGTCAATGAGCATTATCGAACCCACCTGCGCCTCGGTTACGCTTGAAGCCAGCACGACGATTTGCCGAAGCAGTTCCTTCAGGTTCGCAGTGGAACCAATCGATTTGCCCGCCTCGTAGAGAGCATTGAGTTCGCCGATGCGGCGGTGAAGAATCAGGTTGGAGATCTTGAGCTCCTCGAGGATTCGAAGTCTGGACAGGTCCGAACGACGTTTATCCAGGGCGCGTCTCACCGCCAAATCGAGTTGCGTGAACTCCACCGGCTTGAGCAGATAATCATAAGCTCCCCTCGTGATGGCCTGAATAGCGGAATCGAGCGACGCGTACCCGGTCATCAGGATTACCGGAATGTCCAGATCAACCTGCTTGACAATCTGAAGAAGCTCCAGACCATCGACCTCGGGCATCTTTATGTCCGTGATAACGAGATCCACCCGACTGGTACGGATTGCCTGCGCCGCCTGCCTGGGATCCTGAAAAGCCTCGACCTGGTAACCTTCGTCACTCAAAAGAGCCGTCAGAGAATCACACATTCTCTTTTCGTCGTCGACCACAATGATTTTTTCGAATAATGGCGTCATGACTCGTTTCTGTGTATCATTTGGGCAGCCTCACCTCAAAACAGCCGCCGTCATCGGTGTTTTTATAAGTTATCGACCCCTTGTGCTGTTTAATTATACCATAGCAGACCGAAAGCCCCAGACCGGTCCCCTTTCCCGGCTCCTTAGTGGTGAAAAACGGCTCGAAAATCCGCGGTATCACATCGGGCGCGATACCCGGTCCGGTGTCGCGAAATGATATGACGACTTCGTCCGCCTCGCTAACAACGCTCACCTTGAGTCTTCCGCCGTTGGGCATTACATCAACCGCATTAATTATCAAATTCAGAAACACCTGCTTGAGACTCTCCGGCGAAGCCTCGACCTCGGGACAGTTCGGCTCGAAACCCTTCTCCAGACGTATCCCCTTACTCTCCATCTGGCGCTCCATCAAAAGAAGCACGTCGCTCACCACCGCGGCAATATCAACCCTCCTGAACTGGATACCTTTCGGGCGGTGGAAATCCAGAAGTTCCTTTACGATGCGAGCTATCCGTTCAATCTCCTGACTGAGTATTTCCAAAAACTCGCCGGCATTCTTGTTGCTGCCAACCGATTTTCTCGTGAGCAGGAGGTAATTCTTGATTATACCAAGCGGATTGTTTATCTCGTGAGCCACTTTAGCCGACATCTCCCCCAACGCCGCCAGCCTTTCCGAATGTACCAACTGTTGCTGCGTGGCGCGCAGTTGCTGGCTGGCTTCTTTCTCCGCCTCGTAAAGACGCGTGTTCTCAATAGCCACCGATATCTTGTTGCCCAGAATCGACAAAAACTCGATGTCATCCATATTGAACTCGCGGCCCGACATCTTATCGGTTATCAAAAGCACGCCGCCAAGACGGCTCTGAAAGATCAACGGCACTATCAGTCCGGGATGAAATCTCTCCAGAATCAGCCTCTCCTCTTCGGACGCCAGATCCGTGATTACATCGCTGGTAGCGGCCGGACGGTTCAACTTGGTCAGATAACTGATAAGCCCCGAGTCTCTGCGAAAAGACAAATTGTCATCGGGGAAATCACCCGAACCTTTGTGTTTCGCCATGCCGTACACACCGTCACGCTGATTGCGCTCGATATACACGGCCGCCTTCGAGGCCCCCACCTGCGCCAGTGACGTGTATATGAAGGTGTCGAGAAGTTGCTGGTAATCCAGCACCGCGTTGAAATTGCGACTGATCTCAAAAATCGTGTAGAGATCGAATATTTTCCGCTTGAGTTGCCGGTTGGCCTCGGTGAGACTCGTTATTTTTTCCTGAAGTTCCCGCTTGAGCGTCGCCACCGATTCGTGCTCCCTGAGGGCGCTTTTGCGCTCGATGGAGCCGGATGGGCTGGATGGACCTGGGTTGTTGGATCGTTTCTGAGTTGGCTTTTTCTTACTGCCGCTCATTTTACCTTGTGCTTGCCAAAAAATTCACCCACCAGATAATGCGAGCCTATTATCGCTACTATTTCTTCAGGCGAGGTCGTCTTTACTGTTTTATTATACGCGCTATCGAGCGAACCGTACTTTTTGTAAGGCACGCCGCGCCAGTCAATCGTACGAATCAATTCCCTCGTATCAGTGGACCGGCCGGTGGCCAGCGGCACCAGAGCATAAGATTCGGCGATTCGTCTCAGGCTGTCAAACATCTTCTGATGCTCTTTCCGTTTCACAAATCCGGTAATAACCTTCGCCTTCCTGCCCGGAAAACGAAGCTCAAACGTTCTAACGAACGCCTCCACCCCGGACGCATTGTGACAGACATCGAAAATATGAAGCGGCTTGCGACGGTATTCCACAATCTGAAAACGCCCCGGCCAGTAAGTTTGTTTCAAACCTTCCAGTATAGCCCGGCGACTGACATATAAGCCTCGATCCCTCAGAATCGATACCGCTTTCAAAACCAGCGCCGAGTTTTGCAACTGCTGCGGGCCTATCAGAGCCGGTTTGACATTATTCATCGCCAGGCCGTTGTACCTGAAGTCCAGGCTCATTCTTTCCGGATACGGCCGGTAGTCCGTCAGTCGCAACCTGTGAAATGGCGCGCTCAGCTTGACACACCTCCGCCGGATAACTTTCTCAGCCGGCTCCGGCAAAAGTCCGACAAGATGCGGCACCCCTCGCTTTATTATGCCGGCTTTCTCATATGCGATCCTGGGCAGCGTGTCGCCCAGTATCTCCATATGGTCAAAACTCACATCCGTGATAATCGTGAGTTCGGGTAAAAGGACATTCGAAGCATCGAGTCTACCGCCAAGTCCGGTCTCGATAACGGCAATTTCCACGCCGACTCGCGCGAAGTGTTCCAGAGCCATAGCGGTGGTCAGTTCGAAAAACGACAGCTTCCGTTTAGAAAGCACCTTGCGATGACGATCGATAAAAGCCGCTACCGAATGTTTTGGAATCTTGCGCCCGTTTACCTTCACGCGCTCCCGGAGGCTCACCAGGTGAGGTGATGTAAACAGTCCCGTCTTATAGCCCTGCGCGCGATATATCGCCTCCAGCATCGCCGCCGTGGAACCTTTGCCATTCGTTCCTGCGATGTGAATCGTTTTGTATTTGTTTTGAGGGTCGCCAATCTGATGAAGAAACCCGGTGATATTTTCCAACCCGAGTTTCATGCCAAAAAACTCGCGGGAGAGAATATACTTCTCCGCTGCCTCGTAAGTATGACGCGGCATTATTTTCTCCACATGTAGTGCAGAAGGCGGCTGACGGTAGGGCGAAGCTCCTTGCGATGGACGATCTTGTCAACAAACCCCTTTTCGAGGAAAAACTCGGTCGACTGAAAACCTTCGGGCAGGTCCTGCCCGATTGTCTGCTGAATCACTCTCGGCCCGGCAAAACCCAAAAGCGCCTTCGGTTCCGCGAGAATCACGTCGCCGAGCGAGGCGTACGATGCCATCACCCCCGCCGTGGTCGGGTTGGTCAGTATCGATAGGTACGGTATCTGCTTCTCGGCCAGCACCGCCAGCAATGCCGATGTTTTGGCCATCTGCATAAGAGACAGGATGCCCTCCTGCATGCGGGCTCCCCCGGAACAGGATACCACCACAAGCGGCATATTTCCCTCGATTGCCCGCTCAATCGCCCGCGCGATTTTTTCACCGACCACCGAACCCATCGAACCGCCGATAAACTCGAAATTCATGATGGCGAACGATACCATGATGCCGTCAATTTTGCCGATACCGGAAATCACTCCCTCGACCTTGCCGGTCTTCTGCTGGGCCTGCTTGATTCTGTCGGGATACCGTTTGGAATCTTTGAATTTGAGCGGGTCTTTTGAGGCGACATGAACGTCGTGTTCCTCCAGCTCACCGTTATCCAGCAAAAGGTCTATATATTTCTGGCTCGATATCCTGAAATGGAAATCGCAACTGGGACAGACCCACAGTAGCTCTTCCATCTTTCGGCTGTAGACCACCTCGCCGCACGAATCGCACTTGGTCCACAAGCCTTCCGGAATATTCTTCTTCTCCTGGCGGGCCAAACCAGACTTATCTTTTCTAAACCACGTCATTGATTATCATCTCTCACTTCAGCGGGATATACCTCCCCATCACCAGAGCGTCCTCGACCGGTTTGCGATAGTAATTCGGCCGGCGATATAGCACATCGAATCCAAACTTCTCATAAAAAGTTATGGCCCCGCTATTACTGGGCCTTACTTCAAGAAAAATATACTCGCATTCGTTATCGGCTACGAACTGTAAGATATTGTCCAAAAGCTGCTTGGCAACAGATTTTCTGCGATAATTGGGCTCGACCCCGATGTTGGTCAGATGGGCTTCGCCAGCGACCATATAATAACAGGCGTAACCGATTACCATACCATCAGATTCCGCCACAAGACCGCCCCAATCCTTTTCGGTGACTTGCTGTTTAAAAGCCGCCACCGACCAGGGATCAGGAAATATTGCCCGCTCGAGCTCCATCACCCGCGGAATATCCGCTAACACCATATCTCTTATGGCTATATCAGTTTTCGCCTTTGCCTCGTCGCTCAAACCTGATCTCCGCCTGTGATTTCTGAACATACAAAGGCTCCAGCATGGCCAAATCACTGCTGTAGCCCGACTCGAGTTTGGCCAGACCAATATAAATCATATCAGCCGCGTCATAGCCGACCGCCGATGACAGATCATTCGCCGCCAGAATACCGGCGTTATTTTGAAGGTCAAAATGAATTGCCACTACCGGCCGCTCGTTAACCAGCGACTCAAGCTCCCGGTCATTCACCACACGAATTTCCGATACCTGCTTGCCGCCGGCCACCTCGCTGACAAAAAACTCATCCCGCTTGAGCGGCACGACCACGCTTACCTCGCTATCCACCGCGCTCAACTTTTGAGCCGCGATTTCGAACAGACTCACCGGCACAACCTCAATACCGAGCGCCACAGCCATCCCTTTCGACGCGGCCAATCCGATGCGCAAACCGGTAAAAGAACCGGGCCCGGTACAGATCACTATGGCGTTCAATTCCTCCTTGCGAAGACCGGCCGACCGAAAAAGCTCCCCGATCTTTTTCATCAAAAGCTGGCCGTGCGATTGCTCCATCAACTCGTCCGATTTGACCAGCCGATCCCCGCCAAAACTAAGCGCTAATCTGAGATGTTTACCCGATGTATCTATCGCGAGAATATTCACTGCTACCCTCAATCGCCGCCGTTGACAAACGAGATGTTTATCTCCCTGTCGGTCTCATTGACAATGCCGAACTCCATCTGGTAATATCTTTCCGGAAGATATCCCGCTGCCTTCTCTCCCCATTCCACCACCACCAGACCATCGCGACTGAGATACTCATCCCAGCCGATTTCGTACAACTCCGAGGAATCCCCCAGGCGATACAGGTCAAAATGATAAAGCGTTTTCTCCCCCTGATATTCGTTAACAAGTGTAAACGATGGCGAGTTCACGATGGATTCATCGATACCCATCGCCGCCGCCAGTCCCCGCACGAAGACCGTCTTACCGGCGCCAAGCACCCCTGTCAGGACAAGCACATCCCCGGGCTTGAACAGTAAGGCCAGCTTCGACGCCAGCGCCAGAGTCTCCTCTTCGCTGTGCGAAATGATGTTCAACATTCGTTGCATAGTCTATTTCGGATTAAGAATGGCAAGCGGCACCACCATCTCCTCGAGAGAAATGCCTCCGTGCTGAAACGAATTCTGGAAATGCCGCACCATCTCGTTGAATTTATTGGGGTAAACAAAATAGAAATCTTCCTTCGCCAGGATAAACGTCGTGGCCAGGCCGAGTGACGGCAACCGCCACTGGTCGGGCTTTTTGATTATCACCGACTCCTTCGGATCCGAGTTCAGGTTATCTCCGTACTTGTATCGGAGATTGGTCGAGGTCGTCCGCTTACCGTGCGCCATCGTTCCCCGCTGACAGAGCACCGAACCGTGGTCAGATGTCACTATCACGGTATGGTCCTTTGAGGCGAACGATTTCAACATGGCAAACAACGATGAATGCGTGAACCATGTTTTCATCAGCGATCGAAACGCCGCTTCCGTCCCGGCGATCTCTTTAACAATGATATTATTCGATCGGCCGTGCACGAGGATATCCAGGAAATTGTAAACGATAGACACCAGCGGACTGTCGTAGAAATCCGAAATTCTCCGGGCCAGCTCGTCACCTTCTGAGTCATTGTGCACCTTCAAAAAGCGCGGCTTTCCCTCCAGCGGTATGCGATACCGTGACAAATTGTCCGCGAGCAGATTTTCCTCATACCGGTTCAACGATCCCTCGTCCTGCACCCGGTAATTGTCCGGATAAGCCTTGTGAATCTCATCGGGAAAAGCGCCCGCGAACAAAGCATTGCGGGCAAACGGCGTCGCGCTGGGTAGAATCGAAAAATAATACTTCCGTTGTATGTTGTAATATTCCGCCAGAAGCGGCTCGACCAGCATCCACTGATCCAGACGCATACAATCCACAACTATGAAAACCACCTTCCGCCCGCCCGTCAGAAGCGGCATCACGTACTCACCCGCGATATCCGGCGATAGCACAGGACGGTCCTCACTGAACAGCCAGCTCGTATAATTTGTCTCTATGAATTTGGTAAACTCGTTGTTCCATTCCTTGCGCGTTCCCACAAGAGCGTGCTCCAGACCCTCTTCATTGTGCTCATCGAGGTCAAGACTCCATGACGCAAGTATCCTCGCCGCCTCCAGCCAATCTTCGGCGGTGACATCCATATACAACTTCTGATTAAACCGGCTGATTTCGCTGATATACCTGCGCATGGCCGAACTCGTTATTATCTGACGCGAATCCAGAAGACGTTTTATCACCGAAAGAATCTGCGATGGATTCACCGGCTTGACCAGGTAATCATCGATCTTTTGACCGATCGCGTCATCCATCAAAGACTCTTCCTCCGATTTCGTCACCATAACCACCGGAAGATGCGGCACGATATCCTTGATCTCCTCGAGCGTCGTCAGGCCATCCTTGCCCGGCATCATTTCATCCAGAAGCACCACATCGAACGTCTCTTTCCCAACCATGGCGATAGCATCATCACCCGATATGGCCGTCGACACCTCATACCCCTTCTTCTCCAGAAAGAGAATGTGAGGTTTCAACGAATCAATCTCGTCGTCGACCCACAGGATTTTTTTCGGACTCAATCGTCTCGACATATCTTACTTTCGCGTTACTTTGCCACCGGAAGTTGAATCTCGAAGGTCGTTTCTCCCGGCTTCGACCTGCGCAAGATTATACGTCCATTGTGATACTCTTCAACGATCCGTTTCACGAGTGTCAGGCCAAGCCCCCATCCCCGTTTCTTGGTGGTGAAACCGGCATTAAAAATCTTGCGCGATGACCTCGGCGGGATACCCGGACCGTTGTCAGTAATCTCAACAACCACCCATCCGTCGCGATCCGATGGCGAAGTCTTCAAATCCACCCGCCCGGTCTTGGAATCTACCGCCTGAAGCGAATTCTTTATCAAATTCTCCAGCGCCCACCCGAAAAGCTCCGGATTCAAGTCGACCGGCGGAAGCTGCGTCGGGGCAAACTCAAGCTGGATCCCCTTGCCTTCAAAAGGAAGTCGCCGCCTGTAATAATCCACCGCTTCCCGTATCGTTTCGTTGAGGTCGGCGCTTTTCAACTCAGGAATCGAACCTATCTGCCCGAATCTGTTGGCGACCTTCTGCAGCCGCACCACATCAATTCTGCTGTTGGCGAGGGTGTCGGCCAGAAGCTGCTTCTCCTCGCCGGAATAGTTGCCGGATTCTTTCTCCGCTTCGATAACCTCCAGCCAACCCATCAGCGATGATATCGGCGTGCCCAATTGATGCGCCGTCTCCTTGGCCATGCCGATCCAGATGTGCCGCTCTTCGCTGCGCCGGATATTCTGAAAACCGACTATCGCCACGATCATAAACGCCACGATTATCCCGATTTCCACGAACGGCATAATCTTGAGCTGGTTGATGGCGCTCGAATCACCATAACAGAGATAATTCACGAACCCGTGCGACAACCCCGAAAACACCAGCGGAAACTCGCCGTTCTGCTCGATCATCTCCGCCGCTTCTTTCTTCAGACGTACAATCGTCTGAGGCGACATGTCTCCCGGCTTAACTCCGGGCACATTGCGGTGATGAATCGGCTCTCGTCCGCTGTCTAAAACGATTATAGGGAAATTGGCTTTGACTATGATCTCGTCGAAAATGAACTGAAGTTCCCCGCCCGACAGGTTCGAGTTGGCCGCCAACTGCCACATCCGAACATACTTCTCCACCTGTGAACGGGTATCCTGCTGCAGTTCGTCGATAACGCGAAACGTGTACCAGATGAAAATCGCCGATATGATCGTGACGCCGCCGAGAAGAAAAATTTTGAATACGGTCGATTTTCCGACGTACAGATGGTCGACACTGCGACTCTTTGTACTTTTGGATGACGCCATTATCCGATAGTTTCCGCCCCGTCCATGTACGGCCGAAGAGCGCGCGGCACTGTCAGGCCGCCGTCGACATTCTGATAATTCTCGAGTATCGCCGCGACCAGACGCGCCAGCGCCACTCCCGAACCATTCAGCGTGTGCGGGAATTTCACCGTCTTATCCTCATCGCGGAACCGGCAGTTCATCCGCCGCGCCTGGAAATCCTGGAAATTGGATACCGATGATACCTCGAGATACTTGCCTACCCCCATCGCCCACAACTCGAGATCATAACACTTGGCCGCCGCGAAAGACAAATCACCGCTCGCCAGAGCGGCCACCCGATATGGAATATCCAGTCCCTGAAGTATCTTCTCCGCCTGGGCTGTCAGCGACTCAAGCTCATCGTAGGAACTCTCCGGACGGACAATCTTCACCAGCTCGACTTTGTCGAACTGATGTACCCGTATCATCCCGCGCGTATCCTTGCCGGCCGCTCCTGCCTCGCGACGAAAACAGGGCGTATAGCAAACCATGTTCATCGGAAGGTCCTTGTAACTCAGAATCTCGCCCCGGTAGAGATTAGTCACCGGCACTTCGCCGGTCGGAATCAGATACATATTGTCGTTCTCGGTCCGGTACATATCTTCGGCCATCTTCGGAAGCTGCCCGGTTCCGAACATAGCATCCGCACCGACCAGATACGGCGGGGCTATTTCGGTGAAGCCGCTCTTGGTGTGGACATCGAGCATGTAATTGACCAGCGCCCGCTGAAGTCGCGCGCCGGTGCCTTTGAGCAGATAAAACCCGGCCCCGGATATGCGCGCGGCTGCCGGAAGATCCAGCCAACCCTTCTTTTCGCCAAACTCCCAGTGCGGCAAAACCTCGAAATCCGGCTTCTTGATCTCGCCCCACTCGCGCACAACCACCGCGGCGGTTTCATCCGGCCCGACCGGTACTGATTCGTGAGGGAGATTAGGTATCCAGGCCAAAAGGTCGTTGATTTGCTGCTGGACCTCGCGAAGATCATTATCCATGGCGGCAATGTTTTCGCCAACCTTTCGCATCGCCTCGATCGCGTTATCGGCCGGTTCTCCAGCCTTTTTCTTTTTGGCGATTTCGGCCGAAGCGGCATTGCGTTCGGCTTTGAGGGCCTCGACCTGGCGGATTATTTCGCGCCGACGGTCATCGAGCCCAAGTATTTTGTCTATATTGGAGTTATCGTATTTCTTTTTTAGCCCGGCTTTTACCAGATCCGGGTTTTCGCGTATGAATTTGAGGTCCAACATTGTAAATATCCTGTTATCTACTATTTTTGAGGTCTACCCGCCCCAATTTTCCTCTCGTAGGGCGGGTCCGTCTTCGAACCCGCCGTCATTTCTAGGGCTCTCAGCCCCTGTAGGGCGGGTCCGTCTTCGAACCCGCCGTCATATGAGAAAAGCTCGAATTCTCTTCCCGTAGGGCAGGAGCCTTCCCAGTCTCCTGCCATAATCTCTGTAATCCCGCCACAATTTCTAAGGCCGAGGGGCGCCAGAGTTCCACTAATTATAAAGTAATCAACAAATTAAGTCAATTGCAACCATTTTGCCCCCCGGCTGTTACAGCGGCAGCTGAGACAATGTGTGCTGTCAGGTGTCCCCACCTGACAGCTTACCCTGAGAGCGTCTGTGGAAAGAAGCCTTATAACACGTTGCCCAACAAAAAAATGACTGATTGCCCAGATTCTGCTTGCCTTTTGAGGCAAAATTGATAACTTATGAGACTTTTCCGAGAACGAATGGAGACGAACAATGGCAAAAGCATGTGAAATATGCGGCAAGAAACCGACCACGGGAAACAACGTATCCCATGCGCACAATATTACCAAGAGACGGTTTAATCCGAATCTTCAGACTGTTCGCGCTCTGGTTGATGGTAAGCCGAAACGCGTCACGGTGTGTACTTCTTGTTTGAAGGCCGGCAAGGTCACCAAGAATATCCGTGTCAAGAAGACCAGTGCTGTTGCGATCAATCAGTAGCGATTTTAGATTGCCGACATTACGATTTTAAAAAGCCGCGCCCGCGCGGCTTTTTTAATGCCCAAAATCACGTTCCTCGGTGGTACTTCAATTTCGTAAGGCACGAACCTCGTTGTTGTGCCCGGTTAATCTTCAGATTGACCGGGTTTTAGACTTTGTGCTCGGCTCCGCACGAAATCCCGAAAAGACGCCCAACCCTTTCTGCGCGTCCTATCGAACATTGCGCACTACGATATACAATTGGCGATTAGATATCAAAGTCAAATCCCTGCCATTGGGTGAAAACTCCGGCATGTGACATTCCGTGAGGCCGGCTATCCCATCCAGAATCGTGAACTGACCAGCGCTGTAGTCGAACACGCCTACCCTAACCGATTCGTTTTCATGCACGTCACTACAGACTAGCACAAAGCATATTTCCGAGAATACCGGGTTCATCCCCTCGGAAACAAAACCACCGTTCAATTCGCAGCCATAGACATCTCTCACAGCGGATATTGTGTCAAGGGCAATCAACTCATCATCCGGCAATCTCAAGATAGTTCCGTCAAAAAGAAGGTGCGTGCGTTCGCGATTGAGGCTCATCGGATGGCCCGTGTAGGGACCGGTCGGTCTCTCAGAGATTCTGGTAGAATCTTGGAAATCAGTGCGGACCAAATAGACTCCGTCGTCGCCAGCACGCAATATATGGTTTCGATCTGCGGTAGCTATCTTACCATCTTCTCGCGGTAATATTTCTATCCACGTTCGGCCTTGTTCTTTGACCCTATAATAGGCATTTCCTTCCACAGTCTGCCAGAGTCCCCAGAAAAGTCGCCCGTCCTCCAGCGCGGAGCGCGAAGACTGGTTGCCCTGTTCTTCCAAGACCCTCATATCGCCAGTTTCAATGTCAATAGTCACCAGACGGTCCAAAGACTCTGTACCAGACGCTTTGCGCCTCTGGTGGACTACGATTTCTTTATTACCTAACCAGCGAAATCTCATCGGTACGAAGTCCGATTTAACAACGGCGCGGCTCACCCCGAGAGTATCAGCTAATCGCAATCCATTTCCATCGAAATAGGCGATCCATCTGCCGTCCGGCGACCACTGTACCGGCCTCAGCATGCTGCCAGCGTAGACAGGTCCGATGTTGATGACATCCGTAATCTCAAAATCAATACCATGACACACGCCTGCACTCAGGCTCAGAAGGACGGCACAGGCAAACAGGATGATTCTCATGAAAAGACCTCTGTTCTGAGGTAAACATCATTTGTGAAAATGACAAAACCGGCTGCCCCGGACGCCCATTATCCTCTACTTCATTATACACTTTCGCCAATCATTGGCCATTTAAGCCTTCAGATGATACTACCCTGATCTCCCCGTCGTGGCTCCTCCCCAAACATATACCATATGATCGGTATTTGATTGTTGCAAATCAAGTTTCCGTTTCTCCCTCCATCCGACGATTGATGCAATTTCACTACAAAATCGATGGTGATTTCACTACCCGCGCGAAAAGTATGAAGCGGAATCTTGTTAAAAATAGATGTACTGATGATCTTTGCGCCGAATTGGCTTTGGTTGCACCAGATAACTACATCCATGAAAACAGGTTAGAAGAGAATAACCTGAATTGGGGACCCATGAAAAATAACGAAACAAAGCCAATTCTGGATTACCCGGTGAATCTGAAGATTCACCGGGCACAAAATCAGAATCTGAAGCGCCACCGGACGCAAAATCAGAATCTGAAGATGCACCGGGCACAATTGCATGGCATATGCTTAAATCCCGTAGGGCGGGTCCGTCTTCGAACCCGCCACCGTGCGATCCCCGCCCTGAACGGTAGGCGTTTGATTTATCAAACGCGACCTGACACCACTCTCTTTCGAACACCCGCGTTGGTAGGCTCACGCCGCGGCGTGAGCCTACCATGAGCAAAAGATCAACAGACACGAAAACACAAAAATAACGAAACGAACCCAAATCCGGATAATGAAATGGATGATAGAGGATTGCGCGGAAAAATACGGATACACCATCACGGCAGAATCCTTGACGGTTCTTGCTTACTGGATTCCGTTTTTCAACGGAATGGTGACAAAAGAGAACCGGAATGACCGCGTCCGGGGTGGCAGGCTCAAACTCGTTTGGCCCTGACTTAGAATAATACACCTGGCGCATCCGTGGGCGTTTGAATTATCAAACGCATCGATGCGCAACAAAACACTCTACGCGGGCAGATGAGGACATCTGCCGCGCACAGCTGGCTATTATGCCCCAAATGATGACACCGAAGACTGGATTCCGTTTTTCAATAGAATGACAAGAAAGAGTCGGATTCGAGGCTTCAGAGAAATCTTCGTTGTTTCGTCAGGTCTTGCGACCTCCTGAGGTCGTGTGACCTGACGGTCACTGCGTCTGGATTCCACGCTTTCGCGGGAATGACTTGGCGCTGGGCTCGGTTTTGCCCACACCCTGCAAATAAAAAGCCGCCGGGAGAGCAGAACCCGGCGGCCAACGCAGTATCGCTATCCTATAGCAAATAAGGGGGTTTTGGATGGAGTGTTACCTGGAACCCAATAATTGTAAAACCGAATTGGAACTCATCGCCCAATGACTCAAAATCGCCAACCCGGCCTCATATTTTATCTGCTGCGCCAGGAAATTCGAAAACTCCATAGCGTAATCGGTATCACGTATACTCGACTCCGCCGCCTGCAAATTCTGGCTGGTGACGCGCATCGATGCTATCTGCGACTGAAACTCATAACGCTGCGTCGATCCAATCTCCACCTGCAGCGAATCGACTTCCGCTATCGCCTCATCGATAACGGCTATCGATGCCTCAGCGGTCTCGGCCGACGACAGATCAATCCCCTCCAGCGCCGCAAGGTCACCGAGCGATCCCGCAGAACCGTCAAAAAGCATCGCGCCATTATACTCCGCACTCCCGACTGCCTCATTATAGTACGTCACCATATTCTGCGCCTCAAGAGCATAGGCCTCTTGCGCCGCCTCGCTGTTGACACCTTCGTTAGCGGCGCCGATAGCGAGCGTGCGAAGTTCGGTGAGCTGGTGACGGTAGGTCATCAGGTGCGACGATGCTGTGTCGTACTTGTGCACCTGCGCCACACGATTCTCGATTTCCTGATTGAGCGATGCTATCTGGGAGCGAAGTCGCTCCGAGATGATCAACATCGCCGGGCCGTCGGAGGCGGAATTGATCTTAAATCCCGACGACAACTTCTCCAGCGACTTGTACATATTCGAACTGGAAAGCCGGATATAATTGACCAGATTGCTGGCATTGGCATCATCAAAAAGATTAAGAGTCATACCTCTTTTGTCCTTTCAAAGGTGTTATCCACCGGATGATAAAGCAGCATAGCCCATGCCGGGCAGGAGTTGTCTCGTCTTAATCTATTGCCTTGCCGTAACTTACGACAATCAATCTAACGGGGCGAATTACGAAGAGAGAGATAAGTATGGGACTAATCCCACACAAAATTGGATACATTAATAGTATTAATTGTTTAGCGCTTCTTGCCAACCGTGGCAATGTAGATTACGAACTGCTCGATACCATCGAGCTTAAGAAACTCGTTCACCTCGTCATCTTCATAAGCCGCGATAGCGCATGCTCCCGAGCCGATAGATTCCGCCGCCAGATAAAGATTCTGACAAACATGCCCGGCATCGAGAAACATGAACCGGTATCCTCTCTGCGGATAGCGCCACGTCATCCGGT
Source organism: Candidatus Zixiibacteriota bacterium (assembly GCA_040756055.1). Taxonomy (NCBI): domain Bacteria; kingdom Pseudomonadati; phylum Candidatus Zixiibacteriota; species Candidatus Zixiibacteriota bacterium. Next base: position 106,848 of record JBFLZR010000004.1, read on the forward strand.
AAACATCGGCCACCCACGCGAAAATCACCGCGCTTTCTTTCATCCACGTCTGCCCGGCGCACGCCTGGGCGAAAACCGCCGCGGCTTCATCGCTCTTGCCGATTTCGACAAGTTTATGCTCAATAGCGAGAAACCGGTACACTCCCGGCGCGAGACCATCAACATTGTGCACGATGAGATATGTTTCGAAAGCGTGACGGGCGCCTCCCGATGGTACGGTGCGGAGAGTTCTTCCGGCCTGAATCCCGCCCGGCTCGACAACTTTCTGCACTCCCTGGGTGCACCACAGAAGGTACGAGAGCTCCCCGAGCGTCAGCGGCTCTTTCGAGAACGTCCGAAGAGTACGGCGCTGATCAATGACATTTCTGAGATCGCTGGCGGGGATGTTTATCGACGATGGTTTCGGCAGATCAATGACCGGCAGCCCCTGAGCGTTGCCCCGCTGAAGTGGTGGTTGCGGCGCACCCCGGCTCTGATCGGACTCATCGACATACCTGTACTTGGTTCTCTCTATGAATTCCTTCCCTATCTCATTTGCCATGATAACCATCCTTTCAGAAAGACACTTGTTCTCACCGCTGCCAATATAACCACCCCGCCGCCGGTCAGCAACCTCGTCTCGCCTCAAAAAGACGCAAAAAAATACCGTCGGCAGGGTAGGTTAACCGACGGTATCGTGGAGGAACCAATTTATAGAGCGGTTCAGGCTCTATTGTGTAGGTGCATTTGTTCTGTCGTGGTCGCTTCTTTGCGACTACATCTTATCATCAAGCCTTCTGATATAGGCCGGAATGGTCCGGTCGTCCTCGGAAAAGAGCGGCACGCGGTTGCGGATGGAGTGCCCGTTACCGCCATTGCCGCCGTGGCTCCGACCGTTGTAGCTGTCGGGCTCGGACTCGAATACCTCATGAAGCTCAGCCTCGGCAGCGCCGACCAGCGCCTCTTCCGGTTCGATCACCCGCGGCTCCGGTTTGGTGAAAGTCTGAGGATGGTCCGGGAACAGCGACATAGGTTTGCCCGGCTTGGACATATCGACCTGTTTTTCCTCAGCCTTCTTGACGACCAGCTCGTTTTCACCGCCGAACCCGGTGGCGATGACTGTCACGCGCATCTGGTCGTTCATATTCGGGTCGATAACGGCGCCGAAAATGATATTGGCGTCATCACCGGCGGCGTCATAAATGAGCGAGGTCGCCGTGTTAACATCAAAGAGCGACATATCCTCGCCGCCGGTGATATTGATCAGCACGCCCCGGGCGCCGCTAATAGATACATTTTCGAGAAGCGGCGACGAAATCGCCTTGCGAGCGGCGTCGACCGCTTTCTCATCGCCTTTGCCATAACCGGTACCCATGAGGGCATCCCCCCTCTCAAGCATAACGGTACGGACATCAGCAAAATCGCAATTGATCAGGCCGGGTACGGTAATCAGATCCGAGATACCCTTGGTGGCCTGGTACAAAACTTCATCCGCGGTGGAGAAGGCCTCGGTGAGCGCCGTCTTCTTATCGACAATCTCCAGCAGCCGGTCGTTGGGAATTGTAATCAGCGTGTCGACTTTCGATTTCAATTCGGCCAACCCCAGGTCGGCGCGCTGCACTCTCTTGCGGCCCTCGAACGTGAACGGCTTGGTCACGATAGCCACCGTCAACGCCCCCGCCTGCCTGGCGATTTCGGCCACGGTCGGAGCCGCACCGGTGCCGGTTCCGCCGCCCATCCCGGCGGTGATAAACACCAGGTTCGGTTTGCCGACCGCGTCGGAGACCTCCCTGCGGTTTTCATCGACAGCCCGTTTGCCGACTTCCGGGTTCGCGCCGGCGCCGAGGCCATTGGTAATTTCGGTACCGATCTGCACCTTGGTCTCGGCACGATTGCTGTCGAGAACCTGCGCATCGGTGTTGATCGCAATGAATTCCACCCCTTTGAGCTTCGCTTCGATCATCCGGTTGACGGCGTTGCCGCCCGCTCCGCCAACACCCACTACCTTGATGTTGGCATACCCGATGAAGTCTTCGGCGAAACCGAACGAATGCTTCTTTTCTGTCATACCTTGTTCCTCCAATGTTTCTAAAACTGTCTTGTTATCCAATTTTCGAACCGTTTCAAAAGCCCGCGCACCGTGCCGCTCTTGCCGCCCGTCAACGGTTCGTTGCCGAAACCGTAGTGAAGCAGCCCGTGAGCGGTTATGTAGCGCGCGCTGTCGAGTTCTTCCGGTACATGTTCAATCTTCTTTATCTCACCCATTCGTACCGGCATATCGAAAATCTGCTCGGCCAGTTCAACCGTGCCCGGAAGCAGCGCTCCGCCTCCCGTCAACACGATACCGGCTGCGGGAATGTCGGTCATGCCGGCCTTGTTTATCTCCCTGGCTACCAGCGAGAAAATTTCCTCCATGCGGGGCTCTATTATCGAGGCCAGCACGTTGCGAGAGACATCCTTGTCCGGCCTTCCCACGGCGGCCGTCACGGTAATCATCTCCTCGGGGTCCACCATCGAGGCAATTGCCGCCCCGTGCGCTATTTTGAGCTTCTCGGCCTGGTCGACCGAAGTTCTCAGCCCGATAGCGATATCGCTGGTCACGTTCCTGCCTCCCAGCGAAACAAAACTGGTATATCGAATAGCGCTGTCGTAGAAAACCGACACGCTCGTAATATCACCGCCGATATCCACCACGATCACGCCCACCTCGGCTTCCTCGTTCGAAAGCAGCACTCCGGAAAGCGCCAGCGATTCGAGCACCATGTGGTCAACTCCCAGATGAGAGCGCTCGAGCGCCCGGTAGATGTTTTTCGCCGAGGTAACCGATGCTGTCACGATGTGAGCTTCCACTTCGAGGCGCACGCCGGTCATGCCCACCGGGTCCTTGATGCCCGCCTGGTCGTCAACCGAGAAATCCTGGGGGATAACATGAATGATCTCGCGGTCGACCGGAATCGCCACCGCCCGGGCGGCGTCGATAGCCCGCCTGACATCCTGCGGCGTGATTTCGTTGTCGGAGCGCCCCACGGCAATCACGCCATGGCTGTTGATGGACCGAATATGTTCACCAGCGATCCCGACTGTCAGGCTGTCAATCTCCGTCCCCGAAACCATCTGAGCGTCTTCCACGGCCTTTCGTATCGATGTCACTGTTTTTTCCATATCAACGACCACACCCTTGCGCAATCCCTCGGCCGGGGACTGCCCGTGACCGATTACATAGATCCTTCCGTCTTCATCCATCTCCCCCACCAGACAGACAATCCTGGTGGTGCCGATATCGAGGGCGGCGACGATATTTTCCTGGGCCACGTTACTTCTCTCCTCCCCCGCATATTACCATACCGTCGCACCGCAGGTCGATCGATGAGACTCCCTCAAGCTGCGGGTCGAACTTGCTCACGAATTCCACGAACCGGGATATATCTTCGAGAAAATACTCGGCTCTCACTTTGAGTCGATAATCCAGTCCCGACAGGGCCACTCTCACAAAGCTGTCTGACCCGAGGTCGATTTCGTATATTAACCGGTACAAATCGATATTTTCACCGCGCAATTGCTCCAGACAATTCACGAGAACAAGCGTTCTGACATCCTCGCAGTAATCATACGGCTTACCGACCGTCAGCGAGGTGAGCACCGGATGTTCCCAGCTGAATTCGTGGTCCTTCAGCGAGATCACTCTTCCTTCGCGGTTCAGACCGAACATTCTCCCGGTGTATTTGTCGAGAGCAAAACAGACCGGTTCGAAATCGTTGACTTTGATATCGATAGTACCCGGAAACGAATAATCTATATCGACCTTGAAAACATCGCGCTTCCCCAGAAGCGCCCAGGCCAAGCTGTCGACTGGCTGGCGATAGATGGACTTGCCTTCCTGAAGACCGAGACGGGTTGACCAGTCCGAGATTTCGCGCTCGTTAACCTTCACACTCTCCAGACGGCAGGCGCCGGTATAGTGCACCGTGACCATAAGCGCGCCGCCTGTTATGACGACAGTTAGGAGCGTCAGCGTAATTTTCCTCGACAGCCTTACCATCATCTATTTTTTCGCGAGTTCCTCGAGTATTTTGCGTTTTATGAGCGTAACCGAGCCGGCGCCCATTGTAATGACCAGATCGCCCGGTTTGGCAATCCGCTTGACGACATCAATCGCGTTTTCTTTCACACCCACATATTCGAAATTGCCAATGCCTTTCTTTGTCGCTTCCTCTACTATGATTTTCGAGGTTATTCCCTCGATTGGTTTTTCCCTGGCCGGGTAGATGTCAGTGAGTACGCATGTATCGGCCAGCGAGAGGGCATCGGCGAACTCCGTCTTAAAATCTCTCGTGCGACTGAAGAGATGCGGTTGATATATGACAATCACACGCGAGCGGCCAATTTCCTTTGCGGCTGTCAGCGTTGCTTTAATTTCCGATGGGTGATGGGCGTAATCGTCAATCACGAGGATATTGTTCGCTTCACCGATCACCTCGAACCGGCGGCTCACTCCGCTGAAGGCCCGGAGGCTGTCGGCAATAGTCGCGAACGGGACATCGAGCTCGTAGCAGGTGGCAATTGCCGCGAGGGCGTTGGCCACATTGAAAAGTCCCGGCACTTTCAGCGAAACGTCGCCCAGCGGATCGCCGCGATGATACACGCTGAAGGTGGTTCTGCCGGCCTCGCTTTTGATATTCAACGCCCGGTAGTCCGCTTCTATGTCAAATCCAAAGGTTTTATATGGCCGTGCTATGCGAGGCCGGAGCTTGGTCAGGTTCGGATCGTCCGCGGAGATAATCACCGAACCATAGAACGGTACCCGGTTCATATAGGTCAAAAACGATTCGATGAGATCATCCATGCCATCGTAGCAATCAAGGTGATCCGCCTCGAGATTGGTCACCACGGCGACCGTGGGAAACATCGACAGGAATGATTTATCGTATTCATCGGCCTCGGCAACCAGATATTCGCCGCTACCCAACGCCGCCCCCGTGCCAAGCTCGGCTACCACACCACCCACTATCAGGGTCGGGTAGTATCGTCCCTGTTGCAGGATTTTGCCGATCATCGAGGTTGTCGTGGTCTTGCCATGTGTCCCGGCAATGCCGATGGAAAATTTCAGGCGCATAAGTTCGCCAAGCATTTCCGCTCTCTTGATTACAGGAATGCCCCGGCGTCTGGCCTCGACAACTTCGGGATTGTCCTCGCCCACCGCCGACGATATCACCACAACATCGACCTCGCTCAGATTGGCCGCCTTATGTTCGGCAAATAGCGTTATGCCCAGATTCTGGAGGTAGTCGGTAACTTCGCTGGGAGTATTATCGGACCCGCTCACCTGGTATCCGAGATTGTGCAGTATCTCGGCTATACCCGACATGCCGGCCCCGCCGATGCCGACGAAATAGAGCTTTTTTACTTTACCAAACATTATCGTTTCTCTCTTAAACTTTTCACCGAGCTTGACGCCCACCAGATTCGTGCTCACCCGTTTCCCTCGATGTTTTTCAAATGCTGTATCTGCGCCACAATGTCTTCCGCTATTATATCCACCGCCGGCCTCTGTCCGGAGGTCTCGTTATTTATAGCCTCTCTCATGCGGTCAAATTGTTCTGACTGTAGAATCTCGATGGCCTTGCCTACGAGCGAGTAACCGGCGAGATCCTTTTCATCGATCATCATCGCCATACCACGCTCAACATAGTCCTGTGCGTTCTTCTTTTGATGATCCCCGGCCGCGTACGGATAGGGAACAAGAATAGCCGGGAGACCGCACGCGGTTATTTCGGCCAGCGTAAGCGCTCCGGCCCGGGCTATGACAATGTCGGCGGCGGCGTAAACGAGATCCATTTCCTGGGCAAAGGGGAAAAGGGCGCAGTTCGAAGCCTTTTGTGCTGCCTTTACTTCTACCTCCTTGTAGTCCCTCTTCCCCGTTTGCCACAGTATCTGAACTCCCTGGTTAGTTTCTAATTTATCGAGGCTGTCTAAAACAGCGTTGTTGATTGCTCTGGCGCCCTGGCTGCCGCCAAGAACCAAAATGGTCTTGCGGTCGGGCTGCAGTCCGAATCGCTTGATTGCCGCAGAGCGGTCACCTTTTGAGATCGAGCTGCGCACCGGGTTGCCGGTAACTATCATTTTAGCATCGGTCTTCAAGTACTCTTTGGCTCTCTCGAAGCCGAGATAGATCTTTTTCGCTTTTCCGGCCAGTTGCCTGGTTGCCACTCCCGGTAAAGAGTTCTGTTCCTGAAGAAGGGTGGTAATTCCTTTAAACGCGGCCATCTTGAGCACAGGCCAACAAACGTAGCCACCCGTGCCAATGACTAGGTCCGGCCTAAACCGTGAAATGAGACGGCTCGACTTCACCAGGGCCGCGATGACTATAAAGGGCACCAACAGATTGACCAACGTGAACCCCCGGACAATTCCCCGCATGTTTATCAGGTGGAGCGGATAACCCAGCGAGTCACGCATTCTGAATTCAAGACCCCGTTTTGTTCCGACGAACAGTATTTCCACCGGCATTCTATCTTTGAGCATCTCGGTCACTCTATCAGCTATTGCAATGGCCGGGAACAGATGACCTCCGGTGCCGCCTCCGGCCAGGATAATTCTGGCTGTCACGTGGCCACCACCCTTCGGGACAGATTCAACAGCACGGCTATCGCCGCGCTTGATACCAGGAGCGACGACCCACCGTACGACATAAACGGCAACGGCAGACCGGTCACCGGAATCAGCGCTGTTACCACAGCGATATTGATGGAAATATTTATAAACAGCGACAGCGTCATGCCTGCCGCCAGCAAGTATCCGAATCGATCGGGCTGAGCCGACGCAATCTTCAGACCTCTCCACAGGATAAAGAACATGAGCCCGAGAACCACCAGCAGCCCCAGCATACCTACCTCTTCACCAATGGCGGCGAAAATAAAGTCGGTGTGCGGATAGGGCAGGAAAAACAATTTCTGCCGGCCTTCTCCGAGACCGGTTCCAAGTATGCCGCCGGACCCAAGCGTCAACGCGGCCTGTTTGACCTGGTAGCTCCCCTGCAGGGGATCTATCACGGAATTGATATAATCGATAATGCGAGCCTTTTTGTAGCCGAGAACGAAGACCATAAACGAAGCAGCCCCGATCATGGGTACAAACCCGGCAAGTAGGTGCTTCATGCGCGCGCCGGCCAGAAAGAACATGCCCAGCGCTGTCAGAAATATTACAATGGTTGTTCCCAAGTCGGGCTCGAGCACTATCAACGACATGCCCAATCCGAGAATCGGCACGTAGGGGAACAGAAGCTGTTTCAGGTCGGCCAAATTACGCTTCTGGTTGGAAAGCGAAAAGGCCAGATAGACAATCATCACGAACTTGAACATTTCCGACGGTTGCGCGGTGAGCGGTCCAAGCATCAGCCAGCGATGTGAACCGTTGCGGGCCGGCATCAGAAACACCAGCGACAACAAAAGCACAATCAAAATAAGAGCGGGAGCGGAATAGACCGACAGTTTCGGCAGATCGAATTTACAAATAACGAACATCGCCACCAGCGAGATCACCGCCCACATCATCTGGTTTTTGAAAAAGAAAAGATGCGAGCCAAACCGGCTCTCCGCCATTATCGAAGAAATGGAGTAGACCATGATGAGCCCTATGGCCACCAGGATCAAATAGGCGAAGAGGAGTTTCTCGTCGATTGTGCCATTTTTGCGAAAGCGTTTCATTTTAGTTTTTGCCGTTTTTCAAATTCCCCACGGCCTGCTTGAAGACACGGCCGCGATGCTCGAAATTCTCGAATTGATCGAAGCTGGCGCATCCCGGCGAGAGAAGTACGGTCTCTCCCGGACGGGCGGCCTCAAAACACATGTTTACCGCGGCCTCGAGATCAGGTGCGAACTGCACCGGGAACTCTTGCCCCAGCGCGTTGAATATTTTTTCCCTGGCTTCACCGATAGCAACGATCCCCTTGATCTTGCCTTTGCCGTAATCCGCGATAGTCTCGAAGACACCTCCTTTGTCTCGTCCGCCGGCTATGAGATGTATGGGAGTATCAACGGAACGCAGCGCGTAACATACGGAATCGACATTGGTCGCTTTGGAATCATTGATAAAGTTAACACCGGCTACGCGACCGACATTCTCCAGTCTATGCTCCACCCCCGGAAAGGTGCTCAGTACCTTCTTCATGTTTTCAATCGGGACACCGTAGAGCGAAGCCGCGCAGACGGCCGCCGCGGCATTCTGAAGATTATGCGGTCCCGGAATCATTATTTCCGAACAACGAATGACGCGGTGCTCTTCACCGTTTTTGCGCAGCCACAGAAATTCATCGCGTACGAAAGCCCCGGCTTGCGATGAATCACCGGTTGTGAAATAGCGTATGGTCGCACGGCTCTTTATCTCGGCCACATCAGTCCCGGGATCATCGAGATTCAGAATCAGCGACTGCGCTTTGGTCTGATTCTCGGTAATGCGGTATTTGGCCCGCTTGTAGTCCTCGAAGGTTCCGTGACGGTCAAGATGGTCCGGCGTGAGATTCAAAATCAGAGCCGTGTCCGGCGTGAAATCCGCTATGGTCTGAAGCTGGAAGTTGGAAACCTCGATAATCGCGACTCCATCCTCGCGAACTTTCGGAGCGATCTCGCTGAACGGCAGACCTATATTGCCGCCGACAAAGGCATCGAACCCGGCTGTCGAGAATATCTCTCCTATCAGAGTAGTCGTAGTGGTCTTACCGTTGGAACCGGTAATCGCCACAACCTTGCCGCGGCAGGTCCAGAAAGCGAACTCCACCTCGGAAAAAATCGGGATACCCTGTCTTCGAGCGCGATTGAGAATGTCTATATTCAGAGGCACACCCGGCGAGACAATCAGATAATCACAGCCGAGAAGCTTATCGGTGTGTCCGCCGGTTTCATAGGGGATGTGAACAGCATTGAGGCGTTCAAGCTGAGGGGCGAGTATTTTCGCGTCCTTGGAGTCCGAAACGAAGGGTTGTCCGCCGAAGTCATATGCCAGCAGGGCCGCCGCCACGCCGGAGCGCGCCATGCCGATCACGCCGATCTTTCGCCCGTTGATTCTTTCTTCCGTCGTCATCTTACTTTCAGAGTTGCCAGGGTTAAAAGGGCACACAACGCCCCGAGGATCCAGAATCTGACAACCACTTTCGGCTCCGGCCAGCCACTCAGTTCAAAGTGGTGATGTATGGGAGCCATTTTGAAAATCCGTTTTTTGTTTCTGAGCCGGTACGATCCTACCTGAAGGATGACCGACAATGCTTCCATTACAAACACGCCGCCGATAATCACCAGCAGCAATTCTTTCTTAAGCAAGATTGCGATCGCACCCAGCGCGCCGCCGAGAGCCAGAGAACCGGTATCACCCATGAAGACCTCGGCCGGATGAGCATTGAACCACAAAAAGCCGAGGGCGGCGCCAACGGCCGCTCCGCAGTAAACGGCAAGCTCGCCCGCGCCGGGGAGATACTCTATCTGGAGATAAGTCGAATAATCGAGACGGCCGCTCACGTAAGCAAAAACCGCGAAAGCCAAAAAGCAGATACCGCACAACCCGATCGCCAGACCATCCAGCCCATCGGTGAGATTCACGGCATTCGACGAGCTGGTGATCACAAGCGCAATGAAGGGGATATACAGTATGCCAAGATATAGGACATAGTTTTTGAAAAATGGTATGTCGGTAGCGCTATCGTACAGGCCGGCCGGCTCTAGGTATAAAAGCAGAAATCCGAACAGGAGCCCGAGCACAATTTGTCCGGCCAGTTTCTTTCTGCCGATCATTCCGCGCGGCTGGTTTTTGATAACCTTCAGGTAGTCGTCCATATATCCGATCAGGCCGAGCCAGACCGTGACAAGCACCACCATCAGGACCTTGAAATTCGTCAGATCGGCCCAGAGCAGAGTCGGTATAACGATTCCGCACAGGATGATCAACCCGCCCATCGTAGGTGTGCCGGCTTTCTTCTTGTGGCTCTCAGGACCCTCGGCGCGAATCTTTTCGCTCACCTGGTATTTCTTCAGAAGGCGAATAAACATGGGACCGAGAATCAGACAGATGAAGATGGCGGTGACCGTCGCGCCGGCAGTGCGGAAGGTAATATAGCGGAAGAGATTCAGACCGCTGATATACTTCGTCAATGGATACAGCAAATGGTACAACATCAGCGCGTCCCTCCCGGCTTCCCGAACGAGTTGAGAATCGCTTCAAGTCCTATCCCTCGCGAGCCTTTGATATACACAAAGTCCCCCTCACGCAAAAAGTCCTTCATTGCCTTCGCCGCGTCTTTGGCATTATCAAAATGAACGAGGGCGCCTTTGGGAACACCTGCCTTGAGCGCTCCATCCATAACATATTTTGACAACTCCCCGACAAGTACCGCCTTTTCGAAATATCCCGACGCCAGTTGCTTGCCGGCGGCGCGGTGATATTCGATCGCCTTCTCCCCGAGTTCAAGCATATCGCCCAGGATCACGACTCTTCGACCGGGCATCTTCGATTCGAAAAACGCCTTCAGCCCGGCCCTGACTGATTCCGGATTGGCATTGTAGCAGTCGGCCACGAAAGTGATGTTGCTCAGGACCGTTTTCTGGCCGCGCATCGGTGCGGTGTTGAGCGGAATATCGAGAGTATCCATACCTTCGAAAGAAAAGCCGAGTGTTTTGAAAGTAGCGTAAGCCGCAAGAAGATTGTAGATCTGGTGCGAGCCTACGAGCGGCAAATTGAACGAATAGCCATCGATAGCAACTATACTCGTTCCGTCTTCACGGGTTACCACATCATCGACCGTGAAATCAGCCCTGCTGTCGAGCGCGAAAGTTATGAAATTTTCACGTATTTTCTTGGTCTCCCGTACGAGTAAAGCATCATCCGCATTTATGATAACCGGAACTTCTGCCTTCGCTTTGCGCACGAGCTGAAGTTTTGCCTGCGCAACGGCCTCGATTGTCTTTAAGAATTCTAAATGCGTTGCGCCGACATTAGTGATTACAATCACGTCCGGATGAACAATATCCGCCAGTGTCGGCATCTCGACATCGGTCGAAATTCCCATTTCAACGACTACTACCCTGGCGTCTTTTGAGATCGCGAACAGAGCCAGGGGAACGCCGAAAAGATTGTTGAAATTGCCCGGTGACCGATAGGCGCGCGATTCGACGGCTTTTATTAGCTGATATGTTAACTCTTTAGTAGTCGTCTTGCCGTTGGAGCCGGTGATGCCGATGAACTTTGCCGTGAGCGAGTCGCGATAGGCCCTGGCCAGTTTTATCATCGCCTCGTGACTGTTGACCACTCCGACAACCGCCGTCCGACTGGCCATCTTCTCAGTGATCGGCTTGGACATTTCCGACACGACACCCACCGCCCCGTTACCGATTGCCTGCTCTATGTAATTATGACCGTCGTTGGTGTCGCCGCTGATGGCGATAAAAAGTTCACCGGGCTTGACCATACGACTGTCGATAGCGATGCCTTCAAAAGCGATATCGCCCTTGTCGTCGCCGTAAAGCCTGCCGCCGGTCAGATCGGCCAATTCTTTGAAACGCAAACTTATCAATTCTCCCGTTCAACTTCCGCTATTTGAATCGCATTTCCCGCAAAACGGTCTTGGCCTGTTCGGCGTCACTGAAATGATGCCGCACGCCGTGTATCTCCTGATAATTTTCATCACCTTTGCCGGCCAGAAGAACCACATCGCCCGGTTTAGCCATTTCCAAAATTGACTTTATCGCCTTGGTGCGATCGGGGAGGATCACATAGTTACCCCCCTGCAGCCCGGGCTTGATGTCTTCTATAATCGCCAATGGGTCTTCAGTGCGGGGATTGTCCGATGTCACCACGACGTAGTCGGCGCTCGTGGTGGCTGATTTGCCCATCATCGGGCGCTTACCCCTGTCGCGGTCACCGCCGCAGCCAAACAGAAGGAGCAGTTTCCCCTGGCTTATTTCGCGAGCCGATTGACACAACCGTTCGATAGCATCCGGCGTGTGAGCATAATCGATATAGATCGCGAACGGCTGCCCGGCATCAACATAGTTGAACCTGCCCGGAACCGGCGTGGCCGCTTCAAGACCTTTCACTATACTGTTCAAATCCGCGCCACAGGCTACCGCTCCCGCGGCCGCTGCAACTGCATTTATGAGATTGAACCTGCCGGGAAGGGCAAACCTGACTTTCGCGCTTCCTTTGGGAGTGACGAGATTAAAAGTCGTGCCGTGCGGCTCGATGTCGTAACCATCGCAGTATACATCCGCCTTACTGTCACTCAGCGAGTAGCCGATAAACGGAGTGGCAAGATTGTCCGGTAGCGACCTGAACTCGGGAACATCAAAATTTATGACAACGCGGTCATCCTCGTTGTCAAGCTTGCGGGCCAGAAGCGCCTTGGCCTGAAGATAATTTTCCATTGTCTCGTGAAAATCGAGATGGTCGCGGGTGAGATTGGTATACACGGCGACACTAAAGTCGATATTCTCGACCCGTCTGAGAACAAGAGCGTGCGACGAGACTTCGATGACAGCGTTAATACAGCCGTTGCCGACCATCTGCGACAGCAGCCGCTGAAGATCCAGCGACTCTGGTGTCGTGCGCCGGGCGCGAATAATCTCTTTGCCGTTGTTATATATCTGCGTCGTTATCATTCCAGTCTTCCGGGCGTAAGCTTCAAGAATTCCTCGAATCAAATAACACGTTGTCGTTTTACCATTCGTGCCGGTAACACCGCAGTTTTTGAGTTTAAGACCGGGGTAGCCATAAAAGGCGGCGCCAACATCCGACATCGCCTTTCTCACATCGGGCACGGTTACATGTGTTTCCACGAGGCTGCAACTTTCACGTTCACCCATCACCGCCACGGCTCCCGCTTCTTTCGCCTGAGGCACAAAATCGTATCCGTCAAGTTTGTATCCTTTGACAGCAACGAACAACCCATTTGGTTTGACCAGACGCGAGTCATATTCGACACTCTCGATTTTCAGGTCAGGATTGCCCTTTATCGCGGCGCCCGGTACTCGCTCTATCAGCTCTCTGAGCTTGATGTTTACCTCCTGCGGCAGGACGACACTCCAGCCTGCAAACCGGATTTTCCTTCAGAATTTCGCCGGGATTGATAGACTGTTTCACTACCCGGCCGTTACCACTAATTGTAAAATTTATACCGAGCTCTTTCAGAAAGGCCGATACCTGCCGTATGGAAAGGCCTCGCAGATCAGTCATTTTCTTACCAGCTTCACTGTCCGATGACACCAGCACGAGTACCTCATCGCCCTCGAACGCCAGTCTGTCTGCGGCGGGAAATTGCCATACCACAGAGCCTTCGGACTCCTGGCAACGCAACTGCAGTTGGTGATCCTCGGCCATCACTTTCGCCTGCGCGAGTTGCCGGCCAATCAGATTGGGAACCTCGACAGTATTGTTGAACTTGTCCGAGGTCTCCGCCAGCATCCGGTCAGGCGCGGAAAACAGGTCGGGATACATGATGCTATAGCTTTCAGCAATTCGTTTGAAACTGGGACCGGCCGTCAGCCCGCCATAGTGAACCGGCTGCGGCTCTTCATATACTATAATTCCCGCGACGAGAGGTTGCTCAAAAGGGAAGAAACCCGCGAAGCTGGCCATGTATCTGCTATTGGAGTAACAACGGTTGACGGGGTCAGGAATCTGTGCCGTGCCGGTCTTGCCCGCCATTGTCACCACCGAGGAATTCAGCACCTCGGCGGTTCCGCGCTCTACCACCCCTCTGAGAATAGATGCGAGTGTATCGGCGGTTGTCTGCTGAAGTACGCGATTCACGACCAGCGGCTCGGATTTATTCACGAGATTACCTTCCTTGTCGACATAGCCCTTCACCAGATGCGGTTGATACAGATACCCCCCGTTGGCAATAGCCGCAAACCCGTTGGCCATTTGCAGGGCGTTAACAGTCACCGAATGCCCCATAGCCAGGGCAGCTATGTTGTAATCCGACCAACGCGACGGTTTGTACAGCCGGCCCGAGGTTTCACCGGGGAGACTGACGCCGGCCTTCTGGCCGAGTCCGAAACTTTGAAGAGTCTCCAGAAGACGTTCTCCACCCTGCATAATCGCATACTTGGCTATACCGATATTGCTCGAAAGCTCCAGAACCTGCCGGAATTTGAGCCATCCATGCTTTTTGTCGTCGTGGAGTGTTCTCCGCCCGATCTTCCACGCACCGTCTTCACAATAAATGCTGTCGTCGTAGTTCAAGATGGTGTCTTCAATGACGCCGACAGCCGTGAACGCTTTGAGAATCGAACCGGGCTCAAACTGGTCGGACACCGCCCGCAGTTTTACCGGTTTGTCGGGGTTTTTTTCGGACGGGTCAAAATGAGCCATTGCCAGCACTTCGCCGCTGTTGCAATTGAGAAAGACCGCTACGCCCGATTTGGCTTTGTATTTTTCGACGCCGAAGCGCAATTCTTCTTCGACAATCTCCTGAAGACTCCAGTCAACCGTAAGCACCATCGACTCGCCCGGCTCCGGCTTGACCAGCGCCTGCTCTTCGATACGGAAGGTGTTGCGAAGACCGTCACGGCGTATATCCGCAAAACCATTCTTACCCGCCAGCACCGAATCAAAGCTCAACTCGACCCCCGCCTTCCCGCAGTTATCGACATCAGCGAAACCGAGTATCTGCTTGCCAATGAGTCCGAACGGGTAGTCTCTTTGTGTTTCGCTGCGAAGGAAAAGCCCGCCGGGAGCATCTGCCGCGATCCTTGCGGCCAAGTCATCATCAAGCATTCTTTTGATCCACCGGAATCGCTTTGGCTCAAGACCGAATCTTTTAACGGCGGTACCTTTCTGCAGATCGAGTACCCGCTCAACATACGCCGCCACGTGCCTCATCTCGGCCTTGTCCCGTGGATAAGCATAGAGTGATGACTTGGTGACATTGTTGGCCACCACCCGGCCGTTGCGGTCGTAGATAATGCCCCGGGAACCCGGGATAGGTACCTTGCCGGATGACTGACGGTTCACGATCTCACTGTACTTCGGAGACAAAAGAACCTGAAGGTGCACCAGTCGCGTCACGACGACGCCGAAAAACAGACACACCAGCACAAAGAGAAGTCCGAGTCTTAGTCTCTCCTGGCGTGTACGCGTCATCGATCAGCCCCTTCGATGTTTAACGAGTCGAGATTCAGGTCATCAACGCCACCCGCCATAGCGCTGTTTTCGGTTACCCGGGGGACATACTCTGTGACGCGATTGATCGCGTACAGCATGAGATCCAGGTCGTCCCTTTCGATATCCATCTTCTTCGCCTTTTCGGGGACGAGTGTGAACAGTCGCTCCGGGTCCACTCGTTTGAGCCCAAGGGTGTCGGAGGCATATTTCTCGATACGAGCGGCGGTGGAGAGAACAGCTATATCGGCATATACTTTTTTCTTGAGGTCAATGAGTTCGGCGTTTTCATTCTTGAGCGCTCCCACTTGCTTGACCAGTTCAACGACTTTAACGCGTTGCCAGATGTGGACACAGGCGGCCGACAACGAAACCGTCAGCAAAAGCGCCACAGGGAAATATCGATGAGATCGGATCCGGTTGAATATTGACGATCTGATTTCTACCGTCTCTTTGAACTTGCGGATAGTCTCTTTCATGCTGCGATTTTCTCGGCAACTCTCAGTCGCGCCGATCGGGAACGGGGGTTTCTTTTCTCTTCCTGCTCTGTTGCTGTCACTGCTTTACGCGTCAGTATCTTCAGCGACGGTTTCACGCCGCAGACACAAATATCAAAATTATCCGGACAAATGCAGCCCTTGGCTTGCTGCTGGAAAAAGTGTTTGATCGCGCGGTCTTCAAGGGAGTGGTAGGATATAACCGCCAGTCTTCCGCCGGGCTTCAGATGCGCAACGGTTTTGGGGAGTACGTCGGTCAGGTGCCCCAGCTCGCGATTGACCGCGATGCGAAACGCCTGAAAAACCCTGGCCAGTGATTTTGTCTGGTGTGGTTTTTTTACTACCGAGAGAACGATGTCTTTTAACTGAGCGGTGGTGAGGACCATGTTCCTTTGTCTTTCCCTGACTATTGCCCTGGCAATGCGTCCGGCGCCTTTCTCCTCGCCGAACTCACTGATAATTTCGGCCAGTCTGATTTCGCTCAGACTGTTTATCAGGTCCGCAGCGGTCTCTCCGCCGGATTCAGCATCAAAACGCATATCCAGCGGCCCATCGAACCTGAAAGAAAACCCGCGAGCCGGGTCATCCAATTGCAGCGATGAAATCCCGAGATCCAGAAGGATTCCATCGAACATCCTGTCATCGAAATCTTCCACAACAGAATCGATTCCGCTGTAGGAGGAACAAACGATAGCTCTAAGCTGGGGACACCGTTGCAGGTTTTTCTTTGCCAACTCAATCGCCGATGCATCTCTGTCCAATCCATATAACCGGGCTTCACGCGCCACGGCCTGGCTTAAAGCTTTGAGATGTCCGCCCGGACCGACGGTTAAGTCTAAATAGGCTCCATTCGGTTCTGTCGCGAGGTAGCGAACCACCTGCTCTGCCAAGACAGGTTCATGCCCGCTATTACTCCCCTTCGTGCCCATCCGCGGAAAAGAGTCTTTCGGCGACTTCCTCGTAAGTACCGGCGAACTGCTCCAGGTAGTACTGGTAGCGTTCAGGGTTCCAGATCTCGATCCAGCGGTTAACGCCGATAACCTGCAACTCCCTCTTGAGTGAAGCTTCTTCGACTAAGTGGGATGGGATCAAAATCCGGCCGTTACGGTCGGGCGACACCACTTGAGCCGACGAATAAAACCGCCGGCCAAAATACCGAAAATCTCTTTTGGTGAAGTTTAAGGAAGAAAGACGATTCTGAATTTCAGCCCACTCCATCTCGGGATAAAGTGAAAGACAACCCTCCAACCCCTTCGTGATTATCAAATTCCCTTCAAGGAGAGGTTTCTTGTCAGCCCCGATGACACTCCGAAGCTTTGCGGGAAGAGCAAAACGCCCCTTGTCATCCATGGTTGTCTGATATTGGCCGTAGAAGCCGCTCAAAATATCCTCCACTTTGCACCACTTCCTACCAAAAGCAACCCCATTATTCACATTTTTACCACTCAAGTCAAGATGTTTTTTGGGCAAAAATTAAAAAAAGAAGGTCGCTAAACCTCAACCAATCAATGAATAACAAGCGGACATTTTTACGAATTTTTTAAACCATTGCGGCTGATACAATCAACTCGGAACTATTTTCCCTTGACAATTTCAGTCAACTGCGCAAATCCCGTTAGAATATCGATTTATATCTACACTTTTTTGAAGCGGACAAACGGGCAACTCATGCGCTTTCCAGATTCCGCTGCGCAAGCGCTTACGATTCAATCCCTTAACCAAACACTCCAAAGCAACTTTCAAATTCGGACGATGGCGGGCAGGTTGCACTTCTAATAGCCAGTTCAGGCTGAAACAGAGGAACTACCATGAAACTGACCACAATTATCATCGCGACCATACTTCTCATCTGCGGATTGTCTTTCGCCGACCAGGCCCCGACCATCACGCTCGACGACTCTTACGCCGAATTTGAACTTTCGCAGCGCGGCAAGTCTGACGAACTGAATAGTCTTGTAGTACTCGGCCTGAACACGACAGTACCGGCAAAGAGGTATATCATTGAAGTCGCCAGTGAAGTGGCTCTGTCTGACATCTCTTGGAAAATCCACGATCGTGTCTGTCTTGGGAGTGTTGCCTCTGGCGAGGAGTTGTTTGATATCCCCACCGCTGAGAGCTACAGCAGCTATGCCTCTGCTATGGCTTACCGAAACACTCAAAATCTTGCCTCGGTACCGGTGCTGCCCGTAGCTGTGACAAAATCGGGCGACAAGACAATCGCCCACCTATGCGTTTTCCCGATTACGATCGATGATGACGGCCTGGTCTATCTGAATAAGAGCCTGACCATTTTCATCGACACTACCCCGGTAGCACCCGCGCAGCTCATCGAACAAGACGATTTCTCTTATGAGCCTGCCGACAGACTTTCAAGCGCGCTTACAGGTAGTCTTCAAACGCAGACGGACTATCTGATCGTAACATCGAGCGACCTGCGTCAGTCAGCCGAGGTTCTCGCGGCATACAAAAACTCCATTGGAATCACCTCGAGAGTTGAGGTTATTGACGACATCCTCGTCGCTGTCTCCGCCCGAGATGATGCGGAACGATTACGGGAGTACATGAAGGTTTTCTACGCCGAGGGCGGTCGATATGTTCTACTGCTGGGGGACGAGACACAATTGCCCGTTAGATACGCCTACCCGTACAATGTCCCCACGACGCCCACGCTGGACCAACTGCAGATATGTGATCTTTATTTCGCCGACCTGACGGGCAATTGGGATGTTGACAACGATGGTGTCTGGGGCGAGAGATATGTCGACCAGGCCGACATAACGCCGGAGTTGATGGTCGGCAGGCTTCCGTTCAACACCAGCGAGGAAGCCGGCGCGTATATCGACAAGCTGATTGGCTATGAAACCAATCCCGGCGGCGGCAACACTTCTTATCTTGAAAAGACTTTCTTTTTCTCTTCGGACCAGATGCGCGATTACACCGATGGCGGTCAGCACCATCAGATCGCACTGGCGTACCCCGATTATTTCGTTATAGATACGATCAACGGTGTCGAACTCTCTCGCGGTGATGATCCCAGTCCGACAAACACTCCAGCCGACCAGCTCGAGGGGGTGCTTTCCGATGGATACGGAATTATCAATATCGTGGCCCACGGACGAAACGACGCGTTCGGCGTCAAGACCGCCTATTATAACGAATGGCCCAAGTCGTATTTCATGGCCGATGCCGACGGCAGCGCTCAGGGAGATCTGCGCCGTCTGACGCCGAATAACATGACATCGCTGTACTACTCCCTCGCCTGCGACAATGGTGGTTTTGACATGGATCAGCCTCCGTTCAATCAAACTCTTCCCAATATCGTTCAGACACTGCTTGGCCTGCCCGACGCAGGAGCTATCGCGTTCGTGGCTAACTCCCGATGGGGTTGGGTTTCCAGCAGTTACTTGCTGCAGAAAGCGTATTTTGAATCTCTCTTCGCAAATCCGGAGAACCCGGCGGTACATGCCCTTTACGATGCCAAATTAGCCCTGCCATATTACTACGACCAGGTTTACGGGCTCAACTATTTCGGTGACCCGACGCTAAAGATTTACACCGACGCCCCGAGTCTATTATCCGTTACGACGGCGCTCGCGGACGGCTCTCTTGCGGTCACGGTCGCATCCAGCCATGGTAAAATCCAAAACTGCCAGGTTCTGGTCAGCGAGGATGGCAGTGTCGTTTTCAGCGGTATCACCGACGACAATGGGACGCTTACGGTAGATTATGATTTTGTTAGGGACAAAGAATATGTCGTCGCCGCCATAGCGACCGGCTACGCTATCGGTCGGGTGACTTTCACACCCACGCTCACCACTGATGTGGAAGATGAAATTCAAATACCAACGGGTTTCGCGCTCACTCAGAATTACCCGAATCCGTTTAATCCATCTACCACGATTGAATTCGCCTTACCGACAAGATCCGCGGTCACCCTTGAGGTGATCAACATTCTTGGACAGAATGTCAGAACACTGTTGAACGAGTCGTTGAGCGCGGGTAGCCACTCGGTGAATTGGAACGGCAATGATAAAAACGGCGCCGCGGTGGCCAGCGGCGTGTATTTCTACAGGCTGACTACGGAAACCGACTCGGCTGTTAGAAAGATGATACTGGCTAAGTAGCAGGGGATTTTTCTGAGATTCTTGTAATAAGATCCGCGAATCGCTTGGTCATCGCGGAACTCGAATATTTCGCGGCATAAGGCGGACCTGGCCGGCAGTTGGATTCTTCCCGAGCATGGCTATCAATAGCGCTAACGAGATATTCCACACATTCATCGAAATTGTCATCGTCAAACCCGATGCCGTTGCCGGTTTCTTTCACGAGACGGGCAACCTCGCCATCTCTGTCAACAGCGGCCAGAATCGGCCGACCGGAAGCAATCATGTCAAATAGCCTTCCCGGAACGATCCCTTTGCCAAAAGTGGAGTCCAGACCGATATACAACATCGAGGAAGCGGAAAGGCACCTTACGGTCTCCTCTCTCGGAAGAAAGCCCCGCCGGTCGCATCTCTCTTTCAGGTCGTACTGCTCCAGCAGTGAGTCTAAGCTGTCCAGGTTAACATGCCCCACCTGCATTATTCTCACCCGTTCATACGCGTGAGGGGCTTTCGCTTTCAGCGCCGCGACCAGTTTCAGTAATGGCTCTACAGGTCTGAGTTCATCTATGGTCCCCAAAACCCCGATCACGAAATGTTCTCTTTGAGGGCGTCCCCACAATCTGGCCCGGTCTTCATCGAAACTGTTATGGATCACCTCGCCTCTCCCGAGGTAATCCGCTATGGCCGGATTCGTGACCGTTACAGCCGAAGCGGCGTCGGTGATAGTCTTCAACAAAGACTGCGCTTTTTCGATTTGCGACCGGGACACGAACCAATCTTCGGCCTTATACCCGGTCCAGAAATCCCTGAAATCGGCAATCCATGGCAGATTGAACTCGCCGGCGAGTTTCATTCCGATTAGATGCGTCGAAATCGGCGGCGAGGTGGAGACAATACAGCTGTAATTTTTATTCTCAATTAACACCCGGCCGAGGTTGATGGCGGGTTTCACCCAGCCGATTTTCGGGTCGGGGAAAAAGCGATCCGATACCTTCTTCCCTCTGCTGATGGTGGAATCCTTGATTTTTCTCATCCCCAGAAGATACATGATCCTCTGCGGGTCGCGCGAGCCTGAGCGGTATATGCGTGCTTTATCAAGATCGGCCAGGAGTTCTTTCTCGTAAAATCGATATGCCACGGGCTTTACGGTGAGAACATCGCACGTATAGCCAAAATCCGAAAGTCGTCTAAAAAGAGTCAGTGGCCGTCCCACACCGGCTCCTCCCAGAGGAGGAAAGTAATAGCAGATTAACAGGACGCGACCGTCAGCCATACCGCGCGCCTTCCGCCAGCTTCTTCATGATGGAGATTTGCTCCGCCACATTTTTTTCGAACACGGCCTTTTCTTTAACGCGCGCCAGATTGTTGAGCCGCGCATCATCCAGAGCAGCCGGGTCTTGCATAATTCGAAGAATAATTTCGGTCAATTGATCACCATCGTTCTGCCGGAAAAGGAAACCTGACTGCGGCGTCAGCCATTCGCGCACGCCGGATATGTCGGCGCATATCGGAATGAGCCCGAGAGCCATCGATTCTATAAGAGTAACAGGCGAGGAATCAGAGAACGCCGCCGACAGATAGATATCATGCTCGGCAAGAAATTCGATAAATCGGTCACGGGGCTTCTTCTCATAAAGCGACAGCCGGTCACCGACATGTTCGTGGGCATACTTTTTGAAGTCGTTCACCTGCGAGCCGAAATTCGGAAAAGTCAGTGTTACTTTGCCTTCCATCACCAGCGGCGCCAGCGCCTCGACAATAAAACGGTTGTTGTAAATCTCCTCGTGCGCCCGGGGAATTATGACTCTAACCGGTCGATTCAACTCGTACGAATCCTTGTGCAACTCAAGAAATTTCGCCTCGATCCCCCAGGGTATTACCGTCGCATTCGACAGAGGGGCAATTCTGACGGCCGACTGAATCAAATACTCGGAGTCGCCGAAAACGAAATCAGCCCTCCTGAGGGCATACTTGGTCTTCCATCGATGCAGCCGGGATTTGTACGGGACTATCAGTATATCGGAACCCCAAAGATTCAATGCGACCGGTGTTCTCCCGGCGGCCGCTGCCGCGACAAAACCATAGCCGGAAGCATAGTGCGCGTTGATAACATCAGGTCGGAATCTCGTGATAGTGCGCTTTACCTGCGGAACGGACAGGGCATAATGAAGTGTGCGAAAAGGGCCGATCCTGTTCAGCAACTCATCGAGAGCCGAACCTTGCTCGAGAGATACGACCAGAACTTCCACGCCCTGTCGTTTCAGTTCCCCGGCAAACCTTTCAGCATGGAACGTGCCGGCATCGGCCAGCATCATCACTCTAAACCCGCTATCGTTCACAGCAGCTTACCCAGACCTGACTTGAGAAAGTAGCACTTGTAGTGATGCGGCTTGCTACCCCACTTTTCTTTATATTCGGTCAATCCCCCGGCGTCGAAAGGACTGCCTCCCAGGTTGAGCTTCTTTATCCCGCGCTTCGCCGACTCTTGAGCCAGTCGACAGAGCAGATACTGATTGGCCTTAAGATGCGAGAAAGCTTTATCGTAGTATACCTGCCAGTTGAGCACCATATCGCGCTCGATAAAATTTATATGCGATGTGACCGGCTGTTCATCTCGTTCGCACCACCACCATATTACCCTATCATCCTTTTCGGCCAGTATCGCCAGCGCCTCAAAAAACTCCCTGCTGTACCTGGGGCGCCGGCTGTGGCGTTTCTCGGTCGCCGTCATCAGTGAGAGAAATTTTTCCATATGCCGTTCGGCATCGAACGCGCAGTAAGATACCTCCTCACGTTCCGCCTTGCGAATTTCCGACTGTATTTTTTTGTCCGGAGGGACCCAATCCGCTGAGCGTATATCTGCCACGAGCGTCATGCATTCTCGTTTGCGGTAGCCGACCACACCATCGAAACAACCATCATAATCGTGAATGAATGTTTTGGCATAACCCGCCTTCGCCAATTCGTGGGCAAGCAAACGGCTGGTCGCCCGGTTATCAGCCGGGTGATGGTACGAAAAGAAAATGCAGCCGTAACAACCGTCAGGCATCGACTGAAACCGTTTTAACGGGCGGTGTCCGAACTCCACTCCGGGCATGAGGGCAACAATGTCTTCATCATGGCGTGCCACCCAGAAAACCGGTTCGCCTCCCATGGGCCGCCAGAGTTCCATAAATCCCGGTGAAGCGAAAAACGAGTCTCCGGTAAGCCCCTGAACCTTGTCGGCCGAAAGCTTTGCCGGTTGTACACGAGAAATTTTCATTACTTGCGAACCAGTAGAAATTTACCCTTCCCCACCTTACCTTCGTCATCGGTTATGACGAAGACATAAACCCCCGAAGCGACATCCTTCCCCCTGTCATTTTTGCCGTCCCACGGTAGATTGACGGATGTCTGCCGGACGAGTTCACCCGCCGCATTGAAGATGCGCACGCGACCATCAGCGCCATAATTGAAATTCAGCCGGTCCGCGGCATCATCTATCACGAAAGGATTGGGAAATGCAAGAACCTGCTCAACATCGAAAACAGGCTGGCCGATATCTGAAGGCACATAGGAGAACCCGGAACTGGTCGCGATATAGATATCACCGGTAAACCAGTCGTAGGTGATGCTGTTGATTACATCCGCCACAATCTCGCTGTTGAGGGTGTTGTACACCTCGAACTCGCCTGTTATGGCGTCAAGCGTCACCAAACCATCTATAGTCCCCACCCACAGATTGCCCCGTCCGTCGAACTCGAGGCTGGTAATATTGGAGCTTACTTCAGCCGGAAGGGTAACATCAACAAAACGGTCAATTCCCGCATCGTATCGGGACAAACCGAAAGTCGTCCCCACCCACAGCACTCCATCGGGGGAGTATTTCAAGGTCTGCGTGCTGTTGGAAATAAGCAGCGAGTTCTCGCGCGTGAGGTGCTGACACGTAATGTTAGCGCCCGAAGGATCATCACCGACATCGCAGATATAAACTCCGTTTCCCTCGGTGGCCACGGCGAGCCGCCCGTTGTACAAATCCAACGAACCTACGTATATATCGTTCAGCCCGTTTCCGACGCCAATTGAATCCCAGGCAGACGGATTGTCCACATCGTCGATATCGCAGAACACCACCGGATAATCATTGAGAGCGCGATAGCAGGAAGCATACAGGAAATTGCCGTCGGTCACCAGACCGGTGATAATCACGTATGTTTGGCCGTTCGGCGGATTGTCGATATTGCCCCGCATGGTAGAGTTGTTTTCGTCATAATTCTTGAGTGTGTCACCGTCATAGAACCACAAACCGTTGCCGATAGTCCCCATCCAAAGATAATCCGACGAGTCCGTCATAAGCAGAGTGGTACCGCCGCGCACCCAAATACCGTATTCATCCCAAACGCTATCGATATAGCTCGCGAAACTGACAACCCTGAATCCGGCCGATACGATCCCATCTCTGTTGACAGTGATATCGCTGATTTCATTCGCCGGAATGCCTGTGTAAGGATACTCCAGATAGACGCCGGTATGATTCTCGTAGATACCATCCGAAACAGCCACCCACCGGGTGGCGCCGTTGGCAACACCGGTGATAGCCGGCGAGGGAAGGCCGGCGGTGGAAAGATTCACCAGACCGCTTCCGCCTGAATAGTAGTCAATGTGTCCGCCGGCGGAATTGCGGTAATAAATAAACAGACTGTCGCGCTCGAGTTTTATGCCATAAACCGTGACCGCATCACCCAATGCCACCGACGCGAAGGATGTGTCCACATCGGCCTGAAGCTGATGGACTCCGCGCGGGGTAGCCACATACATGCCGGATTCATACCGCACCACGTTGATAATCGAGTCCGAACGGAGTTCGGGGTAGCCGGAGATATCGAAACCGGTCCAGCTTGAGGGAGATTTTAGAAGCGACGGATTACTTCTGTCAGCCACTGCCAGACCTGCCGAAGTCGCCACCCAGATAGAGTCACCGACAAGCAAAATATCGAACACAGCCGGCGAGGGATTCAGATCATCGAACAATTGATAACTGTCCTGTATCTGCCCGTCATCAATCGTCTTGGAAAACAACACCAGTCCCAGGTCGGTCCCGACCCACAGATTATCGCCATCGTCCACCACCCGGCGAAGCCTGAACAGGTTATCATCGATATCGAAAAACAGATATTGTCGGCTGCTTTCATCGCTGAATTTTATCAGCCTCCCGAATCCGGCGACCCACTTTTGCCCCGAAGCATCCTTGATTATATCCGTAATATCATTCGTTCCCAGGCCTTCGAGATTGGTATACTCCTGTCCCGCTGTTTGGACGTCCGTGATAGCGAGAATGCCGCCCGAAGTGGCAACGTACAGCGTGTCATCAATCGGGACCATTTTGCGGATAGATTTGAAAGAAGTATAATTTGTCCAATCGGTGTTACGCCCCGCGGCGCTTGTCGCCAACACCAGCGAAGCGATCACACCGAGTAGCAAAATACTCTTTATGCGATTATTTTTCTCAGCAGCCATAACACAAACAATATACAAATTGTAGACAGCGTTATCAACAGCGACCAAAGACCGATCACATCACCGTATCTGGTGAAAAACGAATACTCATAAAGGGGTTCTACCTTCCCGATTAGCGCGGCAACCTCGAACAAGTTCAACTTTTCACGTACTCTTCCGTAATCATCAACGATATATGTTAACCCGCTGTTGGCCACTCTGGCGCACCACGAGCGATTCTCGATAGCCCGCGTGATGAAAATACGTGAGTGCATGTGAATGCCCACCGAGCTCCCGAACCAGGTGTCATTGGTAATACCGACCAGGAAATTGGCTCCCTTCCGAATAGCTCTGCGCGAAAACTCCGGGAAGGTTGATTCGAAACATATCAGGACCCCGTATTTGTAGTCATCGATTTCGAACAGCACCAGAGAGTCACCCGGAAGGAAATCCGACCACCACTGAACATCATAGCGATCAATGAACGTGAGATACTTGCGAAGGAACTCTTTCTTCATGAACGGCAGCTTGTCCTGATAAGGCACCTGTTCCGAGAACGGCACCAGCTTGACCTTGTCATGTCTACCGGTAATCTCCCCCGCGGGATTGAATTGGTAACAGGAGTTGGTGTATCGACGTCTCCCCTCGACCATATTCGTCCCCAAAGCGCCAATCAAATGATATGTCCCCGACCTCCGGACAATACTGCTCACCCACCTGACACATCCCTGGTCATCCGAGAGATAGCACGGTGCCGATGTTTCCGGCCAGATGCAGAGCATGACTGAATCGTCCTTGACCGAACGGGCGAGCGAGTCATATAAATTGAAACTGTGCCCGGCGTTCCCCTCCGCCCACTTGACATTGATCGGTACCGAACCTTGAAGCAGGGCGACATCGATTGACCCCGGCGTCGGATATTTGGGCACTATTATCCATCCATAAGCCACCAGCAAAAGCACGACAGCGCCGGAGATGAGGGCCGATGTCAATCTTCGTTCCGGTGAAAGCGATTTTCGAAAGACCTGCCATAGAAGCACGTTTACCGCGACTATTATGAAAGACAACCCGTGCACCGATAAGACCGAGACAATCTGGATGACATACAGGTAGTATGATTGGCTGTAGCCGAGGTCGTTCCACGGGAAAGCAAACTGCGACAACGTTCTGAAATATTCAACACCCACCCAAAAAAACGGCAGGGCGACCATGCCGAGTAGCGGTTTGATGTGATAAACTCGATTGAAAATCATCAGCATGGCAGCATAATAAAACGCAACGATCACAACTGCTGCCAACATTCCCGGCAGGGTAACCAGAGCGACCCAATACAGTGCGAAGAGGAGGAAGAAAAAGGAGAAGAAATAAGAGGCGTTAAAGGCTTCACGTCCCCGCAGCGAGGCTATGATCATAAATGGCCTCACCAGCGCGAGCCACGCCAGAAAGCCAAAGAAGCCCGGATAAAACGACAACGACAGCAAGAACGACCAGACCATCAGTTCCAGCCGACGTTTGCGAAGGTCTATATCCGCCGGAACAAAAAATCTGCCGATTTTCGTAAGAACATTAGCCAGGAGATCACCCTCGTATTATCAGGGATTGGCCCGTCATTTCCTCGGGCTGCGGAATTCCCATTATATCGAGCACAGTCGGAGCGACATCGGCAAGGATCCCGCCCTCTCGCATTTCAATCCGGGCAGGTTCACCGAGCTTTTTGGATGGGTCAAACACGACGAAGGGTACCAGACTTGTTGTGTGCGCGGTGAATGGGCCGCCGTTGTCGGGATCGATCATCATCTCGGCGTTGCCATGGTCGGCGGTGATAAGTGCCACGCCGCTGACTTTCTTGACAGCCTCAATTAACCTGCCGAGGGCTATATCGACCGCCTCAACCGCCCTCTTGGCCGCCTCAAAAATGCCACTGTGACCAACCATGTCGCAGTTGGCGTAATTTATCAGTATAAAATCATACTTCCCCGACTCAATTTTCCTGACCGCGTTGTCGGTTACTTCGACCGACGACATCTCAGGCTGGAGGTCATAAGTGGCTACCTTCGGTGACGGGATAAGATCCCGGTCTTCCCCATCAAACG
Source organism: Candidatus Zixiibacteriota bacterium (assembly GCA_040756055.1). Classification (NCBI taxonomy): domain Bacteria; kingdom Pseudomonadati; phylum Candidatus Zixiibacteriota; species Candidatus Zixiibacteriota bacterium. The sequence continues at coordinate 134,136 of JBFLZR010000004.1, forward strand.
GCTTCTCTGTCCCGCCATTGAAAAAGAAAGTTACGTGAGCGTATTTTTCGGTCTCTGCCGTTCGAAGCTGCTTCAGACCTCTTTCCGACAGAATCTCCCCGAGAATATTATTCAGGTGTACCGGATGAAACGCGACGTTTGCCGCGGTCATATTCGCATGATAATTGGTCATGGTGACCAATTCGATCTTCGGATTATCTTCGTGATTATACACCGGAATATCATCTCCGAGGAGCATAGAGCACAGCTGGCGCACCCGGTCCGCCCTGAAATTGAAAAATATCGCCGCGTCGCCATCTTTGAGGCGGCCGATAGAATCATCACCGAGGTCCATCACCACCGGCACTATGAACTCATCGGTTACATTCTTTGCATACGACGCTTTTATCGCCTCAATCGGATCTGAAAATCTCTCACCTTCACCATACACTATCGCGCGATATGCCTTATCCACTCTTTCCCATCGTTTGTCACGATCCATACCATAATAGCGTCCACCGACAGTGGACACTCTGCCAAGTCCAATCTCTTTGAACTTGCGTAGCACCTCGGCCATGTAGTCCTTGCCGGCTGTGGGAGACGTGTCGCGTCCATCCATGAAAGCGTGAAGATACAGCTCTTTTACACCCTTTTTCTTCGCCAGTTCGGTCAGGGCGAAAAGATGATCCATCGACGAGTGCACCAGACCATCGGAAACCAATCCGAACAGGTGTACCGCCTTACTTTCTGCCGCCACCCGCTCCATAGCGGAGGTGAAGGCTTTATTTTCAAAGAAATCACCATCCTCGATGGCTTTGTCAATACGGGTTACATCCTGATACACCACCCGTCCGGCGCCGAGATTGAGATGACCCACCTCGCTGTTGCCCATCTGCCCCCTGGGAAGGCCTACTGAGAGACCGGAGCCATCGATTTTCGTGTTTGGAAAATTTGCGACCAGCCACTCAAAATTCGGCTTATGAGCGGCCGCAACAGCGTTGTCTGCTGTAGCTTCGCGAAGCCCGAATCCGTCAAGAACACAAAGAAGAACCATATCGCGTTATATCAGCTTTACTGATTTGTCCCCTTTTGTGATTGAACCAATTATATACGCCTTCTCCGAGTGACCTGCTAAGTCTTTCACGATCGCGTCAACTTGAGATGGCGGCACTACGAGTATATACCCGATACCCATGTTAAAGGCCGAATAAACATCATCGGGGTCAATATCTCCAACCTTGCGCAAATACTCGAATATCGGCAATACTTCCCACGATGATTTATCGATCTCGGCTCCGATCCCATCGGGCAGGATTCTTTTCAAGTTGCCCGGGATACCGCCGCCGGTGATGTGGGCCATGCCGTGAATTTTGTATTTTTCCAACAGAGGATGAATCACGGGCGCATAGCATCGGTGGACTTTCATCAACGCCTCGGCGATAGTCATCCCAAGCTCATCGACATAGTCGTCCGGCTTGTGCCCGGCTATCTCGAAAGCCACCTTCCTTGCCAGCGTGTAGCCATTGGTGTGAAGGCCGCTTGATTTCAGGCCGATACAAACATCACCCTGTTCGATTGTGGAGCCGTTGATAATCTTATCCTGATCAACCACGCCCACGACAAAACCGACCAGATCGTATTCCCCCGGCTGGTAAAATCCCGGCAGTTCGGCCATTTCTCCTCCAACGAGAGCCACTCCGGCATTGCGGCAGCCGCGCGCCAGACCTTCGAGCAGAGCCGCAACAACATCCTGCTCGAGTTTTCCCACCCCGATATAGTCCAGAAAGAAAAGCCCTTTGGCGCCGTGCACCAGGATGTCGTTGATGCAGTGATTGGCAAGATCTTCGCCGACAGTCGTATGAATACCGGTCATGAAGGCCAGCTTGACTTTGGTTCCGACGCTGTCGGTGGATGATATCAGAACGGGTTGTTTGATATTGGTCATATCCGGCTTGAAAAAACCGCCGAACGACCCTAAGCCGGTGAGAACCTGTGGGTTGAAAGTCGACGCAGCGAGTTGCTTGATTCTTTCAACCGCCTGCTCCCCGGCTTTAACATCTACGCCGCTGTCGGCATAGGTGAGACGTGCTTTTTTATCCTTGTTATTCATTGGAAATATATACACTTAGGGGGCTCGATTGTCAACTAACCTTGCCGACTAAAAAGTCCGGGCTATTGCGACGGCCAACCTATCGGCATCATCAGAATAGCCGCTTCCTGTTTCGGGTCAACTCCGAGAAATTCGTTGAGCCGGTCATCGTTAAATGCCCCAACGACTACCGTCCCCAGCCCCAGCGCGGCGCACTGAAGACTTATGTTCTGGCTGATACAGCCCGCCTCGATATAACAATACCGGTAGCCCCGGTCGGAGTATTTGACAGTCGACCGGTCCCAGCGGGCGGCCAGAATGACCGTCAGGGGTGAAAAGCCGACTGCAGCCTGGCCGTTGGAAGCTTTGTGAAGCTGGCTGCTGAAGTCCCCCTCTTTGACGAGATCAAGGCTGCTGTCAGCCACGTGGAAATGGTAAAGCCCATCTTCGAGTGATTCCACATCGGCGGCCGCTATGTATATATCGATCGGATAGAGCGCCCCGCCCGATGGTGCGGTTCGCATCTGGTAACCGCGCGACGAGTGCGTGATGCCATCGGCCGCCAGTAGCACCCTCGCCACCAGGTCCAGGCTGACGTGTTTTTCGGCAAACGACCGGGTCGATTTCCTTTCATCGAGCGCCTTTTCCAAAGTTACCCCCGTCCCCGCAAGCGGCTCAAGTTTGATTTTCTTCGCCCCTTCATAAGACTTGTACAGCGGGACTTCTTTACCCCAGTGCGGGGTTTCGGCCTTGCTGCCCTCATCGCCGTAACTGGTCTCGTGGTGGAATCTCTGACTGATAGAGAGAGAATCCCCTTGAGCATGACCGATACCGAAACCGGCTATACTGGCTGCCAGCAGGATCGCTGGAAGTTTCATATTCATATCAGAGTCTCCAGAAATTGTGGTTTCAGTCCAAATCTGAAAGAACACTTATTAGCAGACGAATCATATTCGCCATACAGCCGTGGTATTTATACACCCGATCTGTCCAGTTTCGTCAGCAGCCCCGCAAAGTCTTCCGGCAAGTCGGATTCGAGCGCGATACTCTCCCCGCTCACCGGATGCGCAAACTCCAGCTTCTTTGCGTGAAGCGCCTGTCGTCTGATAAGGGCCAGAAGCTCCCTGGCCAACTGACGTTCCGGAGCGAAAATGCCCCGGTGCCACTTATCCCGACCGCCATACTCCGGATCGCCGAACACCGGGTGCCCCTCGTGAGAAAAATGAACTCTTATCTGGTGCGTCCGACCGGTCATCAGGTTGACTTCCAGAAGATCATACGACCGATACCTCTTGAGAAGTTTGTACCGGGTAATGGCCTGACGGCCGGATGTTTCGGTAACGGCCATTTTTTTGCGGTCGCGCGAAGATCGGCCGACCGGCAAATCAATCTCCCCTTCCTCCTTTTTCACATGACCGCAGATAAGCGCCAGATAGGTGCGCTTGATGTCACGCTGTTGAAGAGCCTTTTGAAGTTTCTGATAAACCTCATCAGTTTTCGCTACAAGCAAAAGCCCGGAGGTTTCTTTATCAAGACGATGCACTATTCCCGGACGGTCAGGGGCGGAACCGGATGAGAGCTTCTTAAAATGAAACATCAGCGCGTTGACCAGCGTACCCGAATAGTTTCCCGCTCCCGGGTGAGTAACCATACCGGCCGGTTTATTGACAACCGCCAGATAGTCATCTTCAAAAACGATATCGATGGCAATGTCCTGCGGTTTTACATCGGTTGGCGGCGGCGCGAAAATCGTTAAAGAGATTATGTCACCCGATTCGACCTGTGATTTCTTGGAGACCTTTTCGCCGTTCAGAAGAACATAACCGTCCTCGATAAGCTTCTGCGCCCGGCTTCGCGTCAGTTTCGCGTCAGGGTGGCCGCCAAGGTAACTATCGATACGCTGCCGGCTTACCCCCGCTTCGACCGTTATCCGCACACGCTTGGGTTCTTCAGGCGATGTTGCCGCCATATTATGACCTATCCGGGTTGCCGGGTGCTTCTTATTGCCGCGAGCATTTCAGAAACGGCTCTCTCGTAGCCGACCAGTAGCGCCCGCGAGCCAATAGCGTGACCGATTATGAACTCATCGATATAACCAAGCTCCGCCAGCGGCTGGATATTCTTGTAGGTAACGCCGCGACCGCAGTAAACACCGAGATTCTGCTTTGAAGCCGAGTTGACCGCTTTATCGATGCGGTCCAGCTCGGTTTGCGCGTCCTCCACCGTACGAGCTTCCGTAAATCCTTTGCAGTTTACCAGCACGGCGGCCGCGCCGGCCTTCGAGGCCCCTTTTATATCGTCACTTTCGGGCTCAACATAGAACCCGGCGTTGATACCCACGCCTCTGAAACGGTCGACAATATCACCGAAATCCACCGGCGCGCTGTTGAAATCAATGGTCGTTACCGGGCTGTCGCTGTCGGCGTGGTCCGCCGCGAATATGACCATCCACGGTTTTATCTCCAACGCCTGATCGATCAGCTCATCGGCCGGGGGCATCTCGACTATCAACTTTGTTTTTACTATTCCTTTGAGAATGTATAGATCCCGGTCGCGGATGTACTTGCGGTCGCGACGAACCTGCACGGCGATTCCATCGGCGCCCGCGAGTTCGGCAAGTACCGCCGCCTGTGCCGGGTCCGGTTCACTCAGGCGGCGAACCGATCTGAGAACAGCCACCAGATCTATATTAACGGTAAGGCCGGACACAAATCCCTCCTTGCTTTTTTCGTTTGCTATCAGTCTTTATACGGAAATATTGTATGGGAGGCCAAATGATTAGTCAATTCTAAAAACCGCGCTATCGACAGTTCCTCGGCGCGGCACCTTTCGGACAACCCCATTTCGGTCAAAACACCGACAACATCCGCCCTCTCGCCGGACAAACCTTCCATGAGATTATTGACCAGAGTCTTACGCCGCTGTTTAAACGCATGCCGAACCACCGTTTCGAACAAATCGAAGTTGTCCACGTGAATCGATTTTTTCGGCTTCAGCTCTATTACCGACGATGTCACTTTTGGAGGCGGTTCAAAGTGTATCGGAGAGACATCGAAACAGATTTGGACATCAAAATGGAGCTGGGTAAAAATCGCGATGGGCGACCAGTTTTTGGAGCCGGCAGATGATGCCAGACGTCGGCCCACTTCCTTTTGCACCATGAAAACGGCGCCGGTGATGTTATCACGATGCCGTACGACCCAGTCTATTACCGGCGAGGTAATATTATACGGAAGATTTCCAACCAGTTTGTAGCAATCATAATCGGGCTCGTACGACAGGAAATCTGCCTGAATTATTTGAAGGTTTTCATACCGGGCGGCCAGTTTGCCCAGATAGCCGGCCAGATCGCGGTCAAACTCCACCGCAACAATTTTGGCGCCGGTTTCAGCGAGCGCAACTGTGAGCGCCCCGCGCCCCGGGCCGATTTCGATGATTACCTCACCCGGCTTGGCATTCACGACATCACGAATTTTATCGATAATAGCGCGGGATGTCAGAAAATTCTGTCCCAGCCTTTTTTTGGCGCGGTAACCGCCCATGACTACTCTCCGAGTGTTTCCACGAGCGAGAACAATTTCTGGCAGGTGCGGTCTATGGTTTTCTCGATCTCTTTGAAGCTCATATTTTTCAACTCTGCCATCTTTTCATAGACATGCTTGACAAGCGCCGGCCGATTGGTCTTGCCTCTGAATGGAACCGGCGTCAGATAGGGAGCATCCGTTTCGAGAACAATCTTTTCAAGCGGAACCACCCGGGCCAGTTCGGACATACGGGAATTCTTGAAAGTGATAATACCATTGACCGCGATAAGAAATCCCAAGTCAAGAACTTCAGCGGCATCGGTCATATCTCCGGGGAAACTGTGAAAAACTCCACCACGCAAATCCGGAGCGAATTCTTTGACAATCGCCACCGTGTCTTCGAATGCCTCGCGGGTGTGAATTACGACCGGAAGTTTCGTTTCCACCGCCATCTGCAGAAAGCGCTGGAAGACCTGACGCTGTATCTTCCGGGGCGAAAGATCGCGATAGTAATCCAGCCCGATCTCTCCTATGGCGACCACCTTTTTTTCATCCGCCATAGCCCGCATCTTTTCATACTCCGTATCGTTGACCTTGCGGGCATCGTGCGGGTGCACTCCGACCGTAGCGTAAACCGAACCGAATTCTTTAGCCAGAGAGAGTGACTCGGTTGAGCTTTGGAGATCGGTACCGATGTTGACGATAGTGTGCACGCCAACCGAAGTTGCTTCGTCGACGAGTTCCTTTGGTGTGCCACTGTGGTCGATGAAATTGAGATGGCAGTGAGAATCAATCATTAGCTAATCTTGGCGCCCGGCGGCAGATCTTCATCGGGAGTCAGCAGAGTGAGTTTCTTGCCTTTCGACGCCGCCAGCAACATGCCGTTCGATTCGACACCGCGAATTACAGCCGGCTTGAGATTCGTGATCACGATTATCTTCATACCGGTGATCTTTTCCGGCGGGTAATGCTGCGCCACGCCGGCTACAATCTGACGTTTCTCCGTACCGATATCGACCTGAAGTTTGAGCAGCTTGTCGGCGCCCTCGACTCTTTCAGCGCTGAGCACCTGGGCCACCCGGAGATCCACACGGGCAAACTCGCCGATATCAATCAGGTTGGATTCATCGGCAGCCAGCTTCTGGGGCTGTTCAGACTCTTTCTTATCCGATTTTGGCTTCAACCGAGGGAATATCCCTTCATCAATGACTACTTGTGAACCCGGCTCTATCTCGAAGAATTTCTGAGCATGCTCCAGCGTCAGAGTGCTGTCATCCAGTGAGAACACCTTGCGCACTTCGCGCATCTTGTTGGGCATAACCGGGAAAAGCACCACCGAGACAATACGGATTATCTCGCTGCACGCGTAGAGAATGCCGCCCATCTGGCCGATCTTGCCCTGTTTGGCCAACTGCCACGGCGCGCTGTCATTGAAAAACTTATTAGTAGCCTTGACAAGATTCATGGCGTCCAAGATGGCATTACCGAGACGGAAATTTCTGATGTGATCATGCGCCGCCCCGGGCAACGCCTCCGATTGCTCCATGAGCTGCTGAAGTCCATCGATCTCCTTGACCGGAAGCGGCATTTTGCCGTCGAAATTGCTGACAATCATCTTGGCCACACGCGACACGAGATTGCCAAGGTCGTTGGCCAGGTCGGAATTGTATTGTGTTACGAAACGGCTCGCTTGAATATCACCATCGACACCAAACGGATACTGCGTCAAGAGCAAATATCGCGTGGCATCGGCGCCGAATTCTTCAACCATAACGTTCGGGTCAATCTGATTGCCCAGTGACTTGGACATCTTGCGGCCATCGACCGTAAAAAACCCGTGGAGAAAGATCGTATCGGGCAATTTCACCCCCGCCGCCATCAACATCGCCGGCCAGTACAAACAGTGAAACTTGAGAATCTCCTTGGCCATCAGATGAATGATCTCGCCGCCGTTCCACCATTTATCGAACTTGGCCTGATCATCGGCATACCCCATAGCCGAAATGTAATTCGACAACGCGTCCACCCACACATACGCCATTTGACTCTTGTCGAAAGGAAGCGGTATGCCCCACTTGACACGCTCGCGCGAAAGGGAGAAATCGGGAAGGTCCTGATTGATGAGCCCGAGCACTTCGCGGCGACGTTCATCGGGCAGAATCACCAACTCATTCGATTCAATCTTTTTCTTGATCTTATCCGCGAAAGCCGTCAGACGGAAAAAGTAGTTCTTCTCTTTCAAGCGTTCCGGCGGCTTCTTGTGATCCGGACACTCACCATCGACCAGATCTTTCTCGGTGATAAATTTCTCGCAGCCCGTACAATAGAGACCTTCATAGTAATCCGAGTAAACTACATCCCGTCCGTCATCCGTCTTGGCACTTCGCATGGCTTCGAGAATTTTTTGCACCGCTCGGGTATGACGTTCGGAGGTCGTTCGGATAAAATCATCATTTTCTATATCGAGATTTTTCCACGCGCGTTTGAATGTTTCCACCGTCCGGTCACAGAACTCGATCTCCGAAAGCCCGGCCGCCTGCGCTGCCTCGGCAATTTTGGTACCGTGTTCGTCGGTACCGGTCAGAAAGAAAGCTTCACGTCCCGCCAGACGGTAAAAGCGCGCCATCACGTCTGCGGCGATAGTGGTGTAGGCGTGTCCGATATGCGGTTTATCGTTCACGTAATAAATCGGCGTCGTTATGTAAACTGGCCTGGCCAAACTGCTCTCTCCTTACTTTCCTAGTTCATCGTCTCGGAATCATCCAGTTTCTTAAGCTCCTCGCGGGTAGCATCATCCTCAACAGTCTCATCAAGAGCCGCCTTACCCGGATGTTTATCCGGGCGCTTCGACTCAACACTCAAGATATCCTTCGCACTGGAACGTATGGTTACCGCCTCATCGACGCGGATGACCGCTTCCTCATTGAATATATCTATTCTCTCGATAACACCTTCGCCGGCGGTCGTCTTCACATGGCTGCCGATCGGAGGAAACTTTCTGCGGCACGCCTCATAAGTCCCGGCTTCATAGCGAAGACAGCACAAAAGCCGCCCACAGTTTCCGGATATTTTCGACGGGTTCAAGGGAAGGTCCTGTTCGCGGGCGTGCTGGGTGGATATCGGTGTAAAGTCCGTGATGAATGTGTTGCAGCATTGCTCCAGCCCGCAGATTCCCACGCCGCCGAGACGGCGCGCTTCGTCGCGCACCCCTATCTGCCTCAACTCGATACGGGTCTTGTAGCGGGCAGCAAGGTCCTTGACCAGTTCGCGAAAGTCCACCCGGTGATCCGCCGTGAAAAACACCGTCATCTTGTTACCATCATACTGCCACTCGACATCGACAACCTTCATCTTGAGCTTGTGTTTGGCGATCATCGTGATCACCTCGTCCTCATGCTCGACTTCCTTTTTGCGCATATCGGCAAGTCGGCGCATGTCCTCGTCACTGGCGGGTCTTAGAATCGACCTCGGCTTCGAAGATTCATCGAAATTAACTTCGATTTCGATCTTCTTCGACAGAAGGCCGATATCTTCACCACGCTCAGCCTGGATTATGACATGCTCGGACAGCTTGAGGCTGTGGTAGTATGTATTAAAAAAATACTCCTTGCGGGAGCCTTTGAATTCGACCAGATAAAGTTCGGCCACAGCAGTCTCCTCAATGGCTTACTCGTTATTATTCAATCAGTTGACCGCTGAGATATTTCTTTTGAGTTTCAGGGCCAGCGCCATAAGCGCGCCTTGAATATGCACGTTGAGCCTGAGGTCAGCAAGCGTATTTTTGATATCCTCGGTCATCCGGACAGTCAGCCGGGAATCCGCAAAATACCCCGACAACCTGCCGATATCCCCGGCGAAATCGACATTGGTAATCTCGCCTTCATCGGAGGTAACCGCCATTCCGGCGCAGTCGCGAATCAGAAGTTGCCAGAGCCTGAGAAGCTCCTCCGCCTCTCCCCGGTCGCGCAGGTTGAGAACATCATTCATGTGCGCCAGGGTATCCGGCGCCGGGTCCAGAAACAGCGATTTGAACAATAGAAAAGCCACCGCCCGGCTCGATACGTCATCTTCGTTATCCGACCCCAGAGCATCCAGCGCCCTGCCGACCGAACCCTCGGAAATGCGCGCAACCAACTGCGCTTTCTTCGTGGATACCTTGTAATGCCCGGCCAAATACTTCTCAATCACCTGGGGCGGCTGGCGGTCCACCTTGATTTTCTGCGAGCGCGATTGAATCGTCTTGAGAAGCGAATCAGGATTCGATGTGATAATGATAATAACCGTATCAGCCGGTGGTTCTTCGATCATCTTAAGCAGCGCGTCGCCCGATGACAGCAACATCTTCTCCATCTGGTAAAAAACCACTACCCGACGGATTTCAGAATCCGCTTTCAAAGAAAGATTCTTCTTTATCATGCGGGCTATAGAAATCGGGATGGTCTGAGTCTTCACATCTGAGATAATCCGAAACGGCTCCTGTTTTTTCTGCTGGATAAACTCGGCAGTAAACTCTACCGCCTTTTCCGGTTTATTTTCATGCGGAGGTATCGGAACCGCGAACTGAAGTCCCTCGAAATTGAGCGCGAAGATATTGCGGCAATTGCGGCATTGCCCGCAAGGGACGAGCATTTTTGCCTCCGAATCGGACCGCTCGGGCTTCTCACAATTGAGCAGCGCCGCGAACGATACCGCCAAAAGCCACCGCCCGACTCCATCGGGCCCGTAAAACAAATACGTGCCGGCTGTTCGCTCCAGCTCAAACGAGCGCGAGAGAATAGCCCAAGCTCTGGTATCGTAAAGGATATTTTCAGAAGGAATCAATATTAATCCATGTCACCGGGTCGAGGGGACTGCGACCCTCGCGAAGCTCAAACCTCACCATGCCGTCTTCGGCCGCCTCCGCCACCCGGTTACCAGCTAAAACATATTCATTCACACTTACGAGAATCTTTCCCAACCCGGCGTAAGTCGTATAGTAATGATCATCATGGTTGATTATAATAAAATTACCGTAACCGCGCAAACTCCCTGAATAGGCCACCGTCCCCGAGGCTACCGCCACCACTTTATCACCCGGCCGCGTCTGAATTGTTATTCCCGATGAAAACGATTTGAGCTTGGTTACCGGGTCAACCAGATCCCCAAACGGAACGGTAATCTTGCCGCGGCAGGGGGGCAAAAGCTGCCCCTTGAGCGAGGCAAACACCGATGGTCCCCGGTCGATCCCCCGTTCTTCGGCAAGCCGAAGCTCCACTTCCTGCTGAAGTCGCGCGATAATGTTCTCCATTTCCCGCGCCGCCTGCTCCAAAGTCAGAATCCGGTCGGCCTCCTCCGCTTTCTTGCGCCGGATCTGCTCCAGATTCTTCTCATACTTTTGCTTGGCGCTGGATGTCAGACTGATAGCTGTTTCGCGCTTTTTTTTCAGCCCCGATATCTTTTTGGTCTCCCCCGCGAGGTCACTTTTCTCCTGAAGAGTCTGCTCGAGATCGATCGATGCCTGGTCGACATTGCCCAACTCGAAATTCGCCAGCGCTGTCAGGTAAATAATCTGCTTCTGAAGCATCAACTCTTCGTTGGGATCCTCGGAGAATATCTCCGGCGGTTTGTGGGCAGCCATGTAAAACTGACGGATATTCCCCAGATACCGCCGTCGAGAAAGCTCAAGCTCAAGCTGCTTTTGGTCGAGCTCCGAGGTTGTCTCTTTGATTTTGTCCTGAAGCTGCTTGAGCTGCGAATTCAGACGCGACACCACTTTCTGATCGGTCTTGAGCTTCTGATCACCCTCGGAAATCTTCTTCTGAACATCCATCTCCGTCTGCTTGAGCGAATCGAGCTTCTCGCGGCTGGCCGCGACCTCTTTTTTGATTTTCTCCATCTCCTGCTTCTGGATCAGGATTTCATCCTTCGTATCCTTAGCAAGGGATAGCGATGTCAGCCCGATTACCAGGGCCGCCAGTATGAAAGTTGTTGAATACCGCATATTATAATTTCAGGTGACGTCTTATTCCGAAAAACGCGCTCACCACGCCCAGAACCGCCGCCGCACCGCAGAAGAGTAAGATGTCATTGCTGTTTGGAAAGACAATCTCAAATTGAGTAAAGTCCAGTTGATCCTTGAAATAGAAAATAACCAGCCATCCGGCCGCCGCCGAAAGCCCGCCGAGCACCAGTCCTTCGATCATAAACGGCATCGACAAGAACAGTCCGCCTGCTCCCTGAAGGCGCATCTGGTAGAATCCCACCGCTCTGGCGCGGGTCATCAGACGCATATTGTTGGCGGAACTTATCACCACCGCCAGCAAAATCACCAATCCGAGCACAGTCCCGATATTGCGCAGGATCCCTTTCGTCTGCTCGGCTTTCTCGATCCAGTTCTTGCTGTAATAAACGTGAGACACCCCCTCGATCTTTGAAAACGCCTGCTCGGTCAGGGCGAGACGTTCCGCCGTGAGATAGTCTCCGGCAAACGACACGATATACGACCGCGGCAGCGGGTTGATTGAATCATACCCCACCAGCAAATCAATCCCCACCAAACCTGTCAACTGCTCGCGGGCGTCATCTTTGGATATGAATTCGACATCACTCACCCCGGGCACCTCCGCGATCTTCGCCCGAGCGGAGAACAACGTGGAATCGGTCGCGCTCTCAGCGACAAACACTTCCATCTTGAGGTCTGCGATCAGGTCGGCGTAGAACTTGTTCGATGATCCCGCCGCTATCCAGTACAAATCGAACAGTAGGAACAAAAGCGCCATAGACAAAAGCCCGCTGATCATCGTGCCCGGATTGCGGTAAACACTGCGGAAGAACTCTTTGATGAGGTGCTGTATCCGGATCATACCAGCGCTCCGTTCAAAATCTGGTAGCGGTCGGTGTTGGGGAAATCGGTCGGCAGGGTTTCACCGCTGAGGATAATCATCGACCGCCCCGATAGCGCCAGTTTCACCATGTAGTCATAGATGCGCTGGTATGTTTTTTGGTCGAGTCCCGCGAGGGGTTCATCGATTATGATGAGCGGCTGATTCGCCACCGATGCTCTCGCCAGTTGTACCAGCGTGTGTTCGACTCGCGTGAGCTTGTTGGGATAGGTATTGGCCTGTTTGAGAAGCGAGAACTCGGTCAGCATTTTCAGGAGACGTTCTTTGCGGACACTCTTGCGCTCGGCGTTCAAAACGAGCGGGAAACAGATATTTTCGCTGACAGTGTACGATGGCACCAGGCCGAAGATTCCGCCAACGCCGCCGATTTTGCGGCGGGTGCGCTTTATCAGCCTCTTTTTGCCCGGCTTTAGAATCTGCCCGAACATCTCAACCGAACCGCTGTTGGCAAACCGCTTGCCGATTAGGAGTTCTACCAGCAGGCTTTTACCTGAGCCGGCCGCGCCGGTTATTATTGCTGAGCGTTCGGCTTTGAGCTGAAAATTGAGATCTTCAAATACTTCAAAGCCTCTGTCGGATTTGAGATAGACGTTGGTCAGTTCGACAACAGTTTCATCAATCATGATTAGAACCGGGCGTACAACTTTATTCTTTTATACCTTTATCATCTAAAATGGTAAGAAGTTCAACGCTGGATTTCAATTTTAAAATATGGGAGAGATACCCGCGCCGAACCGCGCCTTGATTTCGCTGTGCTGTCAGGTATCCTCACCTGACAGCTACCTGCTGACACGCCCGGTCGAAAAGGCAGGAGTCTCACTTAGACCCCCAACTTTCTATCGTTCTGACGGGACACTATAACTGTGCCCGGCAGATGTCCTCATCTGCCGGAAATCTTGTATGTCGACACCCCCGCCCGTCAGGGTCTGTCGTCAGACAGAGGTTTCGACATCTCCGATTCTGGCGGGTTCAAATCCCGATTGAATCGGGACAGGGACGGACCCGCCCTAAAATGCTTTAGCCCTTTGTTCGCGGTAAGTCATTGCAGTTAAACCCGAAAACCGTTATTATTTGACATTTACGATTCGTCCCGCATAAATTGTGTGAGAATCTCAAAAAAAGAACGGAAAAACATGAAAAAGCTAATTGTCGCTCTGTGTTCATTAATGCTGCTTGTCAACCTGCTGAGTTGCGGGCCAACGGAAAATCAGAATGAAATCCTCATCGGTGAGTTTAGTTCGCTGACGGGCACAACAGCTACCTTCGGGCAGTCCACCCATCATGGTCTCGAACTGGCGGTAGAGGAAACGAACAACGCGGGCGGGTTGCTCGGAAAAAAGGTCCGATTGCTCGTCGAGGATGACCAGTCCAAGCCGGAAGAAGCGGCCACCGCGGTCACCAAACTAATCACGAGAGATAAGGTCAAAGCTATCGTCGGCGAGGTAGCGTCTTCGCGAAGCCTGGCGGCGGCGCCTATCTGCCAGCAATTTGCGGTTCCTATGGTAACCCCGGCCTCGACCAATCCCGAAGTCACGCGCAAGGGCGACTACATTTTCCGCGTCTGCTATATCGACCCGTTCCAGGGTGAGATGCTGGCCAAATTCGCACATAATTCGCTGGGAATCAGGAAGGCCGCCATTCTTAAGGACGTCAAAAACGATTACAGTGTCGGTCTGGCGCAGTTCTTTCGGGAGACGTTTGAGATTCTGGGAGGGACAGTGGTCGCGGAGCAGGCTTACAGCGAAGGCGACAGCGATTTTAAGGCGCAGCTGACGGCCCTGAAAGCGACGGAGCCGGAGGCCATCATTGTTCCGGGCTACTATATAGAGGCCGCTCTGATCATTAAACAGGCCAGAGACTTGAATATTACCGTTCCCATTCTGGGCGGCGACGGCTGGGATTCATCGAAGTTGCTTGAGGTAGGCGGACTCTCGCTTAATAATACGTATTTTAGCACCCACTATTCGGCGGATGACACCAGCTCCTTGGTACGGAACTTTGTTGAAAAGTATCGTTCTCGCTTCAATGAAATGCCCGACGCTATGGCGGCGCTTGGGTACGACGCCGGGTTGATGCTTTTCGACGCTATCCGAAGGGCGGGAAGCACCGAGGGTCCGGCGATTCGGGACGCTCTGGCGGCCACGGAGAGTTTCCCGGGCGTTACCGGCAATATTACGATCGACCAAGAGCGTAACGCCCGTAAACCGCTGGTCATTATCAGCGTTGTGGACGGTCGGTTCGTTTATAAGGAAACCGTCCAACCGTAGCACAGTAATCCTTGTTGTTCGATGAGTGAGTTTCTTCAACAGGTTGTAAACGGAATTTCGCTGGGGAGTATCTATGCCCTGATCGCCCTCGGATATACCATGATATATGGTATTCTGAGGTTCATAAATTTCGCCCACGGCGATGTCTTCATGGTTGGGGCTTTTATCGGTTATTACCTTGCTCCGCGGGTTCTTGCGCTGACCGGCGGCAGTTTCGCCATTGCCGCTCCTATTGTCGTTGTGCTGACTATGCTGGGATGTTCTCTCCTGGGTTTCACGGTAGAGAAACTCGCCTATCGGCCGCTCCGTCCCCGCCCCAAACTGACAGTGCTGATTACCGCGATAGGTGTTTCTTTTTTCCTTGAATACGGCGGGCAACTGGCGTTCGGGCCCGACCCGAAACTCTACCCGGCAATGATACCGTCCGGTTCCATCATCGACACTCAAAGTGTTGTCGTCGGTACTGACTCCGTGGTGGTCATAATCACGGCCTTCGTGTTGATGATGCTTCTGCGCTTTATCGTTTACAATACCAGGATGGGGACCGCCATGAGGGCGGTGTCCTTCGACCACCGGGTGGCGTCGTTGATGGGAATAAACATAGATACCGTCATCAGTTTCGTTTTCGTGCTGGGGTCGAGTCTGGCCGGCGCCGCCGCGTTCTTGTATGCGTCCATTTATCCCAGCATAACTCCACTGATGGGCATCTTCCCCGGTCTGAAAGCTTTCGCGGCGGCCGTGCTGGGAGGTATCGGGAATCTGGCCGGTGCGGCAGTCGGAGGCCTCATAATAGGTCTCACGGAGACTTTCGTGGCAGGCTATATTTCATCGAGTTTCCGCGACGCCATCGCTTTCTCGATCCTTATCCTGATCCTGCTCGTGAAACCATCGGGTATCTTCGGACGCCATGAACGGGAGAAAGTGTGAGACTCGAGAGATCGATCGTCGTTTTCATGGTCGCCATATTGGTGAGTTTGGGCATAACGTTTTTCCAGAACATGTTCAATCCATATTACTTTCAGATCCTGATTTATATAGGCATAAACATCATCCTCGCCTCGAGCCTGAATCTCATAAACGGCTTTGCGGGGCAGTTCTCTCTCGGCCACGCCGGCTTCATGGCAGTGGGAGCATACACATCGGCGGTGATAACCTCCCAATTCCAGGTGAGTGGGGGTTCCGCGTGGGGCCTCGCCGTGTTTACGCTGGCCCTATTGTGCGCAGGTGCCATGGCCGCTGTTTTCGGGCTGCTGGTGGGCATACCGAGCCTTCGTCTTAAGGGTGATTATCTGGCGATCACGACGCTCGGTTTCGGCGAGATAATTCGGGTGCTGGTACAGAATCTCGACTTTCTCGGAGGGGCTCGCGGTTTCACCGGCATCGCGAAAATGTCCAACTTCTTCTGGGTGTTCGCGACCGTAGCCGTGGTGATCTTCCTTACCAACAATCTCATCAATTCCACTTATGGCAAGGCCTTCCTGGCGGTGAGAGACGACGAGCTGGCGGCTGAAGCGATAGGTATAAGCTCGACCCGGGTGAAAGTTATCGCCTTCGTCACCGGCGCCTTTTTTGCCGGTATTGCCGGGGCCATTTATGCCCACTTCGTGACTTACATAAACCCCGCCCAGTTCAGCTTCCTTAAGTCATTCGAAATTGTGGTGATGGTGATTATCGGGGGAATGGGGAACATTGTGGGCGTCATTCTGGCGGCCATCCTTCTGACGATCCTTCCGGAATTGCTGCGCACGGTGGCACAGTACCGGATGGTGCTGTATTCGCTGCTGTTGATTGTCATCATGATTGCCCGTCCTCAGGGATTGTTTGTGAGTTGGCGCCCCGGAAAAAACAAAACAGCGATAAAGGCCTGAGATGGAGATTCTTTCGATAAAAGACTGCACCGTGAATTTCGGAGGGTTGACCGCCGTCTCGAACCTTGACATGGCGATGGAGGCGGACGGTCTTCTCGGACTCATCGGACCGAACGGCGCCGGGAAAACTACCGTATTCAACACGATTACCGGCATTCATTGTCCTGAGGATGGCCGGATAATTTTTGATGGTACGGCTATCGCGGGATGGAAACCGGATCGGATATCTCGGCGGGGCATCGCGCGGACATTTCAGAATATCAGGCTGTTCCGGTCTCTGACCGTCTACGAAACGATTCAGGCCGCCTTTAACAAGAATGTCGGCTACGGGTTCGCCCAGGCTGTCACCCGGGCCGGCAAATTCCACCGGGACGAAAAATCAATTCATAACGGCATAGTCGAATTGCTCGAGTTTTTTGGATTGACCGAGTGCAAAGACGAGATGGCTGTCTCGCTTCCGTACGGTATGCAGCGGAAAGTCGAGATTATGCGGGCGCTCGCCACTAAACCGAAATTGCTGCTTCTGGACGAACCGGCGGCAGGTATGAACCCCGCCGAGAAAGTGGCCCTGATGAATCTTATCCGGATGGTGCGCGAGCATTTCCATCTGGCCGTGTTGTTGATCGAGCATGACATGAAAGTTGTCATGGGCATTTGCGAGCGGCTGGTGGTACTCGATTACGGGGTGAAAATAGCCGAGGGCGCGCCGCGGGAAATTCAGCGAAACCCGAAGGTGATTGAAGCATACCTGGGAGAAACCGTTGAGTAAACCGCTGCTCGAAATAACCGACCTTGTAGTCAAGTACGGCGCCATAGCCGCCCTGAGGGGTATATCACTCTCCGTCAGCCCCGGCCAGATAGTCACGATGATTGGAGCCAATGGAGCGGGTAAAAGTACCCTGTTGCGGGCTATCTCGGGACTGGTCGCAGTGGCCTCGGGAAAGATCACCTTCAGCCGGCAGGATATCACCAATCATCCCGCCCAGCGGATTGTTGGTACCGGCATCTCCCATGCGCCCGAAGGCCGGATGATCTTCGCCAATCTCACGGTCAAGGAGAACCTTGAGATGGGGGCATACCTGCGCAAGGACAAAGCCGGCATCACCGGTGATTTCGAGCGCGTCTTTGCTCTCTTCCCTCGTCTCAAGGAGCGCATGTATCAGCCGGGCGGCACTCTTTCCGGTGGTGAACAGCAGATGCTGGCGGTGGGCCGCGCTCTTATGGCCCGTCCGCGCGTCCTTCTACTGGATGAACCATCGCTCGGCATCGGGCCGATACTTGTGAAGGCCATCTTCGCCACGATTGTCGAAATCAACAAGGAACTGGGGATGACGATTCTTTTGGTGGAGCAGAACGCTCACATGGCGCTGAAAGTCGCTCATTACGCTTATGTCATCGAAACCGGCGCCATCGTTCTCGAGGGACCGAGTTCCGATATGGCCCGCAACGCGCTGGTCAGGAAAACATACCTGAGCGAATCCTAAGCTGACTTTTTCCCCCGCTGCAAACCACTTGCGATGCAGGTTGGGTGCTCGCCTTCCGAAACCCGGGAACCCATAGCTTGCTGTGGAACTCTCTCGATTGATCTTGTGCCCGGCAGATATCCTCATCTGCCCGGAATCCGGTCGCCCACCATTCGGGGCCTGTTGAAACACCTTCCCCCTGTTGTGTCAGGTTCTGATTTCTGCTTGCAGAAATTGTGACCTGACACTCAAGTAGCGGGTACCCCATCCGACCTGTCCCGCGTTTCGCGGGATTCTATAAAAACTACAATTGTGAGAAACTCGACATTTAATTTCGGCTTTTTCAAGATGTCGGGTTACTTGGTTCACGTCCCCTCGCCTTGCTCGTAGCGTGCCCGGCGGAACGCCGACCTACTTGGATTAGGTATCGTCAACGCACAATATCAATCCCCTGACATTTGGACAGGTGTAGACTGGGACTTGCCACTCGCGATTGCGAATAAATATAATCGAAGAATCCCCGTCTTCATCCAGCGAGTAGGCCACGTTGCTGTCTAGAGAATAGTCGCTATACCCGTGAAATGCCAAATCTGGGTAAGAGTGTGACATTATCAGTCTGAGTCTGTACTTTTGGCCGACCTCCAGCCTCACCGTTCTGCCACAGCCCTCATTCCCTGAGAGTGAATCACCCTTTGATGACATGACCCAAAAGAGAGAATCGTCAGAGCCTGATGACAACAGGAATACGTAGTGTTGTTCGAAGAAGAAATCGTCTATTAGCCTTACGGTATAGTCTCTCTTCGCTGTTTCTCGTTCTTCCGAAGGATCAGTTCTACCAGCGCAGGAAACTAACATCACAAGAATGACTATCGAGGCGAGCAAATTGCGCCTTGGACAATTCAGCCACGAAAGACATCTGTCTGTTACGAGTCGCATTTCATCCTACTTTCTTATCAGCAGACCACCCGCTTTTCCGCGCGGTCCGAGTAGGTGCATAACCGTCCGCCCGGCGGGTGTTGTCCACGTGCCCATTGCACGTACTCCGTCCGGGCCTGGCCCGATGGACATCGCCCCTCTGTGAGCCGCATCGTAGCTGGCCGCGGATGGCGCCTGGCCGGGATTATTCACCCCCCCCAAATAGGACTCAAGGACTTCATGCATTACAGTCTGCCCCTGAGTCCAACCGTCTATGTTTTCTATCACCTGAGCGTGTGACATACATATGTACTGTGACGTCTGAACCACCCCGTTTTTGTCTGTGGTGCTGCCATTGAAACTTCCGACCGCTACCGATGAATTTGTGCCGGGTACCGTGGCTCCAGCCTCCACGGTCGTCAGGTTCACATTAATCTTCTGGCTGTTCACCGCTTCTACGAACTTCTTCTCTGCATCTGTCTGAGCATTTCCCGATGCCGATACCTGACCCGACGCCGTGTCGCGAGTTATTGTGAGATTATTATACTGTTTACCCAATGCGTCTACGGCTTGCTGTGCTTCATTGCCCGTTATTGTGACAGTCCTCCCATCCGGGTCCACGAACTTCATCGGGTTATTGGCGCAATAAACATACGGGCTGAGGCCCGGATATTTACTCGCCAGCGGGTCAATAGCCGTGAACCGACCCAGCTCCGGAGCATAATACCTCGCCCCGTAATAATATAACCCCATCCCCCCTTCATTGTCAAACGGCTTACCGGTGTACTTAAACGGTTGACCGGTGGTAACCGTCAGGTCGGCATCGGCCCCAAACGCCCAGTATCGGCTGTAAACATCCTTCACCGTGCCGCCGCTCTTCTCAGAAACCACCACCCTGGCCGACCCGAGATGGTCATTCAGATAGAAATACACACCCCCCTGGGCGTCAATCATGGCTATCCGCTGATCACCGGCATAGACATACTTGCGAACCAGAGTATAGACGCCGTCCGGGGCGATTTCATACTCCGCCAGCACCTTACCGCCCGCTCCACGCACATAATGCGTTTCCACAGCGGCGCTGTAGGTACAATATTCTTTTGGCGGACCGCCTGCCGCGGCAAGTTCAACCGTGTTCGGATCATCCCCTTCGTAGGCGCTACGATAGGCCTCCTGATAGCCGCGTTGCTGGCTGGCATCGATATTTGAGTCAGGGTCGTTGTTTACACACAGATCCCGATAGTGATAGTAGTATTTCTTTACCACCCGGTCACCACTGTTGTTGTATGCAAAGGTGATCTCATCGTCACCCCAGTCGCCATCAAGATAGACCTTCTCCAATCGGTTAAAATGGTCGTAAGCGAAAGTCGCCGCCCGTGCTGCATCGCCGCTGATATTGCCGTTGGCGTCGTACTGATACGAGTTCTCAAGCGAATCCACGCTGCTGCTTATGCCCGTCAGCTTGTTGGTTCCACTGAGATAGTTGTAAGTCCGGCCGCCGATATCGTACTGAGAATACGACATCCGGTTGCCGTTGCCGTCGTAGGTGAAACTCTCAATTTCGGCAGCGGCTTCATCCAAATACACATCCATCAGCCGGTCCAGACGATCGTAGCCATACAGGTATGTCTGTGTCTCCCCATCCGGAAGCGTCAGCTTCTGCCCCAGCAGATTGCCGTTCAACTGGCCGGTGGCCTCGGCATGTGTCGGGTGGGAATAGTAGTACAGGTCTTCGCCGAACATGTCCCCATTCGCGATGGCACCGTCGTTTATCGAAGTCAACCAGCCGCGCTCGTTGTAGGCGTAATCCATCGACTGAATATTGTCGCCCAGCACAACTGTCTCAATCTCGTCACGCGGGGTGTAGGTGAATGACGCATAGCGGTCCGGGTCCTGCGCCGTCCCGACCGACGCCAGACGTCCGCGATCATCATAGGCATAGGTGACAACCGTGCCATCAGGATACTCCAGCGATGTCATCTGGTCAGCATGGTTGTAGCCATATTCTATGACATGTTTGCGCCCGCCAACCGGACCGGCAACAAGCCAGTATTGATCCTCTTGGTGCACCAGTGACGGATAAAAGACGTTCTTCTGACGGATCAGGCGGCCCCTGGCGTCATAGTCATACTGTTCGCCGTAGTTGTCTCCGCGGACTGTGGCCAGGTTGATAGACAGCCTGCCCTTGGAATTGGCACAGCTATCCTGATCGTAGAAATACCGCATCAGCGTATCGACATATACCGTATCACCGGTCGCATCGATCTGAAGCCTGCCGCTGTGGGTGACCCGGTTGATGCCGTCGTACGCCGTGTAGAGCCAACTGCTTAAACCTGCCAGGTTGCCGTCCTGCTTGCCGATCAGGTTGCCGTTTTTGTCGTAAACGTAGTGTATCGCGTCGTAGTCGCCAACGGTGGTGTCATAGGTATCGGTCGATGTATCTCGCACGGCGGTGCACTCCCGGGTCAACTGGCCGAGCGAATTGTACTCGTAGAGAATCGCGTCGAAATAGGTCTTTGTCCCGGATTCCCCCGCTCTGCCTGGGCGCATCACTTCGATCAGATTACCCAAATCATCGTAGTTGAAATGGGTGTATATCCAGCGCGTGCCATCGGATATGCTCGACAACCTGGTCTGCCCCAGTTTGTCGGCGAACTGGTAGTGCATGACGCCGTTTTCATCAGTCGTTATTGTCCTTTGACAATCGTAACCGGGACCCCGGAAGAACGGCCAAACCGTGTCGTCTCCATACTCCAGGCTGATATGCGGTGCTGTAGACAGTGATGAGGGGAAGGTGGTTTCCGTAGTTCGGTCAAGAACGTCGAAGGCGCTTCTTGTGGAGTAGCCCAGCTGATCGGTAGTACGACCCACTCGCCCGGCGTAATCGTAGCCGATGGTCGTGTAGTCGTAGGAGTCGTCGGAATCGATATATTCCGTTCGCTCCGGCCGGCCTAGCCCGTCAAACCATGTGCGCGTTGTAGGAGTGTACTCCCCTATATTCGGGCGTACCTGTCGAGTGACACTGATACCGTCGTAATCATCGCGCGTATCATCATAGGTATAAATGATCGTCCACGAGCTATCGGATTCGTTGGAAATGTTGCGACCGTGTATCTCCAGATATGGATGGTAGCTTGAATTCGCATGTTCCGATGAGCAAATCACCGAGTACTGCGGACCTTCATCTTCAGGAAACGTCGTATCTGCCCGAAGTACGAGAGCCTTCGGATACCAATAACGGTCAACGATATCTGTGACATTGAGTCTGTTAGCCCCTACCTGTGGATAGACATTTGGAATGAGGCATTCTTCAATTCCGGTGAGGTCTGAGTTATATTCGGGATAGACCGGACATTGATACAAACCGACCCGCCACGCATCATCCCGAAGACAGTAATAGTTGAGGAAAACGCTGTCAATGACGTCCGGAAGAACGGCGTATCTGAATGACAGATAGGCATCCCTGGCTTCTGTAAAAAACCACATGTGCTTGTTGTCATCATAATAAGCATCCCATCCTATCTGGAGAGTATCGGAATAGGTGTAGCACCGGCTAGAGAAGTAGCATACCTCCCCGTCTGAAGACGGTATTTCGGTTTTTGCATAATCGGTAGTATCTTCATTATAGTACGAGTAGCCGAAGTCTCCCGGTAGGGTCACCATCGATACGCGGCCCAACCTGTCATAGGTTGCAGTCGAGAGCATGCCGTTTGCATCGACGACCTTCAGCGGCTTCCACTCTTCATCCAGTTGTTGGTAAGAAACCATCGCATTTGTCTCGTCCGGTTCCAGATCCGGACAGTCGGTGTAAAACGCCGCTTCGGCTCTGGCTGTTCCTTCGAAGTCGTTCGGGTCAACCCAAGCCTTTACTATTATAGTGTCATTAGGACTAACTGTTGCTACACCGGAGTTGACCAATTGCTCGTCGCTTGCATAGAACCTTATGCCATTGATTTGAATCCACGCGTATGTCTCGTACTGAATTTCCGTGACTTCAAGTGACCAGAACACATGTCCACTGGCGGAGGGAATAAGAGTATCCACGTCGCCGTCGTCCTCCGGCGGAACAGCCGAAAGCATGACAGCGATCTGGTAACTGTCATAGGCCACTACGCTAGATTGAAAAACGCAATCGGATTGGTCGATAAGCGTGTCATCGGTAGAAAGTGAATCCTGATCAGGAAATCGAACGGCTTTATACCACTGATGCCCCAAGGGGTTTACGATGTGAGTCTCTGTCGTGTCAATACTGCCATCTACATTCGCTTCATAATATGTGACCGGGTTAGTCACGTATTGGTTAGAATCCGAGTCTACCATGAACAGACCGGCCGGAGCCTCCGGAATCTCAACGAGATCGCAGTAGTGATATATTGTGGAATCTCCATTAGGAGACATTTTCTTTCGGAGAGCACCATTTTCTCCCTCACAGGGCGGTTCCTCAATACCCTTGAAATACTCAAACGATTCACTGATATAATCGCCCGGTATGCCGTCCTCAACAAAGTACTGTCTCATCTCAGAAATCTGACCCGGATAACCGTTTGTTGACGCAGCGTTGTAGTACAGTGTCTGAGTTTGGGATAGCAGGATATCATTCGAATCTATGACGCGGACGAAATTAACCATGGTGTTATTGTAGTATGACAATGCCCCCGTAACGTCGAAACACGAGTCATTGTACACTGCCTCAGTCTTTACGCCGAAAGCGTTGGTCTCAGTTACTTTTTTGACGTTCGATACGGTGTCCGCCGTAACGTCGCTCGACCCGTCATCAAACTCATAGTCTTTGCGCGAACATGAAGTCACGCCATCCTCTGTCGTCACAGCCGAATCAAGCAGTTTGGTTCGCGGATTCCAATAGTTATCCTGCCTCCATACCTCATCTCCATCAGAAGGCAGAAAGATCGAACCGTACTCACTTACCGTCGTTGACAACAGCTTCAGCAACCATCCGCGGTCCCTCGTGGCGGTACTCCAGGGACCATTCTCGTTGTAATAACAATATTGGAGAAAGGTTTCTTTCCCAACAGTTGCGTCGGAATTCCACAGGTATCGACGTGTGTAGAAGCTGTCCACCAAGTCAATATTGCCATCATCATCAGTGTCGTTCCAACTAAAACGGAGACTGTCTTGAGTAACGAGGCCACGAGACTCGTTGTAAGTTCCCCGCCAGGTGACCATATTGATAAAGAACGGGTCGCGCCCTATATCTGCAAAATGGGCGGTTTTTTTGCACGGGTACTTCTCATAAGGGTCATAGCAGAGAGTCCAATAGTCAATTGAGTTGTCAGTCAACGGATAGTACTTGAAAGCCGAGAGCCCGCCCGCGGAATAACGCACGCTGTCAAGGCGATAGGGCGTTGCTACAAATGTACCTTCGGTGTGGATTTGCTCAAACCAGCAATCTCCGAATCCGTATCCAATCAGCGTATAGGGGCCGTGGAAGAAGTCGGTTCTTCTGTAGACCGGATCCACAATATAGCTCACATATGCTCGATTTATGTCGCCGAGAAATGAAGGACTGGTGCCCGGCAGCAGGTCCGTAAGTTCGAACCGGTACCAGGCTTCGCTGTCTTCAGAATCCTCGTCCCAGGTCAAACCATGAAAGAGCCGCAAGCGATAGATCGCTTCGGTTCCCATCCCCACCCAATCGAAGTCTATCATTTTTCCATAGTTGACCGTTGCAACCGGTGGCCGGCCATAACCGCACCACAAGTCCACCGTATCAACGTACGTAATACCGATCGCGCAGCCGGTTACATCGTAGAACTTCTTGGGCAAGAAAACCTGAGGGTCCGCATAGACCGAACCCGTTGTCACATCGTGTTTCCACTCGGGTACATAATGCTCAAAAAACACACGGGTTCCGTTTTCCAAAAACATCGTAAAATCGCCGCTTGGCTCGACAAACAACTTAGTTTTATCATCCTTGGAAAATGATCGATACTCCCCATCAATCAAACCTGTCTCGTTGCCGCCGTAGGCCATACTGACAAACTGACTGACACTGCCATCGCCCATCAGAATGCTTATGTTCCCATAGTAGGAGCCGTTTGACTCACCCCGGCTGTAACACGAGTGATAACCGTTTATAAGAGCTGCCACGTCCTTGTCATAGGTGATCGTATCGTTTTCATACGTGTTGAAACTTATAGCTTCGTTTTCGAAATTGAACGTCTGAATCGCGATCCCGTTCACCGACAATATCCATTCGGGTAAATTGAGCGACTTGGGTCCGCAGTTGGTCGGGTCTGTGGCGTTCACTCCAGCCCGCACCGTGTGTCCCACCGAACCATTGTATGTTATTTTGAAATCGAAATTGAGACCGTTTTGTGACACCTGCGCATACTTCAACCGCTTCGTCCACATAAGATTACCGTTGAAGTCGTTTACTATCTCCTCGCCGTCGTAGCTAAACGAATTGGCCTTGAGGTAGCCTCTCTCGTTGAACATGCCGGAAGCATCTTCAATGATGCTCAACTGAGTGACATCCTGAGCCACAGCGCTCACCTGACAGAATAAACTAGCGATCATACAGATCGTCATAATCGCAAAAAACCTGAAATTCATGGAACCTCCCCAAAAATTTGGAAGTGACCGTTTAGAAGTTGTATTGTGGGCTGTCAACACTATTTTACAGCATTCTTACCCCACCTGTCAATCTGTTTTTCTGAAATCCTCCACAACAATTCCACCACACAAGACAATTTCCCTCGCATTAGTCCTAATAATCGCACACCGTTGCGTCCACAATTTTCCAACAGCATTCCCACAAAAGACCCCCTCGCGCCGGTGGATAATTGGCTTGCTTAGGTAGGCGTTTGACATATAGAACGTGTCAACGCACTGCAGGATTACTTACTATGAAGAATGAAGAAACAAACCCAAATTACTGTAAATACAACGGTACGATGTAATTGCAGCGAAACTCTCACGATCTCCTAAGCCAATTCGGGTCCGGTAAATGCGAATGTGCACACGATGCAAAAACTAAGGCGGGTTCGAAGACGCACCCTCCCAACAATGCTATCCATCGGTGTCAGGCGAGGACCCTCCATAGGCGGGCAGGCACCTGACACCACGTAACATCAGTCTTTCATGGAGGCGAGGAATTTCTTGTTGCTCTTGGTCTTTTTAAGACGATCCAAGAGGAATTCCATAGCCTCGATCGGATTCATCTCCGCAAGGAACTTGCGAAGAATCCAGATCTTGTTCAAGGTCTCGGCGTCGATCAGAAGTTCTTCCTTACGCGTCGAAGAACGGTTGATGTCCATAGCCGGGAAGATACGACGGTCGGAAAGGCGCCTGTCGAGCACCATTTCCATATTACCCGTTCCCTTGAACTCTTCGAAAATAACCTCGTCCATACGTGAACCGGTCTCAATGAGCGCCGTCGCCACGATCGTGAGCGAACCGCCCTCTTCGATATTACGGGCCGCGCCGAAAAATCGTTTCGGTTTGTGAAGCGCGTTGGAATCGACACCGCCCGATAGAATCTTGCCGGAGTGCGGCACGACCGCGTTGTGGGCGCGCGCCAGACGCGTAATCGAATCGAGCAGAATGACAACATCGTGACCGTGCTCTACCAGACGTTTGGATTTCTCCAGCACCATATTGGCGACCTGCACGTGACGTTCGGCCGGTTCGTCGAAGGTCGACGATACCACTTCGCCCTTAACCGAGCGCTTCATATCGGTAACTTCTTCGGGGCGTTCGTCGATCAAAAGCACTATCAATTTCACTTCGGGATGGTTGGCCGTAATCGCCTGCGCGATCTTCTGAAGAATGATCGTCTTACCCGCCTTGGGCGGCGAGGTGATCAGCGCGCGCTGTCCCTTTCCGATCGGGCACATCAGATCGATAATACGCGTCGTCAACTCCTCGGGATTGACCTCGGTGAGAAACGGCACGTTAGGATAGAGCGGCGTCAGGTTGTCGAACAATGTTTTGTGTTTGGCCTGGTCGGGGTCTTCGTAGGTGACCGCTTCGATTTTGAGAAGCGCGAAATAGCGCTCGTTGTCTTTTGGCGGACGGACCTGGCCGGAGATGATATCGCCGGTTTTGAGGTCGAAGCGTTTGATCTGCGATGGGGAGACATAGATATCATCCTGCCCCGGCAGATAGTTGTAGTCGGGCGAACGAAGGAATCCGTAGCCCTCGTCGAGAATTTCGAGCACGCCTTCAGCGAGGATATTGCCTTCGCTGGAGGAGGTGTGCTCCATGATTTTGTAGATGAGCTCGGATTTGCGAAGCCCGGACACGCCGGGAATATCGAGCTCCTCAGCCATCTTTAACAGATCGGCTATCGTTTTTGCTTTCAGATCACTGAGTTCAGTGGCCATCTGATTTAACCTCTATTTTTATGCGTTTTGTAATTATTGTCGTTTCAATCGTCGGCGAGCTCTTCCACGGGAGCGTCGCCCCAGAGTTTCTCGAGCGCGTAGAAGCGCCGGGTCGGTTCGAGAAAAACGTGAACCACTACATCGATATAATCCAGAAGGATCCAGCGTCCTTCGCTCATCCCTTCTTCGTGATACGGTTTGTACCCGGCGTCATAGAGTCCGTCGACAATGGCGTTGCCGAGCGCCTTGGCGTGAACATCGGCCTCGCCCGAGACAATAACGAAATAGTCGCACACCGAGGATATAGATTCAAGTTTGAGGATTTTAACATCGAAACCTTTTTTCGAGAGGGCCAGTTGACCCGCCATTCGGGCCAGTGCGAGGGATGATAACTTTTTCTTCAACGCTTGTACCATTTACTCCTTGGATAATAAGTCCAGGGTTATCACTGAATCGTGGTCTTCGCCCAGAACCAGTGTTGTCGAAATTTGCCGGTAGTTGTTTTCCATCGGTTTATATAAAACCTCGGACTGGTCAAGACCGAGGGTCCTTGCCAACAGTTTGGAGGCGGTTTTGTCTTTTTCGCGCGCTATCACGAATGTCTTGGTTACTTTTCTGATATCGAAATCGCCCGTGGCGATAACTTTTATTTCCAGGTTCGGATCGGCGTACTCCGTGAGAATCTTGCCTGCCCGCGAGGCGATCCCGGCCTGGCTGCACCCGTTGAGGATCTCGAGTCGAATCATGTGAGCGGGGGCGTCTATCGTTTTGCTGACCCCGCGTGTCACCCGAACGGCGAACGTACCCACGAACAATACGACGACGAAGAAGACGAGCACGAGGCCCATCTGCAAAATTCGAATGACATTCTCTTTTTTATTACCAGTTTGAGCGGACATTCAAATTGTTAACTGCAAAATTGTTGAGGGAGTTTGCCATTTTAGTCACAGGCAAGAGGCAGGGAATCTGATTCTAGTTTCTTACATCACCCTCGCTGTTTAATATCCAAAAGGATAGCCCCAGTAGCTGGGACGGTAATAATAATAGGGCACGCCATAGCCGCTGTAACGCTGGACCCCGATAACCATGCGGAAATTATCCGATGGATGGTAGTCGAGCATGAAGCCCGGAAGGAAGACCGCGTCGGTGGTGTTATCGTAGATTGAACCGGCGCCATGGGCTACTCCAAGATTTACTGTCAGGGACAACTTGGACGAGATGTCATAAAACATCGAGGAGTTCCACAGACCCGCCGTCCCCGAATAAGAACCACCCGAGAAGAAGCTGACCGAGTAACTGTGCGACCATTTGACGCGCGACAGGTCGATAAGAGAGAACGATGACACGGCCGGTTGGACACCCATCACGGTGGTCGCGCTGACATTTTCCACTTTGGCATCATCGACTAACTGTCCAAACGCGCTGGTGGCAAAAAGAAGAGCGACAAGCAGTGTCAGAGTCTTTTTCATGAGAATTCTCCCTATCTATCCTTCCTACTGTAATTTAGCCTTTGTCGGCCGGGGGGTCAATATAAAAATCCTATTTAACCTATCGACCCATCAA
Organism: Candidatus Zixiibacteriota bacterium; assembly: GCA_040756055.1. Classification (NCBI taxonomy): domain Bacteria; kingdom Pseudomonadati; phylum Candidatus Zixiibacteriota; species Candidatus Zixiibacteriota bacterium. The sequence continues at coordinate 163,030 of JBFLZR010000004.1, forward strand.
ACCCGCGTATACACCCTTATAACAAATAGTACGTAATTTTGGTTTAAAAATTTATGGCTCTTCAGCTTGCCGACTCGAATTTTTTAGCCAATTCCTCGAGCTGGTCTGCCGAGTTCACACCGAGGCCTTCATCGGGGTTATCCACAGCCATCACGGACACCCTCAAGCCCCTATTGTACATAATTTTAACACAGTCGGTCAGGTAATATTCACCCTGGGCGTTGTCGCTTTTGATTTCGGTCAGAGTCTCAAATAGCAGCATATTGTCGAAGCAGAATGTGCCGGTGTTGATTTCTTTTATGCGCCGGATTTCTTCGGAAGCATCCTTGTGCTCGACTATCTCCTTCAGCACATCGCTGCCCCCATCGCGGACAATCCGCCCGTAGCCGGTGGAATCATCGAGTATCGCCGACAGGCAGGTCGCTTTCGCGCTGGTCCGCTTGTGAACATCGAAAAGCTTCTCTATTGTCTCACCCCTCAGAAACGGTACATCACCGAGAGCGACCAATGTGGTTCCCTCGAAATCTTTAAGAGCCTCTTTGGCCATCATGACGGCGTGACCGGTACCGAGCTGTTCGTGCTGCCAGACAACTTCGGCATCATAGCCCCCGACTTCCTTTTCAACCATCTTCCCTTTGAAGCCGACCACGACGACTATTTTGTCGAACTTAAGCGCGGTCAGAGTATCCATGACCATTCTGATCATGGAGCGGCCGTGGATAGCGTGAAGGACTTTGGGCAGGTCGGATTTCATCCGTTTGCCTTTTCCGGCAGCCAGGACAATTGCCGCTCTGGGCTGGGACATCAGATAAACTCCTCAGGTGGAAAGATGACGAACAAGCGAGTTCTTGGTTCAGCCGTTAGTGGGCTTGTTGTTTTTATCGACATGCACAATCGCCGGTTTGTAATCGGCGGCCTTGTCCTTTTCGATATGGCCATAGGCGATGATTATGACCAGGTCGCCTTTGCTGCCTTTGCGGGCGGCGGCGCCGTTGAGCGTGATAGCACCGCTTCCGGCCGGGGCTTTTATGACATAAGTCTCAAGCCGCTCGCCGTTGGAGATATTGGCCACCTGGACTTTTTCGTACTCGACCAGGTCGGCCTTTTTCATCAGGTCGAAATCGATAGCGATCGATCCGACATAGTCAAGGTTGGCATCGGTCACCGTCGCGCGGTGAATCTTTGATTTACATACTGTAATAAGCATATCAAATAAGACGTTGGCTTTTGCTAACTGGGGCAAAATATAGTATTTTTCCCTCAAATGGCAAGCACTTTGGCTTGTAATGCCACAGCCTTAGTCCAGTTATATTAACTTCCTGCGAGTCAGAAAGTTCCACCCGCCTCCAAAGATGCCGGCAGGTTTTGTTTTGGCCCCGGCGATATCTTAAGCCTTGATTTCGACCCAGTTGCGGGCCGGGAAAATCTCCAGTTCCTCGGAAATTTCATCGATAGCCCGAACGAGGTTTTTCCAGCTCACGAGGTTTTTGGCCTTGTAAGGGGCCAGCCAGCGGAATTCGCAGTTTTCCGGCGAGAGTTCCACTTTGGCCGATTCCGACACGACCGCCACTATCAGAGGCAGTACCCAGATAGTGTCATATTCCGGCTCGTAGAACTGGACCAGATATTCGGAGGCCCACATGCTGTCCGGGGTCAGCCCGGTTTCTTCTTTTAGCTCTCTGACAACAACCTGCGCGACTGTTTCATCGCCCATTTTGCCGCCCGTCATAAAACCCCAGTAGCCGCCATAGGATTCACCTTCGGCCCGTTTCAGAATCAGAAATTTCCAGCCATCGTAGTCTTTCTTCACTACCGCAACATTCACACCGGGGGATTCGATCTTTATGTTCGTATGGTCACTCATTAAGTCAATTCCTCAATAGTTCTCAATTTCCCGCGTAATAAACAGTTCAAAGCCAAATCGTCAACACCTTTTCGACTTAAAACGGGAGATTTTCCCGGAAGTTCCGTCTCAGGCAAGTTTCATGTTATCAATAAGGCGAACACCGTGCACTCTTACGGCGAGGGAACAGATGGTGTCGGTTTTTATTTTCGCGACGGCTTCGAGACTGTTGAGGTTCGTAAAAGCGATATAGTCGATCTCGGCGGTGGGGCAGGTGGCCAAGATAGCATCGCGCATCTCTTTCTCTATCTTGCGGCAGTCGGATATACCCGATTTGACCATCTCTCGGGCGGTGCGAAGAGCAAAATAGAGGCAAAGCGCTTCGCGATGCTGCTCCGTGCTGAAGTATTTATTGCGTGACGACATCGCCAGCCCATCCTTTTCGCGCACGGTTGGCGCGATGACAAACTTGATGGGATAGCCGAGGTTTTTGGTCATCTGGCGAAGGACTGTAGCCTGCTGGTAGTCTTTCATTCCAAAGACGGCGATATCGGGCCGCGTAATATTGAACAGCTTGGCCACGATCGTAGTCACGCCGCGAAAATGGGTCGGGCGCGATGCCCCCTCCAGAGTCTTGGTGAGCTCCTCGACCGTCACATAGGTCTGGAAATCATCGGGGTAGATTTCTTCGGCTCTGGGGATGAAAACAATATCACCGCCGGCGGACCTAATTTTTCTGAGGTCACCTTTTTCATCGCGGGGGTATTTCGACAGATCTTCGTTGGGCGCGAACTGAGCGGGATTGACAAAGATCGTCACGATGACTATATCAGCGTCGCGTTTGGCCCTTTTGATGAGCGACAGGTGACCATCGTGCAGAAACCCCATTGTCGGCACCAGGCCGATTTTTTTGCCATCGGCCGCCAGCTTGCGCGACATACTCTGCATGGCTTTGATCGTGCGGATGGTCTTCATGATTGTCCTTTGCATCCGCACACCCATTTCACCACAGCATCGGCGTAACCCTCGAGCTGCTGCCCCGACGGCACAGCATCTCCCCTGATCTGACAGGCGGCATAGAGAACGAGGCAGTCGCCAATGGCCAGGTTGCGGACGTGCGGCTCGATATCTTCGGTAATGACGCGGTAGGCATCGGACGGACTCAGGTTATCCAAATGGTCAAAGTCCTGCGCGAGATCGTGGGCGATATAGTTGCGCGAGTGTTTGGCCTTGAAGAGGGTCTGGACGAGTTCGTGCGGGTTTTCGAGGTCGTTGGCGAATTGCTTAACGTGTTCGAAAACGACTCTCCCCTGCATGCGGTGGCACAGTTCGCCGAGAGTCTGGTCATCGACCATCAGATGGACGCTGCCTTTGAGCTTGACCAGCGTGCTCAGTTCGCGGCAGTTCCGTTCGAAGCGGGTGGCCATGAAAAGGGCGCGACCGATGACGCCATAGACGGTGTCCAGTTCATCGCATCGCTCGTTGAAATGAAAAAGGGGGTGTTCCATGTGGGGTAAATATAGCGCGGCGGCCCGGTTATAGCAACCGCGAAAGCGGGAAAGTTGGCATAATCGCATGTTGGGTTTACCGTTACAGGGGTTTGGGTTCGTTTCCATGCTTTTTGTTTCTTATGTAGGGAAGGACCCCTGCCCGGTAGGGTGCCCCGCATCGCGGGGCAGGTCCTGCCATCTTAGTTCTTCGTACTCTTGTCTCAAACATACCGTTAAAGCAAATTGGGTTCGTTTCAGTATTTTTGTACAATGCCCTCACCCCGTCCCTCTCCCGGAGGGCGAGGGGAAAAGAGGCATGATGTCGCGTTTGATAAATCAAACGCCTACCGATGCGCACTTCTTTGTCAGGCCCAAACGAGTTTGAGGCTGCTACCCACTGCGTCGGAGTGTCATTAAGCTCGCGGGGTGGCGGGTTCGAAGACGGACCCGCCCTACGTTTACTTCTGGGGAAGTTTTTTGCCTCGGTTTTGTATTGAATTTGGTGGGAAATGTTGACCGATGTGGCTATTATGGGTATAAATAGATGAAAGCGAGAGGGATTGGGTGTTTTCGAGGCACCAAATGAGGGAGGTGATCAAATGCTATCCGCTGGTTATTACAACACAGAGAAACGGGGACTCGCCGCATTTCCAATTGCAGGAATCGTGGCAATCTTTGTAAGCTTGTTGTGTTTCGGATGCGGCAAGAATCCCGAGTCAAACGCTAAGAGCGTAACGATTCATTATATTGATTGGAACATTCTTACGGAAGTCAGCCTCTCATGCGAAGACGTGGCGCTGTTTGAGAGGGTTGGGGAAGCAGTGTTGTCTGGTGAGGACGAGGTAAAACGGTTTGTCTCACTTGTCTCTGGTGAAAGACTGGAGCCTAAGCCCGGTTTCGACGGCGTTGACGCCCGCATCTGCTGTATCCTGATGGGTAAGGATGGAGCGACTTTGAGCACGGTAGCGTTGAGTCCCACGGGACTGATGGAAGTAGATGGCACGGTCTACAAGACGGATACGGAGTTGTTCGAGTTCATTCTCTCTTACTTGCCTGATGGATACATCGATTCTGACACGACTGCCAAGGAACATGATTAGCATGAGAGACATGAGAAGAACACACGTTGTCGGGTTGGCGCTGATGATGGTTGTGTGCCTTGTCGGAAACGCTGGTGTTATTCTACTCGTCAGCCCTTTATTGACCTGGGGATTGCTTTACATTATCCCCGTGGCTTTCACAATTGTACCGGTTGCATCGATTATAGCAGGCTATAAAGCGGGTGTGTTGAAAAGGACGAGTCTGTTTCCGAGAATGGCAGCCTATTGCACTTTCCTGGTCGTCTTTGGGTGGTGCATCTGGGCGTGGTTGTTTGTGAAGAATGTGTTTTAGAAAGGCAGGAGACTAATCCCGCCTCTGGCGGGACTGCCCTACAAGAAGAATGTCCCTACAGGAAGCATGGCGATGATGGTAGGCGTTTGATTTATCAAACGCATTACACCATCAAGCCCTTGATCCTCGTAGCCTCACGCCACGGCGTGAGATAGAATAGTAGGTCGGCGTTCCGCCGGGTGTACCCTCGTCCTACGAGGGACACACGCCAAGAAACCCGACATCTTCACTTCGTAGGGGTTCAAAATTTTGAACCCCTACATCGGGTGGCAGGCTCAAACTTGCTTTGGGCCTGACGTGCATAGAAAGTGCGAGCGCCGATGGTAGGCGTTTGATTGATCAAACGCATCACACCATCAAGCCCTCGATCCCCGTAGCCTCACGCCGTGCCGTGAAATGCATGTCTTAAAGTGGCACGACTGTGCGACGAGTCATTCCGTTGAAAAACGGAATCCAGTCACACGCGACCAGGTGGGTCGCGTCTTGCTGGACCCCCGCCCGCCACCGGCGGATTGGGAAATTTTCGCGGGGGTGATTAGAGGCGCGGAGGTGATTTGAAAAAATATGGCGGGTTCGAATCCCGATTGAATCGGGACTGATGCGGACCCGCCCTTGTACTCAGTGCATAAATCCGATCGAGAGGCCGAAACGGTACGGGCCCATGACGTGGTTTCCGGTTGTATTCTCCCAGGTCCACCCATCCTGGAACAAATCGGTGATAGTCTCATTGGCGACCGGCGACGCAAAATCGCCATAGAGCGTGACCACAATCGGACTCTTCGAATCACGGCCCAGAATGAAGTCAACACCAAGCAGGAAAGTCGGGCCGGCGATTGTGCCGCTGTCGCCTCCCCAGGTCTTGGTGCGGTCGGCAGTCATGTAGTCGGCTTTCCAGGCGTAGAAACCGAATCCTGCTCCCGCCCAGGGGCGCATGCCCTTACTGAGAATTCCGTATTTGACGCCGACTCTTAAGCCGGTCGTCTGCATATAAAAATAAGCGTCTTCTTCGAACGGGCCGATATAATGGCTTTCGTAATCGGTCATTTCGTAGACCCAGAAACTTTCGCTGTATTCACCCGCGACGCCCACCTGTTTGCGGTAGGTGTAAAAGTTGCCGTCGAAAAACAGCCGCATCGACGGGCTCAAATTGTAGTCGATGCCCAGACCGAAACCGTAGGGGCTTTCGATCGGGTTCATGTCGCCGAATTCTTCGGTCACCGGCAAAAGAGCGGTGCTGACTTTGCCGCTCATGAGCAAGCCACCGAAACTGAACTGCCATTTTTTTGAGTCGAATGATGACTTTATCGTGGGAGTGTCACCGGGGTTTTCATCGATCTGAGCCGAGACAGACATACCAGTGGACAGGACGATCACAAAAGAGATTGCCAGAACACAGGCAAACCGGAATGCGGCTGTTAGAGGTCTCACGTGTTGCATCTCAACGCCTTTCAGTTAAGCAAGGTTGTTAAACGATACCATCATTATCGACATAGTTGTCATTAGGGTTGATAGGACAAAGGTGTGATTTTTCTTGATTTTTGTTCAAATGTGAACTTTGGGGAAAGTCGTCGGATTTGTTTGTGTCGCTGTGGGTTGCGCGGCACGGCGGCCGGGTGGCAGGAGACTGATCCCGCCTCTGGCGGGACTGCCCTATGTTTACCGCGGGTTGCTCGGAAACCTGTCGGTCATTTCGGATCAGCCTTTCGTAATGGCGCGCACGGATAGATCCGATACGTGTTTTTTAACCGCGTCGATGAAGGCACGGTAGTCGCCATCGGTGACAGCATCGCGGGAGATAATAATGGCCGTGATCGGTGACACGAAGATGTAGGTCCGATCGTCGAGTTCATCGATGCGATGGATACCAGCCCACTTTATTTCAGTACTGATCTCTTCAGAGGCGGCGTTGATACCTGTCTCGGTAATAACCAGGGTGCTGCTTCGGGATTCGCGGTCTCCTTCGCGTTCGTGATATAACTTGACGCAGTTTTTTATATAGCTCCGGTGGGCCAGGAAGTCCAGGACGATCAGGGCAAGAACAGACAGAACGCACCAGGAGAGGGTGGCGTGGAGACCCCTGTGACGAAAGAGGGCAAAGTAGAGTAATGTGAATGTCACAGCGAACAAGGCGAGGTTTTTCAGCCGGGACCGGCGGAGGGTTTTTGACCGGGTGTAGATGTATCCGGCGAAGGCTCGGATATCATCGGCTGTTGTGTTGAAGGTTAGGTGCATAATTGTTGCCTGGCTGTTCTCAAGAATCAGATTTTCTGTCGAGACTATGGCCTGATCGACAGTGATTCCCACCTGAGAGTGTATTCGTTCGATAGAGTCGTTTCAACTTCATATACGATTGAATCCGGAGTGAGATAAAATCGCGTTACCTGCTGAGGTTCAGAGTAATCGGTGAGGACCGAGTTTTCATCGGTGACCGGGTCGTACCGCCAGATATTTTCAGAGGCGGTGTTGAAAGGAGCGCCAAGACCTAAGTAATAAATCGGGGATTCACTACTCGCACATTGCGGAGCGTGCCAAAAGAAGGGGATTGATTTGAGCTCAGTCGCGGTGTGTCGATCAAGGTCATATCTAATGAGTGCTGCGCTCTCCATGGACCTGTCAAGTCGGCTGGCCAGCACGCTCCTTCCGTCTAGTGAAAAGACCGGTTCGAGGGTCATTGGTATCGAAGCTACCACGGGCATACTATCGGAACATGTCATACACCTCACTACGGTTTTTGTGTGCGTCATAGCGATTTCACCTGTGGAGCTGTCGACAGGATCCATGTAAACCACAAGTGAATCTTTCATTTTAAACATTCCAAAGGTCAACACTGTTTTCCAGTCATTATTCGGGCTTTTCACATCCACCGAATGAAGGCTTGTCCTAGCACCTTGTCGCTGCAGGTCGAATAGGAGCAGTTCGGAAAGAGCTGGGGAATCGTCGAAATTCGGCACCGTAACAATTGCCAGCGTAACGCTGTCATGGAATGTGCAATAGAGCATGCTGTCCGGCAATTGGCAGAGATTACGAAACCCGGATTGCTTGAGATCCAGTATCTCTACCAACCTGGTTTCCATGATCGGTGCATTCTTTCGTTCCATTCTGCTCTTGCCGCAATTCTTGATTTCAAGGACACCGTACTTAAGATCAGGTGAAATCTCTCGTAAATATTCATACCGCAGAATGGAATCACTATCACCTGTTTGCGCGAGGCCCGAAACGGCAATCACAAGGACAGTAAGAAATGCAACTAGAGTCTTCATTACCTCTCCCTCAGTTTTCTTTAGGTTTTACAAACTTGCGACGTAATCTTCTTGCCTCCCCACACGCTCACTCCGCCGTGTCGGCGGCGTTTTCGATCGGGGGATTGACGTGCTCTTCCTCGAAGAACAGCGGCTTTTCATCGGAGATGCGGTAATCATCTTTGATATATCGAATAGCCACATAAGTACGAGCCTGTGCGGTCGCGATAGTGGCCATGAAGTAGCCCAAAATAGACGCGAAAATCAAAAACAGCATGAAGGCCATAAGATACCCGGCCGGTTCGCTGGTGCCGCCGTACGCCCATCGGGTGAGCGAGACACCAAAATCCACACCGGGGAAAATGTTGAAAGTCTCGCGGGCGAGGTCGGCTTTGACCGGAAGGTGCGACAGGCCGGAACGAATCAGGCGCTCCATCCTCTCCCCCCCGCCGATCTGAGCGGACCATCCGATAAACTGCACCGCGCGATAACAGAAATAGGCATAGACAAAGCTGAAGATTTTCGCGGCGACGATAGAATAGGCGGTGTATATGCCCCAGCGGATGGGCTGGCGGATTAAAGTCGAGAAGGTTTCCAGAATCGCCGTGAAAGCTTCGCCGTGACGCTCGGAGGCGGCCACTGCCGGCAACAGCAGCACCGAAAGACTGAAGACGAAGAAGATGAACACGGTGAAGATGGCGACCATGAAGCCGGGGAACACGAAAGTGAGAGCGTAGAGCCAGTCGCCAATGAAGGGGATGCGTCCGATGAGTCCGATGATGACGAAGAGCAGGACGATAAAGAGCATGAAGACGACGATGGCGAGTTCGGACAGGAAGATCTGGCCTAAGCGCCGGAGGCTGAAGCGGATGGCGCCGATGGCCGAGAAGAAGCGGTTGCCGCGGACAGCCTCGATATCGATAGCGGCCACCCCGAATATGCCCATCATGAGGGCGAGAATGGTCAGCACCACACCGGCGGAGAAGATTATCTGCGCGATCAGAGTCGTGTAGGCGAATTTGTAAAACGGCGCGAAGCCAAAGACCGACCAGACATAGCCGAGCGGTTCACCATCGACAGCCAGCGCGATATAGGTAAAGATATCGTAGACCACCAGGCCGAGGCAGATGAAGAAGGTCATGGTGAGTATCTTCTTGGCGGACATAGCCCTGGCCGGCGACTTGAGAACATCGATAAAGCTGAAATCGGGGGGCTGTTCCATACAATCAAAAAAGAGCAAAGACGTACGCGATGTCAAGTAATAAAGATATGGAAACCGGCCGGCCTAAACGTGGAATTCGAGGACATCGCCGTCGGAGAGGATGAAATCTTTCTGCACGCGTTGACCATCGAATTTCCCTTCGCCCCACACTTTGGCGTATTTCATTTTCTGAGCGAAGTCTTTGTGGAGGGTCATGGCCGCTTCTTCAACGCTTCCGCCGATGCGCAGGATGATGGGGTCTTTGTAGTCTGGGTCGTGGCCTATCGGTTTGGTGTAGACGCGAATGACGCCGAGAGCGTCGTATACCGCTCGTTTGAAAGCGCTGAGGCTGTCATCATCGATGATTGATGTAGCCACCATGGCGAAATCGGGGAACATCTCTTTCAGTTTGGCGCGTTTGGAGCCATCCTCGTCTTCATATTCTTTGTGCGCGCATATAATGGTCTTCTTGTAGGCGTAGCGAGGGTCCTCGGGTCTTTCGGTAACCTGTGGTTTCAGGATGATGCGTTTTTCGTCGAGCTTCTCGATGATAAACTTGAGGTCCGCGATCATATTCTTGGACTCGAGGTCAGCCACCAGCACGACCACATCGCAGTTACGAATAAGCCCAGAAAGGTAGTTTTCGTAAGATTCGGCGGAGATGGGCGGGGTGTCGATGAGCTGTATCTGGATGGTTTCGAAGACCATCATGCCGGTCAGAGGTTCGCGGGTCGTGAAGGGATAATCGGCAACTAGCGGTTTGGCGGCGGTGAGGCTTTCGAGCAGGGAGGATTTGCCGGCATTTGGAGCTCCGATGAGGATGGCCTGCCCGGCGCCTTCTTTTTCGATGTGGTCCTGGGCGGTCGCCTGCCGGGCGCCGTGGCTTTTCTCGCCGCCTTCAATCTGCTTTTTCAATTTAGAGATTTTGGTCTTCATGTCGGCCTGGAGCTTGTCGGTGCCCTTGTGCTTGGGCATCATGGCCAGAAGTTCCTCGGCCAAGCGCAGCTTCTCGCGGGGGTCCTTTTCGTTTTTGAACTCCCGTTCGAGTTCATAGTATTGTGGGGGCAGGTTAGCCGGCATATTGCAAGGTTAATAAATCTTGCTCGAGAACACAAGAGGCAGGTGTGGATGTAAAACGGGAGGGATTAGAACCGGTTAGCGGCCATGGTTGGCGACGATATCGGCGATGCACTGGCAGATATAGTCGATCTCGGGCAAACTCAGGCCGGGATAAAGGGGCAGAGTGACAACACGTCGTCCGGCATAAGCCGTGTTGGGCAGGTACTGCGGGGTCAGGCCAAGCAGCTCCTGGTAGTAGGAGAGTTCGAAGATCGGTTTGTAGTGGACGCCGCATTCAACGCCGCGCTCGGCCATCTTCTTTATGAAGGCGTTGCGGGTGATTCCCAGGCGTGACAGGTGCAGTTTGATGATGAACAGGTGCCAACCGTGCTTGTAATTCTTTTCCTCGACAGGGAGTTCGAAATATTCGGTTAAAGCATTGAGGTTCTTGACATAGCGGCGGGCGAGTTTTGCCCGCTTGGCCTGTTCTTTGCGAAAGACAGTCAACTGGCCCAGTCCAACGGCGGCGTGTAATTCGGACATGTTGGCTTTGAAACCCGGGTAGATGGCATCATACTCCCATTTGGCCGCTTTCTTGCGCTGGAAAGCGTTGGCAGTAAGACCGTGTCTGGCCATGAGTTTGACGATATCCACAATCGCTTTGTGTTTTGACAGCACGATACCACCTTCGCCGCAGATAAGATTCTTGGTGGTGTGAAACGAAATAACGGCGGCATCGGTGTGAGTCGGCACCGGCTTGTTCTGGAAGAGGGCGCCGACAGAATGAGCGGCATCGGCCACCAGTGGTACGCGTTTGGTATCGCAGATCTTTTTGAGCATGCGGTAATTGGCCGGGTAGCCGGCGATGTCGACGGGCATGACGGCGATTGTGCGGTGCGTTATTTTCCGGAAGACCTCATCGGGGTCGATATTCAGACTGTGCGGATCGATATCGGCAAAGACCGGAATGGCGCCAGTGTTGAGAATAGCCTCAATGGTACCTACGAATGTAAACGGGGTGGTGACGACTTCTTTGCCGGGTTCACTTCCGATTGATGTCAGGACCAGTTCGAGCCCGGCGGTGGCGGAGGCTACCGCGGCGGCGTGCCGGGTCTTCATCAGCTTGGACATGGCGGTTTCGAAGGCGGCAATGTTCGGCCCGGGTGAAAGCCAGCCGGACCTCAGCGTATCGGTGACGTTCTTGATAGCTTTGGTCGAAACCTTAACGTCGTACAGGGGAATCTTCTTATTTGACTTTGCCTTTTTCATGTATCAACCGTTCGTAGAGATCGGTCATCAGGTCGAGTGACTTTTCCCAGGTGTAATTCTGCTGGACGAACACGCGGCCGGAGGCACCCATTCTGTTTCTGAGGGCGGCGTCCTCAGCCAGCCTGATGATGGCTTCGGCCAGCCTGTCTACATCCTCTTTAGGTACTAAAATCCCCGTCTCACCATCAACTAAAACTTCAGACACCCCCCCGACATCGGAGGCGATCACCGGTCTTGAGCAGGCCGATGTTTCGAGCACTGCGACACCAAAGGCTTCGTTTCGCGAAGGCATGACCATAATGTGATGTTGTTCAATAAACAAGGGCATCTGGCTATGGGGAACGAAGCCAACGAATGCTACCGTGTCATTTAATCCAAGCCGGGATGACATTTCCTTTAGAAACTCGTTCAGCTCCCCCGTTCCGGCCACCGATAATTTTATCCGGGGGTTGGTTTGCCTCACCCTCACCATGGCTTCAAGCAAGACATCCGGACCGTACCGGTGATTGTGATTTTTTATAAAACACACTTTTATGGGAGGCGTAGCAGGTTCGGGATTTACCAGGCCCGGCAGGTCCACACCGAACGGGATAACAGAAATCCTGTCTTTTGTTCGGGGAGCAATTTCAATCGCTATATCTTTCAAAAACTGACTGGTGGAGGTGATATGAGTCGCCGTGTTGATGATCCATCGCAGTAGCCGTCGTCTTACGAAACTTGTGGGGAATTCTATCAAGTCCGAGCCATAGACAGAAATGACGGTCGGTTCCACGCCTGCCATATTAGCCCAGAATCCGTAGCCTGTGGCATAATGGGCATGCACCAGATCCGGCTTGAAATCCCTGGTCTGTCTGACTGCGGCACGGGCCTGGGTGATATAAGAGAACTTGCTGCGTCGCGGCAGGTTACACGTTTGCAGTCCCTCGATAGGGTCACCGCCGAGAGCAATAACCTTGACTTCGTACCCGCGTTCGGACAGGCCGCGTGCCCAACGGGTCAGATGCACCTGGACTTTCGATGCCCAGCCAAAGAGGACGATACGCCTGCTACCCATTCTTCGTGCCTTCTATTTCGTGCGCCTGTGCAAGTATATCGGCGGAGGTGACAAATCTAAGCCTATCGCCATATCTTTGACGCATACTGTCGAACAGGTTGCTCATCAAGTCGAACTGCTGCCGGAACATCATCTTGGGATGATTTATCATCGATAGAGAAATGTCCTCAGACTGCCGGTGCCCGGAAACGTATTGTTCGAGGCCTTCCATCAACATTTTCAGGTTGACCCCCTTGGTGTCACACGAAAATAGAAACCAGGGGTTGGTGGTGACATAGCGCAAATTGTAACGCATGAGCGACATCAAATTGGCCAGACGTGTTTGTTTTGGTGATCGGGATATGCTGGAACCACGCTGCATCGAAACCGACTTTGCCCTGCGAATTAGAAATCCGAGGCGAGTCGCCAGACCGCTGCGGAAAGTTGCAACGGGCACTTCCAGTAATCCGCCGGGAGTAGGTTCACGGATTCCTGTTTCAGGGCTCATAAACCAGTTGGCTTTGTTGGGCATATTCGAGTAGTCGATTTCAATCGTGTCCATCTTTAAACGCACGTTTTTGACGACGCTGGAATCGATGGAAATCCCGTATCGCAAAAGGGCGGTTATCAGTTCTTTTTCATTTGGCTGCAGAGCCAACCCCGCGGCACGGAAAGCGTGACAGTGATAGCCCGGCCTGACAGGTTTAAGTAGATTCTCAAGGTACTCAATTCCGGCCTTTATCACAGCACCGGCTGAGTTCAGACCGTCGTGGAATCCGAGTTCGTGTAAATACATCTGGTCGGTGGAAAGCCGCCAGGCACCGTCGGCGTAAGTTGATTTCAGCCAGTGCGGATGAATATGGAGCTGTACATCGTGACCGACCTCGACTGCGTCTTTGAGCTGAGACTCAAACGTGTGGACATATTCTCGAAACTCACCGTATTCACGGTGCGCCCAAGCGGAGCAGACGTCGGCAAAGAGGGTGACCGGCACGGCGTGCGCTCGACAAACATCCATCAGCTGCCTTGTCGGCGCAAACAGCACCTCTTCATGGCTCAAAAAGTTTCTGCCAAGGAATATTTCGTAGTCGGCAGTGACGAGACAGTTTATTGATGGTTCAGGCATAGGGTCACCAATTGAGAACGTCCCGATTTTCCGGGCTAAGCCCGTCTTCGGTCAGGTACATGGTTACGCCTTTCTGGGCAAGTCGTTTTAGTTCGTCATACAAGGCTCGAGCTTCCATCAGCCATGAGTCGGCCTGCCCGAACTTGAACTGCTTCATAAGGCCAACCCTTATCATGTGTTCGGTGAGAGTTTTACAAATCCACTGGCCGTCGGGGTAGTCGACACGGGTTCGAGAGATTTTGGGATCGTAGCGAGAAACATCACGGGTAGTTTCCTTCCCATCAGCATCAATATACGTAATGCTGGCCCGATCAGAGTGAACTTCAAAAGGAAAGTCATCCCACGTATCCTCGAGGAAGTGCGCCACGCCGAGCCCCTGTGCGATAGGTATGCCAATGCCCACAACCCGACCTTCTAGTTCTACCAGCCGTCCCACCGGCGAGTCGGCGTGGCAGACGTCGGGCCCGGCGTCATGTCCCGAGGTTATATACTCGGCGTGCTTTCCAACGGCGCAGGAGGACGAAAACGGGTGGGAACTCCGGAGGACGCCCTTCCGGACGCGGAAGACCTCGGTTATTTTTCCGACAGCGGATTTGGCCGTACGCAAGTCGACCGGTTCTCCCTTTTTGGACGATTTGAACGCCTCGTCGGCGGACCCATAACAGGGCATGATGAGAGTACCTTCGTCGGTAATGGTTTCAAGCAGAGCGTCGATAACCGCGTCTGCTCCGCCGGAGACTTTGCCAATACGTGACAGAGAGGAATGGACCATTATGATATCTCCCGGTGAGATACCGGCTTCGCTCAGGTCATTCAACAAAGTCTCTTTACTGACTTCCGGCATTGACTCGACTCGCGCGCGACGGGCTTGCGAATCGGCTCGGTCCGAGATTCTGCGCAACGCTTGAATAATCGATGTCGGTAGAAATTTTTTTGCCCAGATTCTCAGGTTCTGTTTCAATGCGGACAACAATATCATAATCCTTATCCTTGGTTACAGTTGGGCGGAATCAGGTTCGCTGTCTTCACGTTTTTCCGCATTCGCGGCGGGCCATTTCAGATATGACCAAAACAGACTCTTCAAACCCAGCAGAGACAGGCCCAGCCAGTACACAACAACCACACAAAGCGCCAATAGCGCCAGCCGCGCTAAAACATCGGTAATGCCGTAGGACTCGAAATAGCGCGACAGAAAATTGCCGACGGCGTTTCCTATCAGTACCATCAGAACACCCAACAGGATCATAACAATTATATTATATAAGAATCTTGGTTTGTCGCCAAAAACTAATCTCTTGGAAAGAAACATCAGCATCAAGCCGGCGAACCCGACATGTGACAGCGACGTGGCGGCTGAGATACCCCCATAACCGACGATTTCCGCCAGGATGAAAGTCGCCGCAAATTTGATCGCAAATATGACAGCCGCAAACAGCAAAACCTGTTTTCCCCAACCTCCCGAGTAACAAGCCCTGATTGAGGTCGATGTGATAAACAGGGCCACTATCGACGGCGCGTAGGGCATCAATATATTCGCCGTCAATTCGACCGAGTTGTTGTCGAACTGTCCCCGATGGAGAAGCAGGTGAACCAGATCGGAACTCGCTACCATGAAATAGGCTGCTATAGGCACGGCCAGAAGCACCACACCGGTTATGGCCTTTCGATACAATTCACCGAACCTTGAGCTTCCGGGCTTGTTCGATGCGTCCGAGAAGATCGGGAACACGACCACCCCAATGGCGAGTCCGATGATTGAATCCGGGAGTTGGATTAACACCTGACCGTAGTTGAGCGCGGAGATGATACCTTCGCCAAATTGCTGGGCAACGTATCTGTCGATGAGAAAGTATGAACGGTTAATAAATTCCACGAGAATAATGACTCCGCCTGTTGCCAGTATCGCCTTGCTATTGACGTCGAATACTCTCGCGGTCAGTTTTTCGAACGGCTTAAAAGAAAGAACCTTGAGCAGAAGGTAGATATTCTGAACGGCAAGACCGCCCAACAATCCGATTGCTACGGCCCCGATGGAAAACTGTTGATGAAAAACAACGATTGCGGCCACGCAGAAGGCGTTATACACGAGGTAACCCGCGGCCGAATAAGTGAAGATGCGCCTGACGTTCAGATAGGCTCGCATGCAGGCCTCGGTAGTTCCAAGTATAACCATGGCCGAAGTAACGCGGCAATAGAATACGATATCGCCGAATTCGGTCTCCAGGTAGCCGCCGCCCCAAATTTTCATAATGAGGGGCGCAAACAGGGCAATCAGCGCCGCCACACCGACCGCCACCAACACCGTAAGATTGATGGCGGGCCACAGCGCTGACCAATCGGCTGCCTGTTCTCTACCGGTTGCATTTTCCAGTTTCCGAGAAAAATATGGTACGAGCAGATAGACACTGGCAAAACTCAATACTGCACTCAGGAGCGCCGGAAGCATTATGGCGACCAGGTAAAGGTCGTACTGAGCGGAGGTCCCGAAGACATCGGCAATGACGATTTCCCGCACGAAACCGAGCAAGCGCGATATCAGCAGAACGGTCGCGACTGAGAAGACCGCCTTTGCCGTCCGAGGGGGCATTATCGATTGTCTTTCCGTTTAACGTGTGATGGGGCCATAGACAAAAGACGGGAGCGATAGTGCCTTTGTAATTTCACTGACGCTCCCGTAGTCATATTCCGTTCGCCGTTTAAGATACGGCTTTAATCACGGTCTCGATTACTTCACTCTGCTCCGCCCCGGTCATTTCCGGATAAATGGGTATGGAAAGCACACGATCGGCGGCGCGGTTGGTAACTGGGAACTCCTCGGGATCGTGTCTGAGGTAGCCGAAGCATTCCTGTTTATGGAACGGCACCGGGTAATAGATTTCGAAACCAACCTGAGCTTCTTTGAGCTTCGCCATGACCGCATCGCGATCGTCAACCTCGATGGTGTACTGGTTGTAGATGTGGAAGGTGGAATAATTCTTCACCACGGGGCAGGTGATGCCTTTGACACCTTTGAAGGCGGCGTCATATATCTTCGCGTGCTCAATGCGCTTCTCGGACCATTGTCTCAGGTATGGCAATTTCGCGAGTAGAATCGCGGCCTGAATAGTGGCCAGACGCGAATTGAAGCCGACGATCTTGTTGTAGTATTTGGGTTGAGCGCCGTGGACGCGAAGGATTCGCATCAGGTCGGCGTTATCATCGTTGTCAGTTACAATCAGTCCGCCATCGCCCCCAGCGCCGAGGTTTTTCGAGGGATAAAACGAGAAACAGCCATAATCGCCGAACGATCCGGCGGCGTGTCCTTTGTATTCGGCGCCGATCGCCTGCGCGGCATCTTCGATGACTTTGAGGCCATGCTTTTTCGCGACAGCCATTATCGGGTCCATGTCGGCCAGTTGACCGAACAGGTGGACGGGTATGATAGCTTTTGTTTTCGCCGTAATGGCGGCCTCGATGAGGTTGGGGTCGATATTGTAGGTATCCGGTTCGATATCAACGAGGACCGGTTTGGCACCCAGGCGGGCAATCACGCCGGCGGTGGCGAAAAATGAAAAGTCAGTGGTGATAACTTCATCACCCGCTTTGATGCCGGCGGCAAACAGAGCCAGCAAAAGAGCGTCGGTGCCCGAGGCAACACCGGCGGCGTGTTTTACCTGTGACAGTTTCGCGAGTTCGGTTTCCAGTTGTTTAACTTCGGGTCCGAGGATAAAACCGCCGTGGGTGAGAACCTTGATTACGGCTTCATCCATTTCCGGTTTCAGGTAAGCATATTGCCGGCTCAGATCCAAAAGTGGCACTGCCATTTGTATTCTCCTTTAGTCTTTCCAGCCCTGGTTTTCGAGTAACTGTTCCGTCGGGACATCCCTGAAAATCCGGGCCGGGGCGCCCGCCACGATTTTTCGCGCCGGGGCGTCCTTGGTCACCACCGCGCCAGCCGCCACCAGGGCATCTTCATGAATGACTTTGCCCGGCAGGATGGTCGCGTTGACACCGATTCTGGCGCCTTTCTTAATGATGACTCCTTTGAAATGTTTAAACCGCTCTTCGGTGCGGCCGATATAATTGTCATTTGATGTTGCCACGCAGGGGGCAACAAAAACTCTGTCTTCGATTTCGGAGTAGGCGGTTATGTATACATTAGTCTCGAGCTTTACATACTTGCCGATAGTGCAGAAGTTTTCAATCGCGACACCTCGGCCCACGATAGTACATATTCCGATGGAGACGTTTTCCCGGACGGTGGATAGATCGGCAATGAGTACTTTCTCGCCGATTTCGGCGCCGCGATAGATGATAACGTTGGCGCCTATGAGACAGTTGTCGGCTATTTTGCATGGCGGCAGACTTTGATCTTTGGTGGTCGCTGAAATGGCCGCTTTCATAGGGAGTTTTCCCACCACCGCGCCATCGTCAATCCGCACATTATCACCAATAACAGTGTCGGCGTGGATGACGACCCGGTGGCCGATGGAGCAGTTGTTGCCTATTTTGACATTTTCTCCAATAAGACAGAACTCACCGATACCGGTGGAAGATCCATACTTTGCGGATGGAGCTATAACTGAGGTAGACATGGGGTCCCTTCTAAGTATTAACCTGTGAATTGTGAGAACCGGTTCGTTTGGTTTTTTTGACGCCGGGCAGCCAGCCGAAGAACGCTTCGACAAACATCACCAGTCGACCATAATCCTCGGGACTTGATTGGCGTAATTTGGCGAAGTATTCGAGCAGGGCCGCGAAGAAAATCGCGAACAGCACGGAAAGACCGAAGGTACCGGCAACGATGATACTTCGCTGGGGACGGCTCTTGAGAGTGGCCGGCTTGGCAGGGTCGAGTACCGAGATAGTGGGCATCTTTTCGTATTCTTTGATCTTGGCCTTTTCGCTCTGTTCGAGCAGAACCTGATACAACCCTTCGGCGACCTGGACCCGGCTATAGAGCATTTCATACTGGCCCCTCAGCGAAGGGATCAGAGAAACCGGCAGCGAGAAAAAAGAGCTGTCGGGATTACGGTTCTCGAGGTCCTCGAGTTGTTTTTTTATGGTCTGCCTCTTTCGCTGCTGGCCCAGCAGTTCGACGTTGTCCTTGCCGAGAACGAAGGCTTTCATGCTTATCTCGAGATCGATTTCGGCGAGCATAATTTTCAGGGCGGCGGCTTGGTCGATTGCCAGGCGAGTCTGTTCGTCGAAATCCACTGCCCGGTATTTCATCTGAAAGGCTTCAAGAGCGGCACGGCTTGAGTCCATCTCTTTTTTGACCTGTTCCAGCCGGTCTTCGAGAAATGCTCGTGTCTGGTTGATTCTCTCGGCGACTATCTCGGTATTGACATTTTCGAGTTCCTTAACGAAAGCATTGGCAATGTCGGCCGCCATTTGGGGATCTTTGTCCTCAACTGATATTACCAGCAGACCTTCATCGGACACCTGCATATTCGCGTGCTCCATCAGCGCCAGATAGGTTTCTTCCCAGTTGCCGGTACCGTAACGTTCCATAAGATTGAAGCTGTCCATGATTCGAGACGTGATGGTACGACTTTTCAACATGCGGATGTAGACATCGGAGGGGGTGGCTCTCATGGGCAGTTCAAGTCCGCCGGTAACGGAAACGACCTGACTCCAGTCGGACATTTCCCCGATGGGGGTCGACATGTTTTTGGGCGGCAGCAGCAGGGCTGTGGAGGAGTACCATTTCGGCAGGACCAACGAAACGACGACAGATACGGCCGTGGCCAGAATTATAATGACAAAAATGAGCCGTTTGCGTTTGGCCAAAAGCTCCAGAAACAGCCAGAAATTATTGGATTGAGAGTCGGTCATTTCAATTCCTCGCGTAGTTGCGCTGTCAATATGCTGCCATCGCTGACAACCACACCGGGCGCGATCATCGTGGTGATGCGGGATATCGGGTTGAACACGGCGATCTGGTTTTCATCGGCGGTACGGAGGAATCCGCCGGCGGTGTTAATATAGTACAAAGCCGACTGTCCTTCGATATACGGATAATATCCCGGGTTGAGGACTTCGCCCGACACCGTCACATAACCTACCTTGATAGGCACATAGACCGAATCTTCCGGTTTCAGCATTACGGTGCCTCGCTCCTCAGCGGTCTTACCAAGCATGGAGACCGGGAACCGCAGTTCGGTCGTTCGGCCATCATATCCCAACCTGGGCTTGCGAAAAACCGTAACGTTGCCGGCGTTGGCATCGGATAAATACCCCCCGGCCATGTTTATGACATCTCGGAGGGACATTCCAGAGGTGAACGAGTAAAGACCGGGGTTGTTCACGGCGCCGAAAACCGCGATTGGTGTTCTGTCGCCGTTTTCTTCTCGCGGGGGAACGACAATAACTTCGCCACCGGCGAGTTGAGATGAAACTATTTTACCAGCCTCGTCCATAATCACGATCGCAGATGTGTCCGCCCATCGTCTGGCACCCCCGGCGAGCCTGAGCAGCATTGGGATATCGTCACCTTCGAGGAGCTCGATTTCGCGCTGACTGAGTACTTCACCGACCACCTGAACCGTGCTTAGCGACTTATTGGGCACGTGAATTACTCTTCCGGCGTACACCGCCGGGTCAGCTTCGATATCGCTAAGGAACTTCGCCCGGTCGAGATCCACGTGAAGATCTCTCACTCCGCCCGATAAGGTGATTGAGCGAGTGGAACCTTCCGGTAAAATACCGCCGGCGACGGCGATGACTTCCGAGACACGTTGCGAGTTGTAAACGTTGTATGTCCCCGGTCGGGCGATAGCGCCCTGAACGCTGATAGGAATAAGGCGTGAGTTGGTGATATTGATCGAAAGGTTGGCGACGTTGAACAGGGTGGCCAATGACTCGGTGAGCATGTCGCGCGTCTGGGTCAGGGTCTTCGAAGAGAGGTTGAACACTCCGATTTTACTGTCCACAATGAGCCCCTCGGGGTCCACCTGGAGCGTCAGAGGGTCGAGGTCGGATTTCACAAAGGTGATTCTGAGTTTGTCCCCGGGCCTTATCAGGTACAGATCGGGGTCGACGGGCAGGCCGAATGGCGGCCCATCTTCCTCGGGAAGCTCAAGGACAATTGGATCCTGGCCAACAACGGTCAGAGATACAGCCAGACTCAGCAAAACTGCGATGAAAGGCGCTTTAATTTTCATTTCTCTATGTATTGTATCCTATTATACCCACAGATTTCGACTAATCAACTTTCAAGGATATGTAAATGCTCTGGCGTTGTCAACCGGTATTAGCGCCGGTCCGAGGCCGGCGGGTGCCGAGCGATACATCCTAAGAGATTCTGCGGCAATATTTTATTCGAGAGATCGAGAGCACATCGGGCAGCGAACGGACCAGAGCCGGCTAAAAACAGGATATTTCTATCCATCACAACAAGAGGCGGGGAATTCCGGCTGCCGGTGGACCCGGCTATTGCTGCAAAAGCACCATTTGGAATAGAGAATCGCCTACCGATTTTTCGACATAAATTTCCGGTTCGTGCGTCCGAAAGTCGAGCGTGAATGGTCCTCTCGGCACGCGCAGGGTATCGCAATTGGAGGTGAGGAACACCTCGGGCACAAAATCCATCACTGTACCGGTGTACAAATTCAGGGTACCTTCGTGGTCGCAGAAGTCGACGAGTTGATCGGTAGAACTCACTTCCCGGAAAGTCATCGAGTAAAAGATGCCGTCGGTTATAACGAAGGTGACCGAATCTTTCTTGGCCAACCCGATGACTTCGGTAGTGTTTCTTGTCATGTAGGTGCCGGTATATGTTTCGATCAGGGGTTCGCTGTCGGCGGGATCATCTTTGCCGCAACCCGCTATCAAAGCCAGCAGGGATATGCCGAGTATCAGACGCCTGCTACAGCAGCCCGAGCACCAACTGCCTTTGCCTGTTTTACTGAGATGACTTTGAATAGTTCAGGGCCTTTTCCGTTTTGGTGGTGTTTTTCTCGGACTTGTCCTGATGGTATTCGACCGAAGCTTTCACGAATTCCCTGAAAAGCGGGTGCGGCCGTGTGGGACGCGACTTGAGCTCCGGATGAAACTGCACGCCCACGAACCAGCGATGACTGCTGATCTCAACCATTTCAACGAGTCTTCCGTCGGGGGACAGCCCTGACAGGGTGAGTCCGTTCTGGACCAGAATATCACGATAGGCGTTGTTAAGTTCATAGCGATGCCGGTGTCGCTCCTGAATTTCCGTCGTCCGGTAAGCCTCGTATGTGCGGGTATTCTCCGTTACCACGCAAGGGTAGGCGCCGAGCCGCATGGTGCCGCCCAGCTCAGTGACACCTTCCTGGTCGGCCATAAGGTGAATGACGGGATGTTTCAGTTCGCGGTAGAACTCATAACTATGGGCTTCTTTGATGCCGCACACGTTACGGGCGAATTCGATCACGGCGCACTGCATGCCGAGGCAGATACCGAAGAACGGAATGTTCTTGTCCCGTACGTATCTTATGGCTTCGATCTTGCCCTCTACCCCGCGCTCGCCGAATCCGCCGGGGATCAGCAGGCCGTCGAGATCGTGCAGGAACTTTTCCGCGCCGCCCTGCTTGATGTCTTCGGATGATACCCAGACGAGGTTGACTTCGGCATCGGAGGAAACGCCCGCGTGGGTAAAAGCCTCGATGATGGATTTGTAGGCGTCTTTGAGATTAACATATTTGCCGCAGATACCGATCTTAATACTTCTCTGCGGGTTGTTGATTTTCTCGACCATAGCCTCCCATTCATCGAGCTCGGGTTGAGGGACATCCCATCCAAAGTGTTCACATATAATATCATCAGCTCCCTGAGCGTGGAATTGCAGCGGCACGGCGTAGATGGTCGAAGCATCCTGAGCCGAAATAACCGCACGCGGTGAAACCGAGCAAAACAGCGAGATTTTCTGTCGCAGCGGCTCCGACATCGGTTTGGCTGACCGGCAAAGCAGCATGTTGGGCTGAATACCGATGGCGCGGAGTTCTTTGACGGAGTGCTGGGTCGGTTTGGTCTTGAATTCTCCGGCGGTTCTGATGTATGGAACGAGTGTGACGTGGATGAACATCGTATTTTGCGGGCCTTCCTCCTGGCCCATCTGGCGGATAGCTTCCAGAAACGGCAACGATTCGATATCGCCGACCGTGCCGCCGATTTCCACCACGGTAATATCGGGGCTCTCATCTCCCTTTTCGAATTTCTTGATGCGATTTTTTATCTCTTCGGTGATGTGAGGAATGACCTGCACGGTGGCGCCGAGATAGTCGCCACGGCGTTCGCGGGTGATAACCGTATTGTAGATTTGTCCGGTGGTTACATTATTGTCTTTGTTCAGGGAGCGGTCGATAAAACGTTCGTAGTGGCCTAGGTCGAGATCGGTCTCGGAGCCGTCGTCGGTGACGAAAACCTCGCCGTGCTGGAACGGGTTCATGGTGCCGGGATCAACGTTGAGGTAAGGATCGCATTTGATGTTGGCTACCTTGAGACCTCGCTGCTTGAGCAACAGGCCGATAGATGATGCCGCTATTCCCTTTCCCAGGGATGAGACAACGCCTCCGGTTACGAATATATATTTAGTCTTTTTGGACATAAGCTACCCTACTTTATAAATACGTCTTAATTTACTCAAATCATCCGGGCTGTCAATGGATACGGTCCTGGCTTTGGTTTTTATGACTCTGATTTTCGCGCCGTTTCCCAGTATTCGCAGTTGTTCGAGCGACTCGGCTTTTTCCAGAACCGTTCTTTTCCATGAAGCGAATGTGCTGAGCGATTGCCGGCGGAACCCGTACACACCGATGTGCAGCAGAAACTTAAATTGTGAGAAGCGGTCTTTCTCGACACTGTTTTGGAGAAAGGGTATGGGGAAACGAGAAAACCAGAGAGCATCGCCGGTCGAGTCGGTGACGACTTTAACTTTATTGGGGTCGAACAATTCGTTGTCATTTTCTATCGGTCTGGCGAGTGTTGCGAACTGAATGCGCCTGTCGGTTCTCATCGCCTGCACGAGTTTTGTCAATGCGGCGGAGGTGAGACCGAAACTGTCGGCCTGAATGTTGAGAATGATATCGCCGCCGAACTTTCGCGCTACCTCGGCCACGCGGTCCGAGCCGGTGCGATGTTTTTTCGAGGTCATGACGACCTCGGCGCCGAAGTTTTCGGAAGCTTTTGCGATTTCTTTGCTGTCGGTGGCTATGACGAGGCGGTCGATAACCGACGCACGGGCTATTTCGCGATGGACGTAAAAGAGCAGCGGTTGATCGTTGAAGGGGTAGATAACTTTGTTGGGAAAGCGCGTTGAGCCCATTCGAGCGGGAATCACGGCAAGCACATTCGTTGCCATCACCCAATCACTTTCGGCCGCATAACCGAGTGGCTTCCCCGGTGAAGCACAGAGCTGTCAATCACCTGATCAATTACGGCGGACTCGCTCGTGGAATTGTTGTCAGATTGCGCCGTTTGCTCAAAATAATCTGTGGAGAATGATTGGTAATCGAAGAGTTCAGGGATTTCAGCCGGTGATAATTTGGGGCAAACAAGCCGTGCGAAACGCTCAACCTGTATATTTCCTCGTGGCATAAGCCATGATACGGGTTTCGCGCGAGGCTGTCAAGACATAAACTTTGGATTGTATCTGTATATAAGGCAATAGAATAGGTACGGAAGTTGATTTTTTCAATCGAAGTCTTTCCATTTACGTAAGAATGTATTATATTAAGTCGCATTCATGAACCTCGAGAATATTTAACCGTATAATTCGTAAATTCTTAGGGAAGAGTAAGGTCATGAGTAAAAAAGTAATAATTGCAGCCAACAATATGATCTTTACTTCTAAGATAATGTCCATCCTTGACGGAATGGAGGCGGAAGGTATCAAGGCAATCCGCTCCGATGAGATCTTTACGAAGGCCCAGGAACTTGTACCGGATTTGATTATAATTGATTTGAACCTTAATGGTATTGAAGCTCCCTCACTGATTAACAAACTTCGTTCGTACGGCGCCACCCAAGCAATTCCCATTGTCTGTTATTCTCCGCACGTTTTGAAGGACCAGATGAAGGCCGCCAAGACCGCCGGGGCGACCGAAGTGTTGCCCAATTCCAGGATGACCTCCAGGATGGGTCAGATTCTCGGGAAGTATATACACAATTGAACAAGCATAAATGAGCTTTAGATAAAAGCGAACTGCCGGGCGGTTCGCTTTTTTTTGGTCAGGTTTCGGGCAGCGCTATCGTCTGTAAGCAGGCCGGTAGGCCCAGACTTCATTGGTGCGATTGTGTTTTGGATTCAGCAGGTGAAGGATATAGTCGATTGTCGAGGGACCGACATGGAAGGCCGGCTCTATCGGTCCCAGGTGCGCCGATAGTGAATCCACGTAACGCGGGAGCGCTTCTTTATCGAGTGGATAAAGCAGCAAGTAATCGTAGCGAATCGTATCTCCCGCCGGCAATCGTTGTCCAAGCTGATCCCAAGCGTAAACATACTGCCTGTCGATAGTCCGGTATCCGCCGTACAGGAGGGGGAAATTGGTGTATTTGTCGGGCGAGAAAAAAAGCACCATCGGGACGCCATCGAATCTTCTCTCAATCTCCGCCAGCGGTTCGCACAGCCCCTTGTGGCCATAGTTGAGGGTGAACGGCGTCAGGAGTGCGAAGTTCACTATAACAGTAAAGCCGGCAAGAACCCGCCAGAGTATTTTTCTGCTGAAGGGGAATCCGTTCACCATTTTTTGTCGCTGCAAGACAAGGACAAAGATAATCACGACGGCCGGAAGGACAGGGATCATAAATCGTTCCTGCTTGTTGGCAAGCAGGGAGTGGATTAGTATAAACGAAAGGGTACTGACAGTCAGCATCAGATGGTCTTGCCAGAATCGTTTCCGGGCCACAAGATAGAGGAGCACCACAGAGATTGGCGGGATAAAATATCCCGCTATGACGGCAAGATAGATGAAAAGATGGCCGGTCAGGGGTGGTCGCTCAGTGAGACCCTGGTGGACGTGGTTGATTGTTGTCCCCATGAATTTTCCGACCATAATCCAATCCGTCAGGCCGGCTATCAGCAGCATGGTCAGAAGTGACAGGGTGAAATACAAGGCCGGCTTCACTTTTCGATACTCATACAGCAGTACAAACGGAACTATCCAGAAGGCGAAAATCAGTTGAAAGCGAAACATCCAGGCCAGTCCGCAGGTTACGGCTGACCAGATGAGCCATCGCGACCGGCGGTCGGCTCGATAGCGATAATAGAAATATATAGCCAGCGCCCAGAGCGAGCCACCGAACATTTCAATCAGATTTCTCACGGCCAGAAAGGGCATGGCGAAATGGACTGCCATAACCAGCCCTGCCAGCGTCGCCCAATTTCTTGATCGGGTAGCCCCTTCCACCGTCCTGTAAACGGCGACAACGCCAATCAACGAAAAAAGGGCGTGAGTGAACCTGACGCCGTACATGATTTTGTCCAGTGACTCAAACCCCATCCAAAACAGGATTTTCATGTTCAGCCAGAGCATCACCGTATATAGTGGGAAGCGCGAGATTTTCCAGGCCGGGGCGCCTTTCCAGTTCATGTAACCATCGGGCCCCCAGAAGCCATCCTGAAGCCACCGGTAGGCGACAGTTACGGTCTGGAAGTGGTCATCGGAAGCCATATATCCCTTGGAGAAGATCACCGCCAGTAGCCTGAAAGCGATTGCCGCGGATAATACTGTAGCCAGGGGGTGTTTTCGGATGAACTCTTTCACCTGAGCCTTAACCTTTATATTGCCAGCGGGATACGGTATCGATAATATCCTTTTAGCAAGGCCGGGTATTGGTCGATAATGATAGTGGTGAATTAACAGCAGTTGGTGTTGAGATGCCACTAAAAAACCGGGAGGCAGAATGAAAAGACTCTCATATACAGTTTCAGCGATTATTGTTATGACAGCATTGACCCCGCTGAAGGCGGTCGAGCTTAGCGAGTTGTTGATACAGTCGGCAGGAGGTGAGGCGGCGCTCGAGACTCTTCGCAACCTTCAGGCATGGGAGGTTCACGGCCGGGCGATGCTCAATGGCCAACAGGCCACGTTTGTTCAGTATTTTGTTCGTCCGAACAGGCAATACACGGAGCTTACCTTCCCGGAATTCAGCGTTGTTCAGGCGTTTGACGGTGAGGTAGCCTGGCAGACCGACCTGAACGGCCGGGTGTCGGAGCTTGAGGGGTACGCCCGCAAAGAAATCGTGGAAAATGTCTATCTCGAGTCGTTTGAGTATTTGTTCAGCGACAGTCTCGCTCGGATAGCCACTTATATCGGCCTTGAGGAGCAAGGTGGCGAAGTCAGGCATAAAGTCGCTTTTTACCCTCTTGGCTCGGATACCCTATATGCCTTCTTTGACACTCTCACGGGGCTTAGAGAGGTGGTCATATCCAACGCGGATCAACTGCAATCGTACACGTATCTCGACGATTACCGTGATGTTTCTGGGTTGATGGTTCCGCATCACACCTGGAACGAGGTTCCCGAGGCTCTGGCGAAGATGGAGTTTTGGGTTGACACTTTTCTAATCAATTCTCCCGTGGATTCGAGCATATTCTCGAAGCCCGAGCAGACTGTCATTGATTTCAGTTTCCCGGCGGGGGTTGCCGAAGTAACGTTGCCGATCAAATATGAGGACGGCCACATTCGGATTCCGGTCACGATAAACGGCAAAAAGAAAGTCTGGATGCTGCTTGACACCGGGTCATCATCGAATGTCTTCAACAGCGGCGCGATTGCCGACCTGGGACTGCCCGAGGTGGGTACCATGAGTGCTCTCGGATTGGGCGGCGCCGAGCAGGTCAAGCTGGTGCGGACGGATTCAGTGCAAATTGGAGAACTGGTGTTGTATAATCAAATAGGCGGAAGCATGGATTTGAGCAAAGCCTTTTCATCGAGCGGCGGTGAGGTTTTCGGCGGTGTACTCGGCCAGGATTTCTGGTCGCGCTTCACGATACTGGTCGATTACGCTCGATCGAAGATTACGGTTTACAGCCCGGGCTCGGTCAATCCGCCGTCCGGAGGGATATCGGTGCCGTTTTACAGGACAATGCTGATACCCACGGTGGGATGTTCTGTCGATGGTGTGGCCGGGGATTTTATCGTGGACATTGGGAATCCTTCCGGAGTGTTGCTTAACAAGTACTTCGTGGAGCAAAATCAACTTGAAGATAAACTTTCGCTGAGTCTGTACGCTCGCCGGGCCTTTGGCGGGGTTGGCGGGATGGTTACTGGGCGCAACGCGTATACGAGTATTTTCAGGATTGGCGATATAGAATTGCGCTCGCTTCTGGTTTTCCTGCCGGATACGGCGGTTGGAATGATGGCCTCCCGGGAAATCGCGGGAAACATCGGGAATCGGGTTCTTGAAAAATTCCGGGTGTTGTTTGACTACGAGAACAGTCGGCTGGTTTTTTACCGGTACTGAAAGGTCAAACTCTATTGAACCTAAGAGAGTTAGTCCCTGTTATTACAGATAACATCGGGATAATAGGTTGACTTTGACAAATCAGCAATTATATCTTCTAATAAGTTATTCAACGGGAGATGATTAAGAATATGAATGTGGGTGTTTTGACCGGCGGCGGCGACTGCCCCGGATTGAATGCGGTTATCAGGGCTATTGTCTACAAGGGGATTAAGCAGTACAACTACAATATCACGGGGATTTATGAGGGTTGGCGAGGCCTGCTGGAGGGAGGCCCGATTGCCCCGATCACGCTGGAGGATGTGCACGGCATTCTCGATGAGGGCGGCACGATTCTCAAGACCTCGCGGACCAACCCCTTCAAGCATCGCAAGGGTATAGAATTAGTCAAGAAGACGATCAAGAAATACAAAATCGACGTGGTAATTGCCATTGGCGGCGAAGATACGCTCGGTGTGGCCGCGAAGCTTCACAAAGAAGGCGTCAAAGTCATCGGCGTGCCGAAGACAATCGACAATGATGTCAGCGGAACCGACCAGACTTTTGGTTTCGACACAGCAGTGAATATTGCCACCGAGGCGATTGATCGTCTTCGTTCGACCGCCGAGGCGCACAACCGCGTTTTCCTGGTCGAAGTTATG
Organism: Candidatus Zixiibacteriota bacterium; assembly: GCA_040756055.1. Lineage (NCBI taxonomy): Bacteria > Pseudomonadati > Candidatus Zixiibacteriota > Candidatus Zixiibacteriota bacterium. The sequence goes on from JBFLZR010000004.1 coordinate 191,744, forward strand.
GGTCGTCACGCCGGTTGGATTGCGCTGCACTCCGGAATCGCGGGTGGAGCTCACATGATTCTGGTCCCGGAGTATCCGATCGATGTTGATAGTCTGGTGAGCGCCATTGTCAAAAGGCACGCTCGTGGAGAAGAGTCTTCGATGATAGTGGTGGCGGAGGGCGCGCGGCTGAAGAAGGATTCGGGAGAGTCGGGTTTTATTCTTCAGGAACCGGAAAAGGATGAATTCGGGCACGTGCGTCTTGGGGGTATCGCCTATATCCTGGCCAAGATAATTGAGGCCAAGACCGGTTTTGAGTGTCGCAATGCTATCCTGGGACATATCCAGCGTGGCGGTAAACCGACCGCATACGACCGGGTGCTTTCCACCAGATATGGCATTCACGCCATCGACCTTGTTGCCAAAGGAAAGTTTGGAAACATGGTAGCTTTGCGCGGTACCAAGATTATCGGGACACCGTTGGTTGACGCGATGAAAAAGATAAAGACGATTGACAAAGAATATTACGAGATAGCGGAGGTGTTTTTTGGTTAAGCATCTGCTGGTTGTTACCACTTTGTTGCTGTTAGCGGCGAGTGCGGCCTTCGCTCAGGAGTCTGAAGATGAAGCTGTTCCTTCTCTGGCCGGTAAACATCAGGCCGGAGCGCGCCTGGGGGCGTGGATCAGTTCCGGTGAGGATATCCCCTCTTATCTCGAGGATACCGTCAACCTGGTCATTTTGGAGACCGACATTAAGAGCGGCGCCTTTTACGCCGAACTTTTTTACGCGTACAGTATACTCCCACAAGCGTTGATTGAGCTCTCGCTTGGCATCGTCAACCGCGGGAGTGTCAACATTCAGGTCGGGTCGCAGCAGGATTTAGGTAATTTGATAGTCTACCCCATCCTGCTTCAGTTGAAATATTACCCACTGGCTTCGAAGGGCGTCAAATTCCAGCCGTATATCAGTGGTGGCGGTGGCATTTATCATGGTCGGCAGGACGTACAGTTTACCACCAGCAGTCTTTACTACTATGACCTCTACGAGGACACCGAAACCGATATCAATTACGCGCTGGGAGGTGGTCTGGACTGGCTGATCAACGACAAACTGGCTTTTGAAATGAACTTCAAGTACATGCCCATAGATTTTTCCAATTCACTTGTCACGGCGCGCGACTACAAGGCGACGGTCGTGACGGTGGGTGTAAAATATCTCTACGGCGGTAAAAAATAATCTCAAAACCTATCGGAGGGTTTGATGAAAGTTGGAATCAATGGATTTGGTCGCATCGGACGCCTGGTATTCAAGGCTGCCCGCAACACTGACATCGAAGTAGTCGGTATCAACGACATCACCAACGCCAAGACGCTGGCGCATCTTCTGAAGTACGACTCGATCCACGGACGTTATCCGGGGAAAGTAACATCTACCGACAATTCGATTGTAGTCGACGGCAGGGAAATTCCGATCACCGCCGAGCGGGATCCTTCCAAGCTTCCGTGGAAATCGCTCGGAGTGGATATAGTGCTGGAGTGCACGGGTATCTTCAAAACCAAGGAAGACGCTATGGCGCACATCAAGGCCGGCGCGAAGAAGGTTCTCATTTCGGCTCCCGCCAAAAAGCACGATGGTACTTTCATACCGGGGATCAACTGCAAGCAGTACGATAAGAGTAAGCATGAGGTTATTTCCATAGGATCTTGCACGACCAACTGCCTGGCGCCGATGGCGAAGGTGCTGAAGGATAACTTCGGTATCGAAAAAGGTTTTATGACGACTATCCACTCGTATACGGCCGATCAGAGGCTCATGGATGCTCCGCACTCGGATCTCAGGCGCGCCCGCTGCGCGGCGTTGTCGATGGTTCCCACCACGACGGGAGCGGCGAAGGCGATATCGGAGGTCATTCCAGAATTGAAGGGCAAGATGGATGGCATAGCGATACGCGTGCCTACCTCGGATGTCTCCATGGTCGACCTGGCGGTTATACTGGAGAAGGAAGCCTCGGTGGAAGAAATCAATGCCGCCATGAAGAAGGCCGCCGAGGGCCCGCTGGCGAAGGCGCTGGAGTATTGCGTGGATCCGATCGTATCGATCGACGTAGTCGGCAACCCGCACGGCTGCGTGTTCGATTCCGCTCTCACGGCGACCCACGGCAACATGATCAAGGTATTCGGCTGGTATGACAACGAGTGGGGATTCTCCAACCGGATGATCGACATGATCAAGATAATGTTATAAGTGACAGGAGCTCAGCGATCGTAATGAACAAGGTAACCGTCGATAACATAAATTTTCGCGGACAGAAGGTACTCCTCAGGGTAGACTTCAACGTCCCGCTGGACGCGAAACAGAATATCACCGATGACCGTCGAATTGAAGCTTCCCTGCCGACCATCAGGAAGATACTGGATGACGGCGGGATGGTGATAGCCTGTTCGCATCTTGGCCGTCCCAAGGGTAAGCCGGTTCCGGAGATGTCGCTTCGGCCGGTTGCTAAACGTCTCTCGGAACTTCTCGGCAAGAAGGTTTTTTTCGCGGAGGACTGTGTTGGACCGGAAGCGGCCAATGTAGTTGGCAAGATGAAGGATGGCGACTGCCTGCTTCTGGAGAACCTTCGTTTTCACTCAGCCGAGGAAAAGAACGACCCGGAATTCGCCAAGAAGCTGGCGTCGCTGGCGGATATTTACGTCAACGATGCTTTCGGCTCGGCTCACCGGGCGCATGCGTCGACTGAAGGCGTGACGAAGTATTTCCCGCAATCGGTCGCCGGATATCTTATGGAGAAGGAGCTGCGCTATCTGGGTAAGGCTCTGGCCAATCCGGAACGACCGTTCGCAGCTATACTGGGCGGCGCCAAGATATCGGGCAAGATCGATGTTATCACCAACCTGATGAATAAGGTCGATGTGCTGATAATTGGCGGCGGCATGGTGTTCACGTTTTCCAAGGCTATGGGTTACCCTATCGGTAACTCGTTGCTCGAAGAAGACAAGGTCCAACTGGCCGGTCAGATTATCGAGAAGGTGAAAACTTCGAAAGCGAAATTGATATTCCCATCTGATGTCGTGATCGCGTCGGAGATATCCGACACAGCCGAAACGAAGGTCGTGCCTCTCGACAGGATACCTGACGGCATGAAGGGTTTGGACATTGGTCCGGCCTCGATTAAGCTGTTCAAGGAGTCTCTCACGACCGCGAAGACGGTGATCTGGAACGGTCCGATGGGCGTGTTCGAAAGCAAGCCCTTCGCGGAGGGAACTTTCGCGATGGCGCGCCTGATGGCGGACTTGACCGGCAGGGGCGCGACTACGGTTGTGGGTGGCGGTGATTCGGCTTCGGCGGTATCGAAAGCGGGGCTGGATGATAAACTTACGCACGTATCCACCGGCGGCGGCGCCTCGCTGGAGTTTCTTGAGGGGAAGAAACTTCCCGGAGTTGAGGCTCTGACCGACGCCACAAAATAGTAAGGAAGGATCGGGTGAGACAGAACATTATCGCCGGCAATTGGAAAATGAACGGCACGATCAGCGAGACCGAAACGCTACTCAAGGAGCTATTGGAGAGCAACTCTAAGAGCGACCGGGCGACGGTAGTGGTTTGTCCGCCGTTTACATCTTTGTATGCCGCCAATAAGATCTTGTCCGGCAGCCACATAGCTCTTGGGGCTCAGGATATGTCGGCCCACGAAAAAGGCGCTTATACCTCCGAGATCTCGGCATCGATGCTATTGACAGTCGGGGTCAGATTTGTTATACTTGGACACTCTGAAAGGCGGCAGTACCATGCCGAGTCCGATGAGTTGGTGAACGCCAAGGCCAGGCTGGCCATAGACTCGGGTCTGACGCCAATTATTTGTGTCGGTGAAACGCTTGGGCAACGCGAGAGCGGTCAGACCGAACAGGTGATTGGAGATCAGGTTGATGGTACCCTTTCGGGGTTTTCCGCCGACTTTATTAAGAAGTCGGTGGTTGCGTATGAACCGGTCTGGGCGATTGGCACCGGCAAGACCGCGACGCCGGAGCAGGCGCAGGAGGTTCATAAGTTCATCCGGGACCGGGTAGCTCTTATTGACCGGGAGGCTTCAGAGAGTCTTCCGATTTTATATGGCGGCTCGATGAAACCGGATAACGCCGGGAATTTATTAAAGCAGTCTGACATTGATGGCGGCCTCATTGGTGGCGCCTCGCTGAAGGCTGACGATTTTATCGCGATAATCAACGCGGTATAGATGGAGGTTTGAATTTTGTTGTTTACAGTTTGGGTGGTTTTTCATGTGATCACCTGCATCGCGCTGGTTCTGGTTGTTCTTTTGCAATCGAGTAAGGGCGAAGGTTTGGCCGGGTCGGCTTTTGGCGGCGGTGGTGGCGGTATGGCCGGAGCCGTTTTCGGCGGACGCGGAGCGGCTACGTTTCTTTCGAAGGCTACCACGGTGCTGGCTATTTTGTTTATGTTCAATTGCGGCGCGCTGGCTTATATGTCGGCCGGTACGCGCGTGAGTGCGATCAGCCCCGATGGCGCTACCAGTGAATCGGTGGTGACTCGTGAGGCCCAGCGTGAGATGGAGCGTCAGGCGCAACAGCAGCAAGTGGCTCCGGATTCATCGTTGATTTTTGAGCCACCGGCACAGCCGTCGTCGGATTCCGCTGGCGCGGGCGATCAGTAACAGATATACTTGCTCGGGAGAGTTATTGCGGAAGTGGTGAAATTGGTAGACACGCTATCTTGAGGGGGTAGTGGGGCAACTCGTGCGGGTTCAAATCCCGCCTTCCGCATAAAGATAAGAAAGCCCTCGGGCTATAAAGCCCGAGGGTTTTTTGGTCCCCCTACCAGACTCACCGTAACCGCACCTGAAGCAATCAGTCCTGCCTCTCCGGCGATGCCCCTCCTGTTTTCGACAACAATCGGTCCCGCCGAGTCCGCTGACTCGTCCCATGATCCTCCGAAAGCGGTCGCTCTCGCCGAATCGGACAATAAACTCCCCTGACTCTCCATCTACGGCCGGTATGCCGGGTTTTATGTTCCTCTCCCCCGGCCAGTTTTTTCAGTCGCTCCGGATAACGATGTTGAGCATTTAACTGTATCTGAAACCGTCCGCCTCTCTATCCTGGACGGGAACTAATTCCCGGACAGGGCTATCAAAAAAACCGTAGTCTTCGTGTGATGTCTTTCGTGGTGCTACGGGACAGTGTCTTGTGCTACCGGAGACTACCAACCGTCCCCGAAAAAGCCTTACAATCAAAAACGCAAGGGGCATAAGATGAGAGTGTATGCCCTCCAATTCCTATAACGGTCCGCCGCGGAATATCTTACAGATTGATTTAACTATTTGTCACGGACATTCAAATCTGCTATATATACCTCAACTGGCGGGAAGGATGCACCACTTTGACCCGGATTACGCAGCAAACGATATGGCCGATCATGCGATAAAACAGCTCTGGCGGCTGGCCGCGCAGGGTGACAAAGAAGCCGAAAACCGAATTTTTCGACATCTTGTCGAAAGATTTACGGCCATAGCCAGTTTAAGTATATGTAAGGATGACGCGAAGGATCTGGCTCACGATGCCTGTTTGTCGGTTCTGAAAAACTACAGGAGTCTTGAAAGTCCTTATGAATATGGCGCATGGGCACAAAAGATTCTGAAAAACAAGATAATCGACCATCTTAAGAAACAGTCGGCCGAAAAGCGGCTGTTTTGTGACGATGAGTTTTCCGAAGAGTACGAAAAGCATCCCAACCGAACCGAGCACTTCGAGGCCATGCTGATCTTGAAGAAATGCCTGAAGAAACTGGCCCAGGCATTTCCGGCGTATTCGCGGGCTCTTCAGATGAAACGATACGGGTATGATACCGAAAGCATATGCGCGAAGATGAAGATTTCTCGAAACAATCTTTACGTGCTTCTGAGCCGCGGACGCGGTTTTTTGCGGGACTGTATATTTGATGGGAAAAACGATTAGTGAAACCGGCCTGTACAAATACTGATGCCCAGACTTTGCTCCACGCCTACGAGTTTGGGATGCTCCTTGAAAAGGAGAAGGATCTTCTCGAGGTCCATCTTCTGGAGTGTGATTACTGTTTCAGACAGTTTGTAGAGTTTGCGCCGCGCCGGGCAATGCTGCTGTGGTCAGAGGAGATACTCCAGTTGCTCGACGAGCTACACCCACAAACCGATAGTCCAGGCTCAACTTGGCAGCGCCTTCGCAGGGTCCTGTGGCCGGAAGGTGTTCCGCTGGTGCTCAAGCCGTTGGTGCTGGCAGCCGCTTTAATGTTGATGATTTATCCGGCCTATCTGGGGCTGCGGAAGGGTCAGGCCGGTGAAGTGGCAACGGTTCAAGAGATCGCTCTCATGCAGACGAGGTCTCCAGAGACCTTCTCGGCGGACAAAGGTCAAAGCGCCGTGATATCATTTCTCTGTCCCGATGGAGCTCCGGGGACTGTTTACTCGGTGTCATTAAGGGATAAGGACGGTACAATCATCTACAAAGACGATCGGTTCTCTTCGACCGACAGCTATGATGTCGGCAGAATTCTGTTACCTTCAAACCTAGCCTCGCCGGGTTCATACACGTTGACAGTCAGGATCGTTGGCGCGCCAGTCGATGAACGAGTCACGTTCGAATACGTCTTCAGAATTGCTCACTCCGAATAGCCAAATAACCCTTTGACAGATCCCGCCCCATTCACGTAATTGCACAGTAGCGGCTATGACATGCGTCCGCCGTTTTAACGCCGCATATTAATGGGAGGCTCCGGTGAATATCAGGTTATACCTGTCAATGTTGTTCGTCTGTATTGTCGCGCCTGGCTCGAACGTTTCGTGCCAGACGTGGCAGCAGACGCTTTCACTCACAGATTCTCTTATTGCACAGGATGAATGGGATTCGGCAATGACGGTGTTCGAACGCACACTCGAATTTGAGGAAAGGCGGTTTGGACGTTCGGACAGAACGGTTGATGTCAAGTTTTACCGCGATGGCGTATCGTATCGTCTTTACTATCGCAGTTTCGCCGGGGCGGATAGCCTGTATTCCCGGTTGGCCGAGATATCGGCGACGCTCTATGGGGAAAGCAGCGTGCAGTCGGCACTGAATCTGCGTAAACTCGGGGCTGTAAAGGTGACACTGGGTCAGTACCGGGAAGCAGAGTCGGTGTTTCGCCGGGCCTTGTCCGCGTCTGAGGGAGCATTCGGAGAAGAATCTGGAGAGGTTGCCGAGATTCTTAATGATCTGGGTGACGTTACACTTACATTAGCCCGATACGACGAGGCCGATTCTATCGCGAGGCGGGCCGAGAGGATTGCCAGTCGGATTCTGGGGGATGAACATCCTGAGGTGGCGCGAAGTCTGCAGATAATGGGGGGTGTGATGCTCGGGCGCAGTTTGTATTCCCGAGCTGATTCAGTGTTCACAATGGCTCTGGCAATTCTGGAGGGCCGGTTGGGTTTTGAACATGCCGATGTGGCGGCGTGCCTTTGTCAACTGGGCGCGAGTCACCAACACACGAACGAATTCGTAAAGGCGGAATCCGAACTCAAGCGTTCCCTTGAAATGAGAGAGCGTATTTTCGGCAAGGAGCATGTCGAGGTAGCTGCGAGTCTAAAGGCATTGGGCATCTACTATCATCAGATATTCTGGCTCTGCTCAGAGTCAGAGAGTCTGTTTGTTCGCGCAATAGATATTCTGACCCGGACGTATGGATCGAGCCACCCGCTCGTGGCGATGACAGAGTTATCTTTGTCCTCGGCAACTATTGGATTGGGCAGATACGGTGAAGCCGAGATTATGGTCAGCCGAGCTCTGGGCACGCTTGAGAAGGCTTTCGGTGACATTCATCCAAAGGTGGCAACATCGCTGTCGGTGTTGGCACAGATCAAAAGACATGTCAATCAGCCAAGTGAGAGCATTCCTCTTCTCGATCGCGCGGCCGGCATCTTGAGGGCTCGAGACGACTCTACGAGCATGATGTATGCGGGAGTATTGCTTCTGGCCGGTCCCATGTACGTGGAATCAGGTCAGCGCGACCGAGCGGAATCTTCTATGGCGCAAGGTCTGATGGTAGCGGAACGGCTTGGTGATTCGACGTTCCTCGCTACGGCAGCCCTTCAAAACGCGAGATTCTTCGGGCGTGAATCCAAACCGCAGGCTAAGGGATTCTACGAGAAAGTATTGGCCATCCTTGAGAATCTTCATGGCGGAAGGCACGCGATGGCCGCATTCGCCCTCATCGGCCTGGCGCGAAATTTCTTTCTGGAAGGAGATATTGATCGGGCGAATCTGTATCTTTCGCGGGCGATGGAACTAACCCGCGATATGTTCGACGAAGCGGACATCAGTTACGCCTCAAATATGCTGCTGGCTGCGGAGCTATCGTTCAAACTTGGGCAACTGGAGCAGGCCGAATCCTTGTACCTGAAGGGCCTTCCTCTTTTGAAGAAGATTGTCGGGCCGTATCATATCAGTTATTCCGGGGGGGCGACAACACTCGCTCGGGTCTACGCCGCACATGGCAAATATGAAGAGAGTCTCGAGCGCTACAGAGAAGTTCTTGAGTTGGCACACCGCCAGATGAGGATCATTTTCGACGCAGCTTCGGAGCGTGAGCGGTTGGGGTATCTGTATTTCTACTCTCCTCACTACTACGATCTTCTGTCTCTGACGCTGAAACACCCGACTCAGGAGTCTCGAGAATTGTCGCTAATGATGATTCTCCGCGGAAAGGCCATTCTGGAAGAAGCCTCCATGGCCACCCAGCGCAGGGCGCTTTGCAGCGGAGATACATCTGTCGAACACATGCTTGATGAGTTAGTACGACTCCGCGGCAGAACGTCAAACATGGTTCTGTCGGGTCATTCCAACAAGGACACCCTGGCGTTTCTGTATGCTTCGCTGGATTCAGTCGAGACGGAACTGAGCCGGAGATGCTCGGAATTTCAGGATCAGTTGGCCCTCGAAGACTTTTCTCTGCAAGATGTCGCCAGGGCTCTTCCAGAAGGTGCTGTTTTGATTGAGTTTTTCACGCATTTTCTATACGACATCGATTCGGGAACATACCTGAGCAATGATGACGGCAACGTTGACGCGCATTTTCTCGCTTTCACCCTTGACCGTCAGGGTAACACCTCTGTCACCGATCTCGGGTCAGCATCTGAGATTCTAACACTGATAAAAGCCGCTCAGGGTATGATTTATGATGCTCAGGGAATGGTGTACTCCGGCAAAGCGGCTGTCGCGGAAACGAAACTCAACGAGATTACACGGCAGTTCAGAGAGATTGTGTTTGACCCGCTGATTCGCCACTTCGATGGCAAGACGGATTTGCTCGTTTCTATGGATGGGATTTTGAACCAGTTGCCGCTGGAGATATTGCCGATGCCGGATAGCTCTTATCTGGTGGAGAATTATCGGATAACTTATCTTTCGACCGGTCGGGATATTCTACGGCATGTGCAACCCAAAGAGACACTGCAGGATGTCGTGATCATGGCTGATCCCGATTTCAATCACGGTGGCGATGCCTTTGCCAACGGTTTCTCCCTTCCGGCGTCCGAAGGCGGACTGCCGGCATCGCTGGCCCAGATACTACGCGGGACTGGCGGATGCCTTGAGGGCCCCATGGGGCGTTTGGGTTACAGTTTGAACGAGGGTAAGAGTGTTGCCGCTTCTTTTCGCAAGTTGTCGACAAGGCCGGTAACGGAGTTCTACGGTTCCAGCGCCAGTGAGGGAAATTTGAAACGGATGGGTTTCTCTCCGAGCGTGCTGCACCTTGCCACGCACGGGTATTTCTGTCCGAACTCCGGAAGTCTTTCGGAAGAATACGAAAACCCGATGCTTCGTGCCGGGCTGCTTCTGGCCGGCTACAACAGCACCTTCGAAGAAAACCTTAATGGTGATGAAATGACCGGCGAGGAAGACGGTGTCCTGACGGCCTACGAGGTATCTGCTCTCGATTTGAGCGGTACGGAATTGGTAACTCTGTCAGCGTGCGAGAGCGGCCGGTCCGAAGGGCATTCTAACGAAGGGTTCTATGGTCTTCGACGGGCCTTTCAGCATGCCGGAGCGCAAAGTGTGATAATGAGTCTCTGGAAAGTGCCGGATCGAGAGACGAAGATTCTAATGGAGGGTTTTTACGAACGCTGGCTCTCCGGAGCAAGCAAGCAAGAGGCGCTTCGTCAGTCGCAGTTGTCCCTCCTTCGCAAGTGTCGAAAGGAGATAGGCTGTGGTCATCCACTGTTGTGGGGCGGGTTTATTCTGACCGGAAATCCGAACTGATGTTTGGAATGCTGTGGGGTTTCCCCGGTCAATTTCTCATTCAGGATCAAAAAGTTCCTCAGAGCAAGAATTCCCATGGTAATGAAGAAGGCGGGCCCCCCCAAACCCGCCCTGAGACGCCCGCTCTCTGTTTTGAGCGGCAGCATCATTCAGTTTTTTCTCAGCGCTTGACAGCTTCGGTGACGGATGTCGCGGCATCCGGATCACCGGTAACATCCTGGAACTCTTCTTCACCCGGACACTTCACCATCACCTGGAAACCCTCGGCCCCGGCCGAACTGACCCGAAGGCGCTTGTAGAACGAACCGGCGTTAGGATCCGAAGCAGGCACAATCTTCTGCGACAACAACGCCCATGCGGCCGCGACATCGTCATTCATATTGGCATCGTGGTGTTCCTTTACGATAGCCGTGAGTGTTTCACCAACAGGCTGACCGGTCGAAATATCGATTGGAGTGATACCCAACTCGCCTTCGGCGCGGAAAGTCATGATGTACTGTCCGTCCTCACGCAGCTCGGTGGTCTGGGTCAGATTGACCGGACCCTGAACATAGACATAGTCATACGGGCTCGAAGCACAGAACGGCTTGGGTATGTACTGACCGAATTCGATCACCAGGCTCTGCGTACGAACCTCGGCCACACGTGGGACGCTGCGAGCCAGATTAAATATGGGAATGATGCCGTCGGTAGGCATGGGAACATCCTCGGTGACATCTTCTATCGGGCCGCCGATATAGTATCTCAAGTCTACCGGGAGTTCATTGTAGAGGATGGCCGGGATTGTTTTGAACGGTTCCTGGTTGATGTACTGGGAGGTACCCATCGGCACGGATTCATCGAGCAGCCCACTGCGGAGCATGTCGACCGTTACCAGATCTTCAGCTGCGTTCCAGTTCAAGACCTGATGGTCTGATGTTCCGGGAATCAGCATTTCGAAATGGGCGTTGCCAACGGTCCAGTCGCCGATTTTGAAGAGTCTGAGGTGGAAACGGATTGGTCCGTATTCGCCGCAGGCCAACTGCACCACACCGGGGGTCCAACCACCCGGTTCGCCATAGCCGGGCTGAACATCGCCGATAGCATCTTCCCACCGAGCATTGAACGGTGGAACGTTGCCGTAGCCGAAGGCGGTGCGGTCACCATCGAGTGAAAGCAGAGCGGCCCGGATATCGCGCGGGTCGGCGTTGCCGAAGAAAATCAGGTTGACCGGGTCCTGAGGGTTGCCGGAAAAATCCGCACCTGTAAAAGGCCAGAAGGTCAGAGTCTGACCGAGAAACTCGACCGAGACAATCCCGGATGGAGCCGGATAGGCCGCGGTCGGCCACAGGCTGGAGCTTACGTCCACGATATCGCTCCCGATATCGGCGGTGTTACCGGGATCGACGAGCTTATCACAGCTTACCGCGACAATGACAATAAGGGCCGCGAGTATGACCAGTGTTGCTTTCGTTTGCATAACATTCTCCTTTTTACATTTGTGATTTGGTTTGTCATTTGTGTCCATTTGCTCGGTGGCGCGGAACACATGACTTTTGCCCGGAGTAAGAGCATGCACCTTGCCGGAGCCGATTCCCCTTTTAGTGTTAGGCGTAAGCGATGGCCGTTCAATAGCTTATAACTGCGTCCCCGGTTGCGGTCGGAAGCCGGTCATGATTACCGACTAACCATCAGCGCGACTGATTATCCATTGACGCAGCTTCGAGTCTGAGGTATTTTAGATTGAAAACACCACATTCAACAGGTTCTGGTTATGTCCGACGAAATTGATATCATCAAGATGCGGGCAGCCTTCGACGAAGTCACAGCCATAAATCGTCTTATCGAACGTCTCAGCCGAATCAACGAGATTAATCACATCATGTCGTTGATTATTGGCGAGTTGATACATCTTACCAGAGCTGACGAGGGTGTTATCAATCTGGTCTCTCCCCTCGCCGAAACGGATTTGGAGACAGTGGTGAGAAAGCGTCAGGATGATGCCGAGCCGGTTCCTTTCAAGGTGAGTGGCCAGATTTCCGGATGGGTGCTTAAGGAGGCCCGGACACTCAAGGTGGATGATCTGGATTCGGATCGGAGGTTTTCGGGGCTTTCTTCGGACGGTGGCAAATATAAGTCACTGCTTTGTTGTCCGATGATGGCGCGGGGCGAGATAGTCGGTCTCACAACGTTGGTAAGGAGCGCCGACAGTGGAGCCTTTACGGATGATCAAGCCCGTGTGGCGGGGATTATAGCCTCTCAGTCCGCACAGGTGTTGAGCAACGCGCTTTTGCTCAGGGAACTGGCGCGCAAAAATGAGCTTCTGCAATTATCGCAGAAGAAGCTCCAGGAAGAGAACCTGATGTTAAAGCACGAGGTGGGAACGGCTTTTGCGTTTGAGAGCATTATCGGTAAGTCCGAGCGGATGAAAAAAGCGCTGGCGCTGGCATCGAAAGCAAGCGGCAGCGAGGCTCCGGTGCTGATTCTGGGCGACACCGGAACCGGTAAGGAATTGATCGCCCGAGCGATACATTATAACAGTATTCGTAAAGACAAGTCGCTCGTAATCAAAAATTGCGGCGTTAAAACCGAATCGCTTTTGGAGTCGGAATTGTTCGGCCACACCCGGGGCGCTTTTACCGGCGCGGATCGCAGTAAACCGGGGTTGTTTCGCGAGGCCGACGGCGGGACGATCTTTCTGGATGAGATTGGAGATGCTCCCCTATCAACGCAGGCGGCTATCCTGAGGGTGCTCGAGAATGGTGAGATCCGACCGGTGGGAGCCTCGAAAACCGAATATGTTGATGTCCGAATTATCTCAGCCACCAACCAGGATCTGGCCAGTCTCATAAAAGACGGGCGATTCAGGCAGGATTTGTACTACCGGCTGAATACTTTTACTATCGAGGTTCCTCCGCTCTCGCAACGCCGCGACGATATCCCCCTGCTGATAAATCATTTTCTGAAAAAACTTCGCATCAAACTCGGCTGTGAGAATCTGGGCATAACGCCCGAAGCTCTCGATTTTCTCAGCGGATGTCCGTGGCCGGGCAATGTAAGGCAGCTTGAAAACGAGATTGAGCGGGCGGCAGTCGTGTGTGACACTGACGGTGTAATCGATGTAGCCGACCTCTCCCCCGAGTTGATTCGCAGCAGGGGTGACAATCCCGATGTTAAAGGATACACCGGAAATCTTCGCGACATAACTGAGAAGATCGAGCGGGATATTATTGAATCGACGTTGACCGAAAACCGAGGGAACATACTGAAAAGTTCACGGCTGCTCGGTCTCACTCGCAAGGGGCTTAAGGATAAGATGGCGCGCTACGGGATCACCGTCGACAACACCGAGTGACCTATATCAAACCACCCAATCAGGCGGCTTCCGCAAGTAATTTCTGAAAATCAGGACGGTGACGCAGCGGCTCCCACAGGGGGTCGAGCCGAAGGTATGGCGCTGAGACAAAGCCCGGTATGGAGAGCAGGAAATGCAATTGCTCCACAGCGGCATCAAATTGCTCAAATATCACCAGGACTTCGGCAAGGTTCAACACCAGGAAGGGAGCATCGAAAGCCTCTTTTGATGTAGGCAACAGTTCGATGGCCTTCTGTGAGTGCCGCATGGCGGCATCTTTGTCCCCCAGGTATGCCAAGGCGAGCCCGAGTGAACTTTCAAAACCGGCATCCAGCGGTTGAGTGGTCAGTCTTTGCTCGTAAACCGCTCGGGCCGAATCGGCATAGATTCGCATGAGGTTTTGTTGGCCGAGCAGGCGATACAGTTGCGCTTGCTGGAGATGGAAAGCGGCTGTGTCTGAGCCGCTATGAATTTCGCTCAGGATTTTTCGCGGATCTTTCTCGACAATTCGAGCCAACCACCAGTAGAACTTAGAGCGTGACAGGTCGGCGCGTCCCTCCGACTGCTGGAGAATCGCCCGTGCCCTGGCAGTGTCGCCGTCTTTGAAAACGTGGAGCCAGGCCCGGTATATGTAAGGCAGGGGCCAATCGGGGGCCAGCGCTACGGTACGCCGGAGATATTGTTCGGCCTGGTCGTATTGCCTGAGCATACCATAGGTGAGGCCAACATCGAACGCCTTCAGATGCGAACGCGGGTCGAGTTCCAGCGCCCTGGCGAAATTCTCGACTGATGCGGACATGTTTCCCTGCCTTCGCTGCACGGCGGCTATGGCGTTGAGAAGCTCCGCGTTGTTCGGCTGGCTGGCCAGAGCCAGATCAAACTCTCTGAGCGCGCTCTGATAATCTCGCCCACAGTGATAGTAGCAATAACCGAGGGCGAGGTGGCCTTCCACAAGATCCGGCTGGAGCTCAAGAGCTTTGTTCGCCGCCTGGAGCGCCAGCTGTCTGCGAGTGTCATTATGATCGAAATATTCCCAGTACATCGATGCATGCCCGCGCGCAAGCATGGCGTAAGCTTCGGCGAAATTGGAGTCCCTTTCGATCGCCTGCTGATACAGGTCGGTAGCTATTTCGATGTCGCGGCGGTCCCAGCTCCGGTTGAAGTAGTCGTTACCCCGAAGGTACAGGTCGTATGCTTCGAGATCTCGCGTGGGAATCCGGGTGAGTCGCTGCTGCTGAGTAACCGGCACTGCGATTTTAAGAGCGCGGGTAACATTGTTGGCGATGTCGGACTGAAGGTCGAAAATCTTTTCCAGCACTCGAACGTAAGAATCGGCCCAGACACTCGAGCCATCGGATACTCTGACCAGTTCGGCATTGATGCGCACGTGGCTTACGGTGGCGCCTTTTTCCCACAGAATAGTACCGGTGAGAAGGTAGGTGGCTCCGAGTTCAGCCCCGATTGCCTGCGGATTCTTTTTGCTCTCCCGGTAAAGCATCGAACTGGCGCGGGAGATGACACTCAGATTGCCGGATCTGGCGAGATGGGTGGTGATAGCATCGGTAATACCATCGGCGAAATATTCATCTTCAGCCGGACCGAGGTTGATAAACGGCATCACCGCCAGAGTTTCCCTTTCCGGTGTGGTGATTCCAAGCGGGTCAAATCGGAGTTGAATGATTGCGGCGACGGCGATTAAAATCAGGATGATAGAGCCATACCACGCCACTGTTGGCCGTCGTCGCGAGACTCCATGAGATGATGATGCCTGGTCCCCCTGTACCTCCCTGAGTCTTGCGAGGACTTCTGAAACCTCACGGGGTCGTTTTTTCGGGTCTTTCTCAAGCAGGGCAGCAACGAGCTTCTCTACCTCGGGTAAAATATCGGGGCATAGATTCCGAACGGGCACAGGATCTTCATTGGCAATTGAATAGATGATGGACGCCTCATAGTCGCCGGTGAAGGGCAGCTCGCCGGTCAGCATCTGATACCAGGTGACTCCGAGTGAGAACAGGTCGGATGAGACTGATGGCGCTTCGCCGCGCACCTGCTCCGGAGACATGTAAGCGAGTGTCCCCGAAGTCAATTCCGTGTCGGAGGCACCGGAGAGGTGCGGGGTGTGAGCCAGTCCGAAATCGACAAGTTTGGCGCGACCGTTTTCATCGAGAAGAATATTTGCCGGTTTGATATCACGGTGCACGATTCCGTGGCGGTGAGCTTCGGATAAGCCATCGCAGATATCGGCAACTATGACTGTTGCCGTTTTTAGAGGCAAAGCCCCGTCGGCCAGCATCGACCGGAGGCTACCTCCTCCGATATATTCCATTGCGATGAAAGGGCGGCCGTTATACTCGGACACCTCGAAGATGGTGACGATATTGAAGTGTTTGAGGGCAGCGGCAGCCCGTGCCTCGCGTACGAATCTGTCGCGCGCCGACTGGTCGGCGGCAAGACTCGTCTTCATGAATTTCAGGGCTACCTGACGCTCGAGACCAGCGTCTTGAGCCAGGTAGACCTCACCCATCGCGCCGCTGCCGATTTTGCTGAGAATTTTGTAGTGGTTGATCCGTGTACCGGCGGCGATGGTTGATTCCGACTCGAAAGAACTGTCCGGGCTCACCATCATACCTCCCACTCACGAGAGTTCGGATGTTATACCTGTAATGTATGGTTGTTATGCTTTCTGTCAAGGGGGTTTGTATATCAGTAGTCCAGGCGGTTGTACGCGGAGAAGGGCCAGTAATTCGACGAACCCACCCGGTGATCCGACTTGACGGTTTGGGCAAAAAGACTATATTAAGATTAATATCATAAACAGCAGCCCATTATCGAGGGTACACGCCGCCGGCCAATTGGACGGCTCGTCAACTGGCATGAATCAAAAGGATAATCAAATGAACAGAGGAATAATTTCGTTTCTGGCGATGATAATGTTTGGATTACCGTCCTTCTCTTTGTCGCAGACGACGACTCAACAAATCGATTCTCTGCGAAAAGTCGGCGAGCGGGAAGGATGGACTTTCACGGTGGGCATGACCGATGCCTCCCGATATTCGCTGGAACAGTTGTGCGGCATGAAGAAGCCGGATCAGTTGCCGACCGGCACGAGCGTGATGCCAGCTCTGACCTCGAGCGCGATGAATTTCCCTTCTTATTTCGACTGGCGGGAACTTGGCGGCGTTACTCCTATCAGGAACCAGGGAAGTTGCGGGAGTTGCTGGGCATTCGCTACTGTAGGCGCGCTTGAATGCAATCTGAAAATTCGTGATGGTATCACGGTTGATCTTTCCGAGCAATGGCTGGTGAGCTGCAACAATTCGGGCTTCGGTTGTGATGGCGGCTGGTGGGCGCACGACTATCATCTGCCGCTATCTCACCCCGAGGTAAGATTTGATGACTGTGGCGACAACGCTCCGGTTTTTGAAGCGGATTTCCCGTACACCGCATCCGATGATCCGTGCGACTGCCCTTATCCCCACCAGTACGATCTATGTATCAACGACTGGGGCTATATCTCAGAAGAGTTGATAGTCGCGCCGGTCGATGATATAAAGCGCGCCATAATGATGTACGGGCCGGTCAGTGTGAGTGTGTATGTGAACGCGGCGTTTCAAAACTACACCGGGGGAGTCTTTAACGCCTGCTCCGACGAAGAAATCAATCACGCCATCGTGCTGGTTGGCTGGGATGACACTCTGGGGGCAAACGGTTGCTGGATTCTTCGAAACTCATGGGGGACCAACTGGGGTGAGAACGGTTACATGTATATTGAATACGGCTGTTCCCGTGTCGGTTACGGCGCTTGTTATGTCGACTGTGGTCTGCCAAGCTCGATGGATTTCTGGGGCGACAGTCTCTATGGCTACGTACCACACACTGTCAATTTCGAAGCTTATTATCCCGACCCGGTGGATACGTGGTCATGGAGTTTCGGCGACGGCGGAACCGACAACGTTGAGTCGCCCGGACACACTTACAACGAGAGAGGCTCTTTTGATGTAACCCTGGAAGTTGTCTCCGGAGGAGAATTACATTCCGTGACAAAAGAGATGTATATCGTAGCCATAGCCGATACGCTGAAAACCACAAGTGAAGCGGGCCTACCCGGCGAGCAGGTGGTGCTCACGCTTTCCACGTTCAATTCAGCGCCGACCGAGTACTTCAAAATACCGGTCGAGTTTGCCAATGATTTCAATTTGAGATATGATTCATTTTCGACTGTCGGATGCCGGACAGATTATTTCGAAAGACAGGATTATCTTCACTACGATATTTGGTTTGGAAGGCGGTTCACGCTCAGGCTGATTTCCTCTCAAACAGAGACATCACCTGACTTACCCGTCGGCGAGGGTCCCATCGTGAAGCTGTTTTTCACCATTCCGGTCACGGCTATTGAGGGCAACACGGCGGCGATCCTCATTGACGGTTATGACGCTTATCTGCCTCAGTATTCAGGCGATTGGGCTACTTACACCGTCCCTGCCATCTCCGGGAGCATAATAGTTAGCGACTACTGTTGTTCTCTGAGAGGCGATATCGATCACAGCGGCAGCCTTGACGGTCTTGACATAACGTACTTTGTCAATTGGATGTGGAAGTCCAGTCCGGAGCTTCCATGCGAGGATGAAGCCGAAGTCAATGGCGACGGCGCGGTTGATCCATTGGATCTGACATACCTCGTGGACTACTTCTGGAAGAGCGGACCCGCGCCTGTTTCTTGTGAGTAAGTGATGAATGCGGGTGGCTGACAAGGACACCTGCCACCCGCAAATCCCACGCATCCCAAAAGCTACTTTCAGGGGCTCAGTGTTACCGGCCTTACTTTCGACATTTGCATTTCGCAAATCTTCGTTATCAAGAGCAGGGCGACAATATAGGCAGGGATTTCAATGATGTCTCCGGCAAAAATCCACGCGGAGGACTCATACAGGTCTTCAAGGGCCTCGGCTCGCATCGACTTTCGGAACGCCAGTTGCCCAACAAAACCGGAGATAAGCCACAATGCCCACCAGAGCTGCACGAAACGAACAGATTTCTTCTCGCTGATATTGACCGATGGGTTTTCGCTGACGCGATAGATTTCCTCCATGACATACATCGGCTTGATAATGTTGGCTATGGGTACGAAATACCAGCCCACCGCCCATCCCGGCGTGTATTTCATACCTCTCCCCCCAAGCGCGTGGGCGTTATAGTTGGCCCGGTAGGTCCAGATCGAAAATACGACGGCCGTTGCGATAAAGAGAACAATCTGGAGAAGCCCGATAAGCCCTTGCCTGAGGTCATTGATCTCTGCCGCTTCATCAGATATCTCGTATCCGTTTATTGCGTCGTCCAGAAGCTGTAGTTCCAGCCATCCGGACCAAATACCGATTACGAGCAACAGGATGCCTGCGTAGAGCATAGCCTTAAGTGTCCATGTCAGGCTGGTCGGGTCTTTGAAGGCGGCAGTCGGCCCCGCCGGTTGGTTTATTGAGGCGCTGTTGGCTATCTCGGGCATAATTCCCTCCGCGTGTTTAAATGGATGCTAGCCAAATAGAATAGCCCGTTGCAGGGGCCGTCAACAATAATAGTCTGTCGGCAGATGAAGACATCTATCGCCCACTGATAATGACAGAGGACAAGGTAGAAACGGCGGGATTGTGTAAATCCCGCCGTGTGGTTCAGGGCACATATTACGTGGTTAATAGATGCCCAATTCTTTCAGGGTAGCCGGGCCGGCGATACCATCGGCTTTGAGCTTCGACGCCGACTGGAATTTCTTGACGGCATCGGAAACATCGCTCGTGAAGTTGCCGTCAACCGGGCCACTGTAGAAGCCGCGATCGGCCAGCGCCTGCTGAAGCTGTTTGACTTCAAAGCCGCTATCGCCCATCTGCTGGACATACTGGGTACGTCCGCCCTGCTGCGATTCGGCCAGACGCGATTTCTGCTTCTTGAGGTAGCCGGACTTGAATTCGTTGTCGACTTCCGCCATCGCCATCTGGTCAGCCTCCATCTCCAGCGCCTCGAGCTTCTTGTCGATCATGGGGGCGGCAAGGACGGTGTTTTTCTGGACCAACTCGTCTTTGAGGACAGCAATATTCTTTTTGGCTTCCTCCACCTTGCCAGCCTCGTACAGACGGATCTGCTTTTCGTGGAAGTTGTCAGCCTCGACCAGGGTAGCCTCGACCGTGATATCGCTCTTCTGCGAGTTACGGACCTTGTCGATATCGGGCGTAACCTCGACATCAATCACTTTCGAGAATGTGCGGGGAGCTTTCTCGGCAACATCGGTGTACTCCAGCTCCAGCGTGCCGATGTTAGCTCTTCCCCTGTCGTGCGGGTCGAGATCGATGCGCAACACGAGCGACATTTTCTCGCCACCATAGACACTGCCGAGGTCAACGACAACATCGGAATCTCGGCGATCGTTGAGATAGCCGAACACCTCGACATTGCGCACACCGCGGGAAGGCCTGAAAATAGCGCGGACATCGGAGGCCACCGTGGCGAAAATGGTACCCATCTCCTGCGCGAAGATATCGCGCATCTGGTTGGGATGTTCGACGAAGTAGTAGTTGCCGCCGCCGTGCTGGGCGATCATCTGCATGAGGTCTTCGTTGTAATCCAGGCCGAGTCCAATTGTAGAGATGGTGATGCCTTTGCGCCGGGCATCGCGAACCATGCGCATAATCCGGTTGTGGTCAGTCACGCCTCTGTTGGCGAGACCATCGGACAGAAGCAGCACGCGGTCGATGCCGCCATCGGACATGCTGTAGAAGACCTCGTTCACACCCTCCATCATGCCGCCGGTGAGATTGGTCGCCCCCCGCGGATACAGATCGGCGATCCGTTGTTTAATCTGGCGGGTAGAGCGGACCGGCTGGGACGGCCAGAGGACATTGATGCGGTCATCATATTCGACTACGGCGAGTTTGTCGGCCGGGTTGAGCTGGTCGACAACGAACATGGCGGATTTCTTGGCGTAATCCATCTTGCCGTGATCAGCCATAGAGCCGGAACGGTCGATCACCATCGCCAGGCTCAGGTCGGGGCGATCATCGCGGCGGATTATTTCAATAGTCGGGACATCGAACTGAACCACAACATAGACCGTCCCGGTGTGGTCGGCGAGGATTGCCGGGCAGTCGATTTCTACCGACGGTTTGAGCGTCACAGCCTTGGCCGAGATGGCCCCGGTGGCGAGCAGCAGGCTGGCCGCCAACGCTAACAGTTTGATGTTCTGGAGCTTACGCATTCTGGATACCTCTTTCTTTCCGGCGTTAATTCATGTGTTCTATGAGAGTTACAGACGGTCCGGAGAAATCTTCCCGGAAAAATCAATCCCGGAGGGGTTCAAAATTTTGAACCCCTACAAAGTGAGTGTCAGGCCCAACCGACTTTGAGTCTGCCACCCGGACGCGGTCAGGTTAACAGCAGAGTCGCGAGGTGGCAGGAGTCTAAGAAGGCTCCTGCCCTACGCTTACTTTGTCCCCGGGTAATCCGGAATTGGGTTTGTTTCGTTATTTTTAAGTGGGACCCGAAACGCGTTTTTTCCTCCTAACCTGTTTTCCGGGATGTGATTATCCCCTCTAAGTAAAGCCATTTGGATGCACAAATTATCAGCTCCTCCGGCGCAAGGCACGGTGGTGCGATGGCGGGGTCGAAGACGGACCCGCCCTACGCTGGTAACATTTTGGTTCATACTTTCGGTGTGGCAGATGTATTTACCGTCAAGGTTGTAGTGAAATTGTGGAAAGTTGCTATTCGACCGCACGGACATCTTGGTGTTGACAATCAGCTTTCTATCTTCGTCATTTAATTGAAGATGCCAGCGCGGAGGGATTGCCTTGGACAGTTACCAATCATGACGAGAGGATCCCAACGCAAGCATTGGGTTACCGGATTCAACTATGTGGAGCGCGTCTGTGAATTATATCCGTAAAGACGCTCCTTGTGAGCGTTCCGGTAAAAACATATAAATTAGAGGCGTTGAATTTGCTATGGGAATCGCAAAGTCTTTCAAAGGTTTTCCAACGTTCAAATTTGAGTTCGCTGCTTGCTTTACCATCCTTGTATTTCTGGCTTCGGCCAACGTCACAGGACAGTCGATTTACTTCATTCAAGGGCAGCCGGGCTGGGACCAGCCGAACCTGAGACCGTACCCAACTAGTATTCTGGAGCTCGACGAACCTTCGCGTCAGCTAACGGAAGTCTGGGGGCTTGGCGAGAATGTTAAGGCGTGGGATATCGATGTATATTCAAGTGCGGGACTAGCTGTAATCTCTGAGGGTGACTGGTCTCCTATCAGCTTGCACGTGATTCCAGTGGACAGTATCGATAAGACAATTCAATATGATCTGAGCGGCTACGGCAAAGTAAGTAGGTATCGATATTTGGAGGGTGGCAACGGACATGGTTGGTTCGACCTACAATGCAAGAAAGGGGATGGAGGGTTCCCACCACAATACGAGCACCAACAAATACAGGTTGGTGACGAAACATTGCGAAACGAAATCGAGCTAAGGTTGGCAGGTCCCAGGGGGCCATATGGCGGTGGCACCAGAAGCGATGTCATTAGTGTTAGAATGAAGCAGGATGGAGCTCTGGAGGCAGTTGGAATCGGTTTCGATTTTGACGGTTCTTCTGTGCCACATGATCTAGTGCGGATGAAAGACTCTTTCGGGTGGAGCCTTGTAGCAAATGAACCATATTACAGAGCACTGATGTCTGTTCCAGAACGACATGGACTGACCGAGCGGGAAGTCCTCATTTTCAATAGGAACGCCGACTCCTGGAGTTCAGTGATGATACCGGGCTCCGAGACAACTCTGAGGCCCGTAAACGACTGGCTGATAGGCGTAGTAGCCAACACTGATCCCGAAACCGACTATGAAATACGCAAAGGTTTTCCCTCAATTCTGGGAGAGGATGTTGTGATGGTGCACCCAACGTCGTTACAACAGTTGACGGTTCACCTCGGGCCCAAAAGTGAGGTTTTGTGGGTGCAGGAGGACAGCGTTTGGTACCGAGTGGGTAGCGATCTGTACACAGCGCGCGTCACTAACAATGACTTTGTTGATCGCACTTTGCTGATCAACGACCCCAGGGTACAGTACATCCACTGGGCCTTTCGGGGCAGAATGTCGTACGAAGATTGAGGGACTCTGATTGTGGCATGAATACGTCGCCACTGGTACTGCGTAGTCTACAGTGAAACAGGATGGAGCGGACACACACATGTTAGGTGAACGCGCCGGGGTCGGTATTTGCGGCAGAGGATTTACCCCAAAATCTGTCGGGATTGACTTCGGGGGCGGGCAGACTATATTGTATTCATATGGTCAACCTCAGCAAGCCCCTCATTGTGTGCCTGCTGGCGGCACTTTGCGTGGGCATGACTCACGCTGCCGAAATAGACTGGCAGGTGGTTTCATCGGGAGCAATATCTTCGCAATCAGCCAGCTATAGTATCAATGCCACTATCGGGCAGCCATTTATAGGAAGGGTTGAATCATCGGGCTTTGATATCACAGCCGGGTTCTGGCAGATTCTTCCGACCACCTGTTGCCTCATGCGCGGGGATATCGATGACAACGGTTGGGTCGATATTGCCGATATAGTCTATATGGTGGACTATTTTTGGAACGGAGCAATCGAGCCGGGCTGTAGTTTCGAGGTCGATGTTGACGGCAGCGGGATCGTTGATCCTCTGGATTTGACCTATCTGGTTAATGCTTACTGGAAAGATGGGCCATCGCCGGCGGCTTGTCCTTAGGCCTTGGATTATGTGTCAGGTCACAATTTCCGCAAGCGGAAATCAAGACCTGACACAACGGTGAGATTCTGTCAGGTGGGGACGCTCCATCGGCGGGCAGGCACCTGACAGCGCGGAAGTCTCCCCTTTACGTTGTCGAAACCTCCGCCTGACGACGGAATCTGACGATCAGGGGTTTCGACCTACTTTTGCTTCCCTACTCTTGCCGTCAGGTGGGGACACCCGACAGCACGGCCCAACCTGACAGGACAGGAAGCACGGGAAACAAGGGGCAAACCACCTGCAAGAGAGATTGACAAAGAGGATTTATTTACTATATTTATAGCTGTCTACAAGTTACGACAGTAAGCATTTATCTGGGGCTATTTGTTCGACTATTATTCGTAACCACCTCACTTGTTACGACATACGACGGTATGAGAAGAAACTTTACTCACAATACATCGGAGACAGTATGAGATTTTCCGCGCTTGTAATCGGGGCCATGTGCCTTCTGTTCACGGCTAACCTGTTTGCGGCCGAGGTCAATATTGACCGGGTCATTATCCGCGACATGCCACAGGAGAAGATTTTAGAGAGGTTCGGTAAGCTCCCCGGCGAACTGTTAACCACTGAAGAACTAGTGGCGCTGGCGCCGGAGTCTTTCGACGGGGACACCCTGAAAATGCTGGCGATTCTGATTGAGTGGACAGATCGACTGCACACCTACAGCCGCGAGACTATGGACAGCCTGCTGTTCTCGCACGACTGCTGGTCGACCGGTTCGGTGGCTGATTATGTCGATGAGGTATCGTATGGTCAGGTGGCTCTGACCGGTTATGTGACGGACTGGTATAATGCCGGCAAGTATAAACCGACCTGGGGGTCAGATGACTTCATCAACATCCTCACCGTACTCGACCCGGTGATTGATTTCACGCAGTTCGACGGGAATAACGACGGCGAGGTTGACGCGATCTGTTTTGTCCGTTCGGGTAATGGACAGGAGGATTCGGGCGACCCGGATGATATCTGGTCGTATGCCGTGTCGTGGGTCACCGGATGGGGACCATATGACGGGATGCTGGTTACCCACTGGAATACATCGCCGGAAACCAGGCCTTTGCGGGACCCTGACTTCCCGCTTGAGTTTTCAGGCGTGGACACTCTCAACCGGATCAAGGTCTTTGCCCACGAGCTTTCGCACAATATGGGCATGCCGGATTTGTATGATTACGATGATAAGCTGGACACCTCGACCTACTCCACCCCCAACGACTACAACGACCACCCCCTCGTGGATTGGTGTCTGATGGGATATGGCGGTTACGGGCTACTTTCGATGGGTCTGGAAATTCCGACTCATCAGTGCGGCTGGAACAAGATGCAGGCGGGATGGATCGAACCGGTGGTGCTCGATGGTGAGTACGAAGACTTGGTGATTTACAATATAGAAACGACCAATTACAACTCGCTTTACAAGATTCCGATTGACGACGCCGAGGGTGAGTATTTCCTCCTGGAGTACCGCAATCCGCAATCGACGGCCAAGTTTGACAAGTTTGATTCCGACTTCAGCGCCTATCTGTGGCCGGATTTGACATATGGCTGTGATTCGATTGACCGGGGGCTTCTGATCACGCACTGCCATGATTCGCTGGTGCCGTTATCGGAGTGGTATCGCTGGAACAACGGTACGCCGGCTTATCCGCACTATTCGGTGGCTGTCGAGGATGCAGGGTATGATCCGGCTCGCGATTACACCTACAACCCCGAGGGACACACGACTGACAGCGCCCAGTGGTGGTATCCATTCGAGACCCGTCGCGGAGCCTTGTTCTCCGATGATGTTGCGGGTCAGTCCGAGTTCGGGCCGAACACGGTGCCGAGCAGTGACGGTTATGGCGGACCGAGTAACATATATGTTCGGGTTGACTCCATTGTCGCCGATCGTATGTATCTGTATGTGAACACCGACTACAGCGGCAGCGGCGGATGTTGTGTACTTCGCGGCGACTTCAACAACGATGGTTTTGTTGATCCGCTCGATCTCACCGGCTTCGTGGAATATATGTGGAAGTTGGGTCCGGCGCCATCGTGCCTTGACCAGATTGATATCAACAATGACGGTTTTGAAGATCCGCTCGATCTGACTTATCTGGTCAACTACATCTGGAAGGGTGGTCCGGCGCCTGTTGCCTGCCCCTGAGCCGGGCTAAATATAAAATGATAGAGGCCGTCTTCGGTTAAAGACGGCTTCTTCTTTGTTGCGGGGTAATCTCATTGTAATTGAGTCGGTTGCCGATAATGGACTAAAAAGGCGTTGACAGAAAGGGCGCGGCAGGGTATCTTTATAATAACTTCGAATCAGTACAAGCAGAATGTTCATCCACCCGGCTCCAAGTGAGGGTACCGGTGTATCAACACGTACATCGGGGGGCTTGATTTCGAGTTAGATATCGCCGCCTTTGGTCAAACGAGGATTTAATGAGATTGCCGCAGTACATTCTCCTGATCATTTTGCTCGGTTCTATGGTGGTTTTGGCCCAACCGAATAACCCGGAGCCGGACTACGCGCTTTATTTCGATATGCCCGAGGAGAAGATGATGGCGAGATGGGGCCGGCTCGCGGGCACGAAGCTGACGGCGGAAGATCTCGAATTGATGGCCGAGTATCAGTTTTTGGGTGACACGTTGAAGCTGTTGGTTATTCCGGTGGAATGGATCGACCGTCTTTCGACCTGGCCGAGAGAGACGCTCGACAGCATGATATTTTCGCGCGATGTTTACCCGAATGGGTCGCTGGCTGACTATATCTATGAAGTATCTTACGGGAAAGTTGTGCTGGACGGGGACGTGATAGACTGGTACAACGCCGGGTATTATGACGTCAAATTTGCCTTTGCGGAGCTGCTCGAAGAGGTGGACCCGTTTGTTGATTTCTCCCAGTACGATGGTGACGGCAACCGGAAGGTTGACGCGATTTGTTTCCTTCGCTCGGGCAATGGCGAGGAAGATTCCCAGGACCCAAACGACATCTGGTCATATGCCACGGTCAGCGAATGGGGGTTCGGAAGCTTCGATAACGTAAAGGTAGACCATTTTCATACTTGTCCCGAAACGAGACCGCTGCGTGACCCACTCGACCCGAGGCAGTTTTCGGGAGAGGATACCTTGAACGGGATTCGAGTTTTTGCCCATGAGTTGGCCCACAACCTGGGCCTGCCGGATCTTTATGATTATGATGACAAGTTGAAGGAATGGACCTACTATACGCCGAATGACTACAACGACCACCCATTGGTGGACTGGTGTCTTATGGGTTATTACGGCTATGGATATCTCTCGCTCGGGTCACGGATTCCATCGCACCCGTGCGGCTGGTCGAAGATGCAGCTCGGCTATATCGAGCCGATAAGCATCGAAGGTGAAATAAGCGATCTGGTCATATACGATATCGAGACGCATGACGACAGTTCTCTGTACAAGCTGACCATTGATGATTTCGCGCGAGAGTATTTCTTGCTTGAGTATCGCAATCCTCAATCAACGGGAAGATTCGACAAATTCGACTCCGATTTCAGTGTCTATTTCTGGCCTGACCTGGCGTACGGGGCGGATTCTCTCGACCGGGGTTTGTTGATAACTCATATTTTCGACTCGTTGACATCGTCGTCGAACTGGTACACCCTCAACAGCTGTACCCCGCGTTACGAGCATTACACGGTGATGGTTGAGGACGCCGGATACAATCCTGGCTGCAACGTATATTGTAATCCCGAAGGACATGAAACCGACAGCGCCCAGTGGTGGTTTCCTTTCGAGACGCGGAAGGGGGCGTTGTTTTCCGATGATGTCGATGGGCAGAGCGAGTTCGGTCCGCAGACTTACCCCAGCAGTGATGGGTACAACGGTTATTCCGGTATTTATGTCCGGGTGGATTCGATTGTCGGTGATCGCATGTATTTGTACGTGAATACACTGATACCGCTTGTTCATTGCTGCGAAGTTCGCGGCGATATAAATCATGACGGTTTGATGGATCCATTGGACGTGACCTTCTTCGTCAACTTCCTGTGGAAATACGGGGAGGCGCCGCCATGCGAAGAGGAGGCCGACGCCAATGGTGATACGGCGATGGATCCTCTGGATTTGATTTACCTCGTTGACTTTTTCTGGAAAGGCGGCCCGGCGCCTGTTGTCTGCCCGTAAACTCTACGCCATAGCGGTCCTTCCTACAATTCTTTCCACGCAACCATCAACATCCGTCCCGTAGTGCCGTATGCTTTTTTCGCCAGGGCGCGGTCATAGTGAAAACACGAATGGTTTCGCATGTTGACACTTCCGGCGACGACCGAGCCATAGATATCAGTATTGTTGTCGATGACTACCTCGGTGCTCGGGCCATAAAACGCGGCCCGCAGTTCCGTGGATTGTCCGAGTATCAGCGAATTCCCCTGCGAGAAGATGGTCAGATTGGCCGGAGACCCGGAGGCGTTCACGGTGCTACTCTGGCCGACCTCGAGGTTGCCTGTCAGGAAAATGGTAACATCTTCGCCTGGGGCGATTTCTATTTGGGAGGAGTTGCCCATTCTTATATCGGAAAAGAGATAGACACCGCCGGACAGTTCCAGGGTAGCGTTTTGAGAGAGTTCCAGTTCGCCGGTCCCGTTGCGGTATGTGTACCCGTTACCGCGAAAGCCGTACGGGGCGGAGTTGTTGGCTTCGGCCCACTGGTAGTCGGAGGTTGAGACAATATCGAGTTCGTTGCGGGGGACGCCGGTGGCGGTGTCTCCGGTGACCTCGGCAATATTCTCCATCGTTATGCCGTCATCAACAGCGGATGAGGCTCCCCCGTTTACGAGAGCGGTGTTGGTCAGGCTGAGTGGTCCGTTTGATCCGATATCGGCATCGGCGTTGCGCAGAGTGCCGGCGTAGGAGCCGGAGTCCGAGCGGTAGGAATCGGTGCAGGTATTATTATCCATAGTCAGGCTGTCCTCAGCGAACATGGCGTACCTGAAGGGATAGCGGTATTCAGGGACCACGGTTGCTTCGAGATTGGCCGAAGCCTGCTGAATTGCTCCGGTGGCTCTGAGCATAACCGTATCGGCCAAGTCGGGCGAGACGGTGCTATCCACGACCGCCACGGAATAGACTCCCTGTTCGAAAGTCACGTTAACGAACCCGGTATTCCAGCCGGGGTTATTGTTCAGTTCGACAAAAGCTCTCTGCAGGCCGGCTTCGGCTGTGTAGAACGCCTGGTCGTGGTGCAGAGCGTTAAACGACAGTTCAATGTCGGTTTGGGCGGTATCGACTGCCATTATTGCCGCCAGGGTGAGCATGAGCATCACCGCCATGGCAATGAGCAGGGCGCTACCGCGCTCGTCGGCGTCTTTTTCTTTCAAGATAGAACTCCTTGAACAACAATTATCGTTGACACATGCCTGGTGTTGATAAATGTTGTCAAAACCCCCTTTGACAAATAGCATCTCAGCGCATGTTACCTTCCTGGCCGTCCGTCAGGCTCCCGGCTGTTTCCGGCGGCCATATATAACTACCCTGACACCCCCTTGCGCCTCAATAAGAAATATATCGACAGACCCGGAGGACTGCTTAACGTTAGAATTCTCTCCAGGCCACCATTTTCATTTCGCCTGTTTTCTTCCCCCTGACTTCAGAGAGGGCCTTATCATAGTGCACACAGGCGATATTGGTCATATCTACGGTATTGGCTACAATCGATCCAAAGACCTCGCAGCTGTTTTCCAGGACCAGTTCGGCATCGGGGCCATAGAACGCCGCGCTTATCTCGGTGTCCTGACCCTGAGTGTAAATTCCACCGGTGGAGAAGATCAGCAAGCTCGGGGGCGGCTGAGTCGGGTTGACCTGTGCCGCCTCCTCGAGAGTGAGGCTTCCCGTCATATAGATGATAACATCGGCTCCGGGGGCGATTTCCAGAACCGCGCTGTTTTCAAGCGTGATGTCTGTAAAATAGTACACACCGCTTTGCAGCGTGACAACTTCGGTCGCGCCGACGGTCAGAGATGTATCCGCCATATTATAGGTATAATCGCCGGACATACCTGTTGAAGCAGCGCTGACACTGGCGGCCCAGTCCATATCTTCCTGGGTGATTGGATCGAGATGAAATTCGGGAACATCGTCAGTTGTTGTTCCCCAGACATCGGCGTTAATTCCGACAAAGATGCCACTATCTACCGAAGTGGAAACATCTCCGCCGACACTGGCGATTTCGTCAAGGGTGATGGTGCCATTGGAGGCGATGTCGCCATCGGTTGAGTCAACGGTGGCGTCGTAGTCGCCCAGTTCCGAGTCCCATGAGTCGGTGCAGGTGTTGTTTCCGAGATTGATGTTCTGTTCGCTGTAGACGGCCCACTGGAACGGATATTCATAGGTAGGAACGACAACTGCCTCAAGGTTGGCGAAGCCTTCATCCTTTTTCGCGGTCGCTCTGATCTTGACTGTGTCCACCAGATCGACATCGGTGAAACTATCGACAATAGCCACCCAGTACAGGCCGTTTTCGAAGGAGACGTTGGCGTAGCCGGTGTTCCAGTCGTTGTCATCGTTTAACTGCACGAAAGCCCTTCGGAGCCCGGCTTCAGCCACATAGAAAGCCTGGTCCGACTGGAGCTGGTTAAAGGACAATTCAATATCTGTTTGAGCGGTATTCACCGCCATAATGGCTGCCATTGTCAGCATGACGAGCAAACAAAGGGTGATTAACAGCGCGCCGCCTTGTTCGTTTAATCTGAGGTTCCCCAAAGTACTTCACTCCACTAAATACAACGTTTACCGCTGTAACACGCATGATGCTGTTGGACCAGCCAACCCCCTTGATGCTCAGGATTCAGCGCATGTTACTGTCTTTGTTATCCTGCCGGTCTTCTTTCGAAGGTTTCGGCGTGGTGACTCCAAGCGACAACCCCGTCACCACCAGCGTTCTTGTCAAAAATATCCCTCATTATCTATCAAAGCCGCTCAGGGCGATTTATCTAATTCTCCTGCCAGGCGATCATCAACATCTTGCCGGTTGTGCCATAGGGCACTTCCGCCAATGCCATGTCGTAGTGAATACTGCCGGTGTTGAGCGCGTCTATCGATTCCGCGATTATCGAGCCGTACCAATCGCAACTCTGTCCCAGGTCGACATCGGCATCGGGGCCGTAGAACGCAACGTACAGTTCCGTATCGTTACCTACCGACACGATTTGTCCGTCGGAGAATATCATACAGTCGGCCGGATCTTCGGTCGGATTCACGGAGGTGTTATTCTCCAGAGTGAGAGTCCCATCGAGATAAATCACGGCAGATTCGCCCGGCGCCACCATCAGACACGAGTTCGCGGTGAGCGTTATATCTTTAAGATAGTATACACCGGTGTGGAGGTAGGCCGTGTCAGATGTCCCGAGTATAAGAGACGGCATGGGCGCGGTCCAGGCAAAGTCACCGGTGATACCGGTCATATTATCGTTGTCGGCCGCGGCATCATCGAAATCGGATTGCGGGATGCTGTCGAGTACATACGGGTCAATGCTATCATCGGTAACGCCGATGACTGTGCATGTGGCACAGACGGTAATCCCGCCGGCATCGGAGGTGGTAGCATCGCCGGCGACATAGGCCGACTGATCAAGAAAGATTGTGCCGTTGGAGGCAATATCGCCGCCCGTGAGCGTATCAACGGTTGTAGCATAGGTACCGGAGTCAGAATTGTAGGAGTCAGTGCACGTGTTGTTGACCATATTGATACCATCTTCGCCGAACATGGCAAACTGGAACGGGTAAATCAGTTCAGGTACAACGAGGGCGGTGATATTCGCGTTGGCATCTTCGACTGAACCCGCCGACCTGATGGTGACGGTATCATACATCGGCTGAGCCGTATCGCCGTGGATAATGATGGTGGAGTAAAACCCCCGCTCGAAACTCACCTGTGAGTAGGCCGTATCGAGATCATTGTCCGCGTTGAGGTCCACAAAGGCTCTTTTGAGTCCCGCTTCGGCGACATAGAATGCCAGGTCGCCGTTCAGCTGGTTGAACGACAGGTCTATATCTGTCTGTGCCGTATTTACCGCCATAATTGCCGCAATCGTCAAAATTAACATAAGCCCCAATGTTATAAGTAGCGCCCCACCGTTGCTGCTCTGAAGCTGCTTCATCAAGTTGTCTCCTCCTCACATCGAGACATTTCGCATGTTTACGCGCTCCGTATTGGAAAAAATTCTAAAGCCGTTATTGGAATCCCACGACTCATCCCATTTGGTTGTCTGCACCTGAATTGTGACCGCCATCTCGCTGGTGCCGATCGGTACGAAATTGATAGAAGTAATGAAGTCGGAGAACACCTGCGGTGAGCCGCTGTTTTCCTGTTTCATCAGTTTATAGAGCTTGGTTCCCACGGGCAGGTGCGGGATGGCGACATACTCGGTGTCCGAATACTCCTGAAGGAAGTAAAGCACCGTGTCGGCGTCATCGATAGTATCGGTGGCACTGAAATAGACCGAAAGGCTGCAGCCGTTGGTCTCCCAGTCCGGGTGAGTGTCAAGCAGGTATCCCGCCATGCGCAAGGTCTTTCCGATTTCCTGAAGGCTTGAGCGGCAGACCTGCTGCATGTCGGATATTTCCTGCTGGGTTATGACCTGCTGATGCATGGTAACATAGAACTGGAAAGCGGCCGCCGCCAGTATGCCGGTAATCAGCACCGCGATTAGCAGTTCGATCAGGGTGAAACCGGATTCTTTACGAGAGTAATTGATTCTATCCGTAAGCATCGGTGGCTCCTCTTTCATCAATCGTTGGTCATGTACGTGGAATGTTTGGTGGATCGCGGAGTACCCATTTTATCGGTCCATTGGATGATTACATCGACCTTACACAGTGACGGAGGATTGCTCGCGACAGCATCGGCCGGCGTCAGGATAATTCTTCGCTGGTATCCCAACGTATCGGTGAGGGATACAGTCTCCATCGGCAGTTCAAAAGTCTCGGGTTGTGAGACATCCGCCGGCATCAGGACACCCATAGCTTCGTAGCGTTCGAGTTGCTGTTTGGCAAGCTCGGTGGCGATGGAGAAATCGCGGGAGATGCTGTTTCCTTCGATCGAGAGGACAACCATAGGTGCTAGTCCCAGAATTCCCACTGCAAGCACGACCATACTGATGAGCACTTCCAGAAGGCTCAGGCCATGGTCTTCCGAGATTCGGTTTCTTTGTTTATTAAACATATGCTCGATTATCCTTTCGGTTGCACGGTAATATGTGGTCCGGACGAACCGTCCCTTTTCTGAAGTTATCGGCTTTGCGGAGGAAATCTTTAGCGGGGCCGCGACAGGTTGCGCGGGCGTAACAAATTGTCTTTATTAGAGTTAGTTGATGGCGGGGGTGGATTGATAGTAAATTCAACCGGCAATTCATTACGTACGGGGCGAAGCAGGGAAATACCGAAAGTTCTTTCTGACGACGGGCCCCAACGGGCAAGGGATTCCGGTCTGCATCGGACTGGGAGGCGGATGTGTCAGGTCAGAATTCCGGCTTCGTCAAAATCAAGACCTGACACAACGGCTAACGCTGGTCTCCTTGCATAGCATACAATATTTCTTTCAAGGTGAATATATGCCAATGTGTAAACCATCTGCCCGGAATGAACTGTAAAGTTTGAACTTCCGGCCTTCGAGTTATGAGCCGATTAAGTTGTCCAAGCAATAGAAAATACCAGATACTAACCTGTAGTAATAGCAATTACCTACGGGAAACCAAGTGTCTGGTGTTTTTCCTTATTTTCTGCTGTTTTGGCTAATTCTTCTAGAAAACTGTTAGAAAGAGGTATGGGTCAGACTGGTGTCAGCTGCCCGCCGAAGTCGATGTCTTTCCCCTATTACTTCGGGCTACGAATCCGATTGCTCCTCATCAGGCTTTTAACAGATATTTCGCATTTGCCTTTCAAGCCAGCCATCAGTATATTCAACTCAAGCAGATATTAAGTGCGGAGGAAATCATTGCGGCGGACACTCACATACCTGTTTATCACAGCCCTTATCATCGGATGCGTTTCTACGCAAAGCTTTACTGCAGACTATGCCGAGAGCAGCCGGTCTGATTACAGCCTTTGCGATTTGCCATCGATACCTGAACAAGATGTTGATATCGGCCTGTGGGCTCTTGTAATTGCCAAAGAATGCGACAGCAGTGTCCAGATAAACAAATATCTTCACACCCTCGACACGATGGCATTGCGAATTCAGTATATGGTCGGACCCCGTGAAGGTGACATGGTTCGACTGCTGATGACGAAAATGTACCAATTCGAACCGGGCGAATGGAATAGCGGCAATATTTTTTCGTATGATCTGAATGACCCCTTTGGTGAACAGCCCGGAGCCAGGCTTCTTACGACCTATTTGGATACCCGCAAGGGCAATTGCGTTAGTATGCCTACGCTCTTTCTGGCCCTTATGGAGAGAGTAGCTCCCGACGTGCCTTTCAACGGTGTCTCAGCACCCCTTCATCTGTTTTGCCGATTGCATGATCGCCAGGATGGCAATATTTGGAATGTTGAATCGACTAATGGCGGTGAACCCGCCAGAGAGCAGTGGTATATTAAAACCCTTGGAATCAGCAGGTTGGCCATTGACAGTGGATCATATATGCGTGACCTTACCAAGAAGGACTTTATCGCTGAGCTACTGGGTATCTTAGTCTCGAAGTATCGAAATGCCCGTGAATACGAAAAAGCGCTGGATTTTGCGGAACTTATGCTGAAACTGAACCCCAGATCATTGAATGGTTTGGTACAAAAAGGAGCACTGTTGGCTTGGGTGGGCCTCACGTTACAGGAACAATTGATGGTACAGCAGCGTCATCCATCAGCGGAAGAGGCCGACAAGTTAGGGCTTTACAAGGTGGAGTCAGACAAATATATTGAAAGAGCACGAACTCTCGGATGGGAGCCCGAGACACCGGGGTCGCGGGAGGATTACCTGAGAACCATAAGAGCGGCACAATCTATAGGATCGAAATGAGAGGGAGACAATTGGATGAAGAATTCTGACCTTTTGATTGGCGTAGTGGCAGCGCTGGCGGCAATGCTCTTGCCGATGCAGGCGACGGGGAGGTTTGTTGCCACCGATCCGCACGCTTTCAAATATCCGTCGATTTCTCCTTACGTCTATGTGGCGAATAATCCGCTGATCTATCTCGATCCAGATGGAAAAGACATTCTGAATGACCAAAGGAATGTTATTAGCAATAGTCAGGTGTTCTGGAGTTTAGTAATATTTAACGCCACCCTTGGTGGTATTACAGGGAAAGATCCGAGTGATATTTCTATTACGGTAACTGGAGGGGATCGGCATATAGAAGGGGACGGTGCCTACTCTTGTACTGACGGGAAATTCGTAACCAGAAATAAGAAGACACTTCACGCTGTGGAGAATGGTGCCAGAGCAGTTGATGTACGACCGGTCCCGGAGATTTCGTGGAATGATATATATAAGGCAGCACGATTGACCGGTTATACCCAAATTCTAAATGAACACAATCACTATCACTTTGGATTGCCGCCAGAAAGTGCCTCGCCGAGCTGTGAGGAATGTCAGAAACCCTATGTGGATTTCGAAGCGATTGAGTTTGGACACAACAAAAACACCAGGGGAAAAGGTTTTAAGGTAATTCATGGCTGGGTGTGGCGTAAAGCTGTCTACAAAGACGGTAGCGAAGAAATCGTTGAGCGATACCCCGTGACTGTTGTTGTGTCTGACGATGAATGAGTCTATGATGAAGGCTAATTTAGTGAGAGTAAACACCGTGTCCCTGCCGACTTGTATTACCGTTGTGGTGGTGTTTACATTGCTATTGGCGGGAGGTCACTCCGCTGGAAGGCAAAAAGACTGCCAAGACTTCTGGGAATACACCTACCCATACATTGAGGAAATTCATACTGGGCCACTAATTGAATTGAAGGACAGCACGCGCTTGGAGTTCTCGGGGAGTTATGATACAAGCAAGTATGTCGGTTACTACTACCGAGTGCTTATTTCGAATGCTAAAGAATGGGGCTCTATTATTGTAGACAAAATTAGCGTGATAAGAACTCATGATGAATACGACGAGCGTGTGATAGACACTTCGTATTTTATCGACTACCCTTCACTTCTTAAGTCGGAAGGCACTGAAATCAGGTTCATTGAATGGTCCTCATCGACGAAAATTAAGGTTGAATTGTTTCGCCACGATTGTTACGAGTTTTCACTAAGTCCGGATCCCGACAGCGTAACTGCCAATATCTGCAAGTAAGATGGCAGGACAACCTTGGAAAGACAACAAGGTGAACAGGACCCTCCAAGAGAGGAAGAAAGTAAAAAGGGGGGTGACGCAAAATGATGTCCAGGCATTCGTTGATACTTTTTAAGACAGTACGCTGGGCGGTTGCGATATCTTCTCTGCTACTGATGACAGCAAACTGTCAGGACTCGAGAGATGACTCTGGACGGCCTATGCCGGTGTATGAGGAGGGCTGCAGGCCTCTGATGAAAGCATGCATCAGGAGTGGTTGCAAACCGATGGTGAACTAACGATTGTATTTGGGAAGAAACTGGTTTTACTGCTAAATCCGAATGCTTTTTATGAGGAGTTTTCTGTTGATACAATTGATTATGAAAGATTCATAGAGGGTCTGGATAATATGGCAGAGCAACGTCATCCATCAGCGGAAGAAGCGGGCAAGTTAGGGCTTTACAAGGTTGATCCAAGGGCAGAACCCTCTTCCACAATAGAATACAATCGTGAGCGGTTCTGCCAATCTTCGATATTAACACTTACAACACTTCGATTCGATTGAAAAATCTTTTCACGGCAAAACCACTGCCGGGTTTTTCCCTACGAAGACTACGAATTTCATCCGTTCGTCCATCACGCTGGTCTTCTTCTATGGCATACAATACCTCTTTCAAAGTGAATAGATGCCAATGTGTAAACCATCTGCCCGGAAAGAACTGTTAAGGATGTGCTCGGAATATACCTAATAAGCGGAGAGGCAGGGATTCGAACCCTGGGTAGAGCCATTAGCCCTACAACGGATTAGCAATCCGCCGCCTTCAGCCAACTCGGCCACCTCTCCGTTCATTTTGTCAGGACGTCAAAAAATATAGGAATTTGGGCAGCAATATCAAGAGATTTAATGCTCGATAGAGCGGATATTTATTCATAAGGGGCCACGAGGATCCTCTTGCCTTCGAGTTTCAGGCGGCATTTTTTGGCGTCTTTGAGGATTTCCTTGTAGACAATCCCGAAGGCCGCCCTGACCCCGGGATAGAGGGTATCTTCGGCGATTATGGCCGCACCCTCGAGTTGGGCCAGGGTATCTTCGATTTGAGTCATTTCTTCGGCCAGTTTGTCCAGGGTGGCCGGGATATCCTCTTTTAGTTTTTCGAGTTGCCCCAGGGCTTCCTGTTGCTGCGGGCTGAGTTTGCCGTCGATTTGCTGCCGGTAAAGGGTGTAGAGAGCCTCTTTTACTTTAGCCATATCCTCTTGCAGCCGTTTTGTCTCGGCGACGTTTTCCTCGTACTTCTGCATAAGAGCGGCATCGTAGGCTACGGCCAGGCGGGTGACGGTCCCAACATTCGAGCCAAGGAAACTGGCTTTGATTTCCTTGTAGGCTTTAACATCTCCCCCGACAATCTTTCCTTTTTTACCTTTCACCCAGACATTTCCACCGGCTATAATCCGGCAGTTAATTACCTCACCTCCCACGTAGATATCGCCGCCAGCCTCGATACGCTGCCCTTCGGCATATTTCAGGAAGATGTCGCCGTCGGCGCGCATTTTCCCTTCGCCTTTTCCGAAGAAGCCGCCTTTGATCATGATATTTCCTTTGACATCGATATCGCAGTCTTCGACATTGCCGTTGACTTCGAGATCGCCGTCGATCTTCAACTCGAACCCGGTTTTAATGCCTCCCTGAACCCGAACCGAGCCGCGGCAATCGATATTTCCGACATTGAAATCCACGTCGCCTTTTACAGTCATAACGTCATTGACGGCCACTTTGCCATAGAGATAGATGATGGCGCCGCTGGCGGCGGCCAGAAGTTTCATGCCGTCCTCTGAGACAACCGTGTTGATGCCGTGTTTGAAGGGGATATCCCTGCCATCGACACCCTTGATAGGCTTGCCGTAGACATTGTATCCGGGGATGCAGGGTGTTGGCGGTGTTTTGCTCACCAGCAGACCGCCTTTTTCGATGTTCTGGACGAAGTGAATGTTTTTGTAGTCGATGCGGCCGTCACGATCGACATCGGGGCGATGGTCGTGGCTGGTATCGAAGTGATAGGCAAATTGGGAGTTTTCGCCCCGTTTCGGGGGAATTCCCTTTGCCACCGTTATGGGCTCGTTGAAGGCGGATTCTTCGACAGCTTTTTCGATGGCTGACCTGTCCAGGCCATAGGTGATTTCCGCCTTTTCGATTTCTTCGAGGATTTCCTCGACGGTAATCGGCGGGTCTTCAACGGGCGGTTCGCGCAGAATAATAGAGGCGGTCATTGAGTCTTTAGTAACCGTCACAGCGACCCTGCGCCGCGGTGTGGTGGCAAGTTGGCCGGCGTCACTGACCATCAGTAATTCCTATCAGGTTGCCTGGGACACTCTCCCTTTTGAGGATAAGAGTCGCCAGTAGGCTCGTTCAACGACGAGCGAGATCTCATAGCTTTTGAACGGTTTGGTGATATATTCGTCGGCTCCAAGCAGCAGAGCGTCCTTGACAGTATAGGTATCACCGTATGCCGTCATGATAATCACCCCGGTTTGCGGGTGTTCCTGCTTAACGTGCTTCAGAAGCTCGAATCCGTTCATACGCGGCATTTTCATATCGGAGATGACGAGATCGATCTGGTTGGAGTTGAGGATTTCCAGGGCCGCGACGCCGTCTTCAGCGGTAAGGATATTATACCCTTCGCGCGCCAGGATTTTCTCAAGCAGATTACGCATCATCTCTTCGTCATCGACAATCAACACGGACACGGAGCTTTTCATCTGCTCATTCCCCCTTTATGTAGTTGGGACTCACACATACTCACTAATTCAAAAATTCATGTTCGGCCGCTCATTTGTTGAGAGTGGCCATCACCTCAGCGATGAAGTTTTCGAGCATGATGGGTTTGTACATAACGCGGCAGGCGCCCATTACGCCGGCCTCGTTGACTATTTTCTCCGTGGCGTTTCCCGTGATAATCATGACGGGAACGTGCGGAGAGACCTGCTTGATGGCAGCCAGGACCTCGAGTCCCGACATTTCGGGCATTATGAGGTCGAGGGTGATCAGGTCATAGTTGTTGCTTCGCGCTTTCTCGATAGCATCGGCGCCGTTATCGGCCATTTCTACCGTGAAGGCGCTGGTCAGTTCGCAGAAATCGCGAAAGACCTCCTGAATCCATTTCTCGTCGTCGACAATCAAGACCCTGAACGGGTCGCCCCGCTGCTCGGCCATCTCGTTGAGTTTTTTAATGTACTCTTGCGCCATGGTTTGAATTCCTTATTTCCGCTTGTGATGACATCGATCACCCGGCTCACTTCCCTGTTTCGGGTATTGCTTGACCGGCCGCGCAGCGACTTTCGTACGATGAATCGAGTGTCATCTTTGTTTATATTTTTATATCCGTTTCTTTCGCCAGGGTCGACATGATTTCATGACATTGCCGCAGGATAGACTCGAGTTTACGTTCGATGTGATCGACTCCCGAAACGGAGGGGACATCGAACGCCATCGTGACTTTATTGCGAGCCGCCGCGATGACCGTAGCCAGTTCCTGCACGACTTTTACCGAGCCGTTTATTAGTCTGATGAACTCGGGTTCCATGCGGTTGAGATCGTCGGAATGCGCCTTGGCTTTGGCCAGATATATGGCCAGATTCAAGGCGAGCGTTTTAACGGTCTCGTTGAGTTCATCGACCTGCGCGAGCAGTTCCAATTCGGTGTTTCTATCTTGTTCCTTGTTCACCTGTCACCATCAATTCTCGAATATTCTGTTTCAGCGGCTCAAGATCCGACGATTTGACGACATACCGGTCGGCCAGCCAGGAGTTGAAGTCGGCCTTGTAGGTGCTGTAGGCCGAATTGACGACCAGGCAGGTGTCGGGCGCTGCTTGACGCAGTTTCCCCAACAGTTCCAACCCGGACATACCCGGCATTTCGATATCGACAATTGCCAGGGCGTAATTTTGTCGCGAGACCTGCTGTAAAGCCTCCTCGGCGTTGCTCGCAGTCTCTACAGTATAGCCATCCCTTGTCAATTCGGCCTTGTAGAGCAGTCTCAGGCTGTCATCGTCATCCACTATGAGAATATTGCCTGGCATACTATTTCTCCTGTGCTAGGGGGAGTTCAACGAATACGGTCGGGGCGCTGCTTCCCTCGCAATTGATTCCAAACGAGCCGCCGTGGTACCTTATGGTTTCGCCGGCCACCAGAATCATAAGGCGCAGCGACGCCTTGTTTTCGCTGAATACTTGTTTGAGGGCTTTGACCGTCTTTTCGCGGTCACGTCCCTCGACATTTAACTTTATCAACATCAGTGCCGTATTATTCTTGCGTTCGGTTCTGACCTCGGCGCTGCCGGGTGGGATGAGATCTTCGGCCACGAGCCTGAAGAACTGGTAGAACGCATGCGAAAGCTGGTCATAGTTGCCGAAAATTTTCATCGGCTGGGGAGCTAGCGAAAGAGTAATATTCACGTCGAGTTTGCGCAGCCGGCCTTTGAGCAATTTGAGGTTTTTATCGACCAGTTCGGAGAAGCTGAATTCGCTCTGGTCGCACATGCTGGCCTTGTGAAAATCCAGAACCTGGTTGAGGATAGCCTCGCTGCGGGCTGTCTCGCTGGCGATAATCTGCAGATACTGTTTCTGCTCTTCGCTGGTGTCGGACTTGAGCATAAGATTGGCAAAACCGCCGACGACAGCCAGAGGGTTGCGAAGTTCGTGGGCGATGGCAGCCGTCAGTTCTCCGATGATCGACAGCTTCTCCATCTTGATAATGTGGTCCTGGGATTCACCCAGAAGGATATTCAGTTGTTCGAGCTGGGAGGCGCGGGCGATCTGTTCTTCATACAGTCGGGAACGCTCCATGGCGACGGCAGCCTGGTTTGCCAGGATTTGAAGTAGCTGGACCGCTCCATCGGATATGGGTTTTCCGGTAATGGCGCAGTCGGCGGCCAGCAAGCCGGTCAGATGTCCTTTGCTGACCATGGGGACGAGAGCCATGTTGCGACTTCCGAGTCGATCCAGAAACGATGCCGTGAGAGGGTCGATCTCGTCGCCGGCCGCGAGATTAATCCAGGCTCCCTGCCGGCAGGCGGTGGCGATCATCGATTCCTTTGTCAGGTCAAAGGTCATATTTTCGATGAGCTTGTTGGTCGAATCCACTTTGCGCAGCGAGTCTCTCGTTTCCGGCTGGAGGAGTTGGTCCAGCGAGAGTCCCCGCGATTCGAGATCGCGCCAGATATTACCAGCCTCCTCGGCCGAGGTGGGTCCCACAGCGAGATGACCCTTAAGGCAGAGCGACTCTGAATCGTACAGAAAAAGAAAAGCACGATTGAACCCGAGTCCCTGCGACGCGGTGGCTCCCGTGAGGATAACCTCGAGTATTTGTTCGAGTTCACACGATGACGACAGTGACGACGCCACGGTGGAGAGAATATTGAGATCTTCGAAATCGTCAACGGAATCAGGACCAAGCGTCTGGCTCGAGTCGGATTCTCTTACGACGCCGAGGATCATTTCCGGCTCTCCGGACTGCGGCGGAACCGCCTTGCAGCATATGTCGAGCACCAGATAAAGACCGTTGGGATTGGTGCATGCGATATTTTTCTGACAGAATGACCGCGAGTTATCGAGAATACCGGGGACCATGCCGGCCAGGCCGGTTGCCAGGATAGTATCGATAGCCGATATGTGTTGTTGCCCCCAGTTGTCGGCGCTGAGCGCGAAGATTCTCGCGGCCGCCCTGTTGTAGCGTATCAGGAACCCGTCGCGGTTCAAAAGAAACAGGCCGACATCGACGCAATCCAACGCCTGCCAGAGGGAGGCATTGGCGGCGGCCGGTCCGGTCTGTGCTACGGCATCATACATTTCTTACCGCCATCTCTTTGTCACGGGGCTCGTCCTGCCCGGCATCCTCGGCCGTAGAGCGAATGTCATTATAAAGCTCAAGGATTTTCTCGTTGATCGCTCTGAGTTTGTTGGTGGCGTTTTCCATGCGTTTGATCCTGGAAAGAGTCTTCTGTTCGAAGGTGGTTGCTTCCATCAACATGCACTGGAGATTGCCGAGCAATACGGAGAGTGAATTGTTTATGTCGTGGTTGATAACCGCGATGGTTTTGGAGAGGTCCAGAATTTGTTGTCTGGGCAAAGTGATGGTCTCCGCGCCATCGGGGCACACTATAATTTTCGCTGTTCGCCTGGTCAGATCCTCGAATTTTTTCTGGTAGGCGAGTTTTTCGAGTGAGAGTCCGATATGATTGGCCACCGTCATCATAACGTCAGCCTGCTCGGCGCCGAAAGCCCCGGGGGTGTTGCTTCCCAGGTTTATGACGCCGATGACTTCATCGGAAACCGTCAGCGGCACCGAAAGAAACGAGGCGAGATCGGTATCGGGGTTGAAATCTCTTCGTCCGGTCCGGTCGGAAAGCACGGTGGGTTTCCCGCTGTGCGCAGTCCAGCCGGTCAGTCCCTGTCCGCCGTCAATATTGAAAAAGTCCAGGGCGACGACTCGATGGCCCAGGCTGGCCGTTTCCTTGAGCTGCTTTGAGTCGCGATCGAACAGGAAGACGGTCGCGGCGTCGAAAGCCACAAGTTTTTTCAGTCTGCCCAGGATGAAGC
Source organism: Candidatus Zixiibacteriota bacterium (assembly GCA_040756055.1). NCBI lineage: Bacteria > Pseudomonadati > Candidatus Zixiibacteriota > Candidatus Zixiibacteriota bacterium. Next base: position 233,959 of record JBFLZR010000004.1, read on the forward strand.
TGAAAGTTTCGGCATCCGGCGCAGCCTTGCGGCATGCGGACGCGATTTCGGCCACCAGCGCGAGTTCGCTTGTCGTGGTGCGTGCTGCTTTTGACGAACGTTTTGGCTTCATATCGTTGCCGCTTATCGACCTCCGGCCACAGCCAGCACCCGGTCGCTCAGGAGTTCACACAGGTTGTCTTCAAGTTCCGCAAAGAAGCGTACTTTGTCAGGCGCTGTCAGATGAAGGTCAGGGTCGTTTTTGTCATCATCCATGGTTGCCTGGAAAATCCGCGGACCTTTTCGCTCGATTCTGAAAGGTTCCGCCATCACCAGTTTGCCTCGCGTGAGGTCAATCAGGCGAATCTCCCCCTCGATGATGCCGACACTTTCATACTTGTGGACCACCAGCGGGATGTGGAAGCCTTTGCGCGTTTCGAGTCGTTCGCTGATAATTTCCACGGTTACCAGGTATCGGCCGCCTGTTTCTCGTCCCCACTCGACGAGGCTGTCGACATTCAGATAATCGTGGGGGAAAGCCGGTTCAATATCACTGTCGCCGTCAACAAGGCAGACGCGTACATCGGCCTTGCGCGAGAGGTGGCGCTTAAGGACCTGGCCAACCTGCGAGTCGCTGTAGGCGAACCGTGGCGCGATGACATTGACGAGAATGTCACGATCGGTCGGGGCTGATAGCAGCCCGCCGGCCAGCAGGATCACCATCAACGATATCCCATATCGTTTTCTCAAAACTATGCTCCTTATTGGGCAGCCGAATCGGTGTACAGATAACGGCTGAGAACCTCGTGTACCCTGTCTTCGAAACCGCTGATATTCTCGCTGAGGAGGTCAAGCTCGGCCTGGGAGAGCAGGTCTTTGAGATTTTCCCTGGCGATGAATTCGATACCGGCCAGGTATCCTTCATCATCCTTTTCGATCCGCTTGACGACGCCGAGGATGTTATCAAGCTTCAGGCTTCCCTGAAGGGTGAGTCGCATCAGTACGATATCGGCGTTGTTGAGAGGCTGGTCCAGATCGACCAAAACGCCCCCGGCGGAGATATTGAGGATATTGCCCTGGAGGTGGTATTCATCTTCCGGGGTGAAATTCGACAGACAGTCTTTGACGGACTTCATGTCAACAGGACCGGTAATTTCCAGGCGGATAAACCGGCGCTTGTTTTCGTATTCCATCTTGAAGGGTTTTCTGACTTCAACTTTTTGGTCCCCGATGTCGATCTCGGAGACGAACTTGACTCTGTCATCGCTCTTCATATAATTGCTCCTGTTTATTACTGTTGCAGTCGAACTGCCAATTCTTTGTTCAATTCTTTTCTCCGGGCGTCGCTGTACTCGAACACGACCGGAGGAAATTTCTTTATAGCTGCCATATCGAAGTGTCTTTCTTTTGCTTCGCTGACAATAAACTCTATGCCGACGCGGTAGCGGAACCGGTCGATGGCGTGTGCGTAGCGGACCTGTCCAATGATAAGAGCCGGAAATCCGACATCACGCAGATCGATACTCAGCAGCAGGTAGGTGGTTTCGTTCAATTGCTTCGGCAGGCACAGCTGAATGCCGCCGCTGGAGAAGTTGATGGAATCGGTTTCTATCCATCTGAGTTTGCCGATGCGCTGGGGGTCGAAATCGCGCGACGGGAGTACGGCGCACTTTACCGCGCGGTTCATGTCATAGCGGGTGTACCGGCGTCGCGACAGCGGCACCAGTTTCTCTCCCAGATGCAGAGTGCACTTTCCGCCGCCGGTTCTTTTGAGTCTGGCATCGACCGAAATTCGTTGACCGCGGTAGACAAACTGTACAATCGTTTTCTGGTTATTTATCAGGCTGTCGATCATACCGTTGGCGCCGCTTCGATCGACCGTAATGGCTCCGTTGGAAACGAGTATAACCTTGGCCGCGAGCGCTTTGCCTTCATACTGTTCGGTATAAAGAACGACCTCATGTCCGACCAGCGAGGACAGATCCACATCGTTGATGTCGATGGAGGTGCTTTCCATTGGCAGACCATGATCGCTATCGGACATACTCATATCAGCCCCTTTTTTCTTAGTTCTATCTGCTGCTGAAAAACGAATGTTACCAGCCGGTTCTGAGCGGCGTGGTCGAATTCGACGACGCTTGACGGGAGATTGGCCAGTTCGCTGCCGTAAAGATAATGGGTCAGACTGTCGGCCCGAATAAATTCGATTCCGGCATACAGGCGATTGTCCTTTCGCAGGCTGCGGCGACAGATGGCGGCAATCGGCTGCGGCAGATGCAGTTTGGAAAACACGTCGGCTTTGACAAGGAGAATATCGGGCGGCTCGAGATTGTCGTCACAACATACCAGCATACCGCCGCCGCTGATATTTTCACAGGCCGACTGGCGCCAGACCAGCTTGCGGTTGAAGTCGCGCGAACCGAGATTGGCATAACGAATATTGCCGAACATTTCGATGCGTACGAACTGACGCCTCTGGATTCTCCGTATTTCGCCGGGCAGACTGAGAGCGTGCGCCTGCTGACCTTCCCTTTCAATCTTGTTTATCTGGGAGTAGAACTGATACACGGCATCTTCCTTGATGACCAGTACCACCACTTCGCAGTTGTTTCGCAGCAGGGTACGTCCCTGCTGGAATTCCGGATTGCAGACGATTATGGCATCATCGGTGAAGTCTTCGATTCTGGTCAGGTAGACGCCTTTGCTGTCGCCCTCGCCGACTACAATCTCGATTTTCTCCCAGAGTCGCAGCGGTTCCGGTATTTGAGGCAGTGTTAGTTGCATATACTCCATTCTCCCCTAGGCTGACTTGAGGGCCTCCATGTTTGCTTTTCCCTGCTCGATGGCGAGCTCGAGTATTTTGCGTGCGAGGGCCGTTCGTGACGGATCCTTGCGGTTCTGGTAGATGAATTCCTGCCCGTGCTTGATAGTGCTGTTGAAATACTGACGGGCCTGGTCATAATCGCCGATTCGACGGGAGAGCTCCGCAATCAGGTAAGAGGCCTGGATCTGCTGGTTGCCCGGGGAGATATCCCGGCCGCCGGCGAAAGCCTCGACGTAGTAATGAATGGCTTTCTCCATGGCTTCCTTTTCGTTGGTGACAATGCCACCCCACCGGCTTTTCAGGGTGAGAAGGAATTCGGTGAAAGAGTGATACCGGCCGAAAGCCACGCCGGCGTCGCCGCCGGCGTCGCCGAGGGCAGCCGCCTTGTACTCGTTAAGAAGGGTGGAGTATTCCTCGATCTTCTTTTCCGAGTCGACGATGAGATTTTCGAGATCGTTTATTCCCGGCTGGAATTTTTCACGGTAGGGAAACATCCGCGACTTAACGTCGGCCGTTAGTTCGCCGCTCTCGAAGTGTGACAGCAGATGACGGGAGAATGATTCAAGTCGCGCGCGACTATTGCTGATGGCCTCTTTCATCTGGTGGAACTGGGTGTCGATTTCAAGCATCAATCCCTTGAGAAACTGCACACCGGGGTTTTCGCCTCTCTCGAGATCGCGGTAAACCCAGGCAATTCTCAGGTAGAATCGACCGAGATCGAGGTTGCTCGAACGTTCGGCCAGCTCTTCATCGAAGATAGCCAGGTGCAGCTTGAGAATCGCCGTCTCGTTGGGGTGCCCGGTGACATTGAGCGCCTCACCCATGGTGCGAATGATTGAGTCGGCCGTGGCCAGTTGGTCAAGATGTTTTTCCTTGACGGTTTTCAGACGGTAGGCTCTGAAGTTGTTATCGTTTTTCCAGTCTTTAAAGCTGTTGGAAAATTCTCTCGTATAAAAGCAATTACTACAGGTAGCGGTGAAGAATACCAGCGGGTTGTACGCCTGATACCGCGGGTATCGCCACTGGATTTCCTTGGGGCAGAAATCCGTGTCACGCCCGTTTTCGTAGAATGCGCCCACCTTGACCGTTTCGTATTCGTTGATCGTTTTGCAGATAGGGCATTCTACCTTTGACAAAAAGAATGGGCTTTCGTTTGACATGTTTATCTCCGTTATCAGTTACCTTCCGCTCATGCTCAGCAGGGAAAGCTCCGCTTCTGAGATGGGAAGTACCCGTTTTATTCTTTCGCTGGTGGCTCCGGCTTTCAGCATGCTTCGCGCGATCCTTATGATTTCAGCCCTGTCGCGCCTGTCGCCGCCGTGGGGTTGTTCGGCCCTGACAGCCCTGGTCTCGATATCAGCGGCTGTAGCATTTTCATGAGCGAGCCTGATAAACTCCACGCGGCGTTTTTCGGTCGGAGTCGATATGACTTCATCGGCCGGCGGGGTTACCTCGGCTGTCTGCACAGGCTCGGCAACGGGAGCGCTTTTCTTGCGTCCCGCGAAGAGTGAGTAAATGAGTACCGAAACAGCTCCGGCCAGCAGGTAGCCTCCTATGTTCAAGGCCATATCAATCATGAATTCCTGTGAAATTTCCATTTTCACAAACCCCTTGTTTATGCAGTTAAATCTATATGTTCAGTTTCTGTTTTTTCCTGGACCGGTTCGGATTGAGTTTCGGGCTTGCTTTCGCCCTGAGCGTGCTGATCCGGTTCGGCAGGTGTTTGCTCGTTGGCATTCGTTTCGCTTTTGAGAATCACTTCGTCTCGTTTAGCGCGTTTTTTCCTTTTGAGCTTTTCCTTCATTTTTTCTTTCAGAGCGTTGGAGAAGCCATTGTCCTTCTTTTCCGGGTTGGACGGATCGGCCGGGTTAACCCGGTCTGAGGGCTGATGCTCCGGACCGATATCGATACGTTCGAGTGATTCCGTCATCGCTTTGGCTCCTCAAGGTCGCGCCGGTCCGGCTCAAGCGGTCAGCGCGAATTTCTCCCTGACCATCGTTCGGAGTTTGACGACCGCGCGGGTATGAATCTGCGAAACGCGCGATTCCGAGATTGACATTACCTCGCCAATCTCCTTCAACGTCAGTTCCTCGTAGTAATAAAGGGCTATGACCAGTTTCTCCTGCCTGGAGAGCCGGTCGATGGCCACGCCGAGAAACGACTTCAATTCTTTCTTTTCTATTTCACCGAGGACACTGAGTGTCTCCCGGTCTATAACTGTCTCAATACGCGGCACTTGCCGGTTGTCGTCTTCGCGATATATCACCTCATCGAGCGACAGGATACCGGTGCCGGAAACGTCCTCAAGGGTGTTGTGCAGCTCTTCGAGCGAGATATTCATTTGTTTGGCCAGTTCCGTTTTTTCCGGCGGCCGTCCCAAATCGTTTTCGAGCACGCAGTAGGCTCTTTCGATCTCGCGCGATTTGGCGCGGGTCGAGCGCGGTACCCAGTCGAGAGCCCTGAGCTCGTCGAGGATAGCGCCCCTTATGCGCGGGACGGCATATGTTTCGAACTTGACGCCACGATTCGGATCGAAATTCGAAAAAGCTTCAATCAAACCAATCACGCCGGTGGAGATCAGGTCGGACAATTCGACCGATCTCGGAAAACCCATAGCCATACGCGTTGCCACGTTTCGGACGAGCGGGATATACTTAGCGAGCAGGTCCTTGCGAATTTCGTCCGTGCCAAGTCGATGGTATCGGGACCAATCCCGATCGCTGACGTCCCATTGTTTAATTCTTCTTTTCCTGGTTTGGGAAAAGGTGTTTTCTAAAATCTCGGGCTTTGCGTTTTCGTCAGCTCTCTTCGTTTGGTTTTTAATTACGGTAACCATTTGACAGCTATTCCCTTATATCGGCCGGAGCCGTGGTTTCATTTATCGTCTTTTCAGTGGATAATGTTCTGGCGACAGCCGCTGAAATCGGCCAGCCAAAACCGCGAAAAATATTAACGGCGATCAGCGTAAGTTCTTGGATGGCAGCGGACTGCTGATTAAGACCGCTGAGCGTGGTTTGAGTGGCAATGCTTTCACGGAAGAGCCTGCTTTCGCTTATATAGCCGATGAACTCGGGGGCCTGCCCCACAAAACGTTCACTTATCGCGCAGAGCTTACCGTAAACGAAGTGCGCTTCCTGCTCGGAAGTAACCCGATTGGCCATGAGGCGCACCTCGATGGCACTGTCGGTGCGATGAAGATGTTTATACAGCCCGTAGCAATCCGAGATGGATGTCAGCTCGGGCACGAAGGTGACGATGTTAATATCGCTGCCGTGGGCCATGACGGTATCCGCTTTCGAGATTCCTGAGCCATGGTCCATTATGATTATGTCGTATTCGGTGGCGTTGCGACGCAGGTTGAGTATCGTGGTCGCGATAGCCTTGATATCGCCATCGACGAACACCGGCTCGCCGGCGCCGGCAGCCATCAGGTCAAAGCCATATTTGGTGGTTACGACGGCCTCGCGAATGGAAAGGTCGCCGCGGATAAACTCTTTGAAGCCGTAGTCGCAGCCGGTATTGGCGATGATATGGGTGTTGCCGCAGTTGATATCGGCATCAACGACGAGCACTCTGGCGCCAAGGGCGGCCATGCGTTCAGCCAGGTTAACCACCAGTACCGTTTTCCCCACTCCGCCCTTGCCGGACAGGAGGGAAACGATTTTGGCCGGACCGCTGCTGATGCGTCGCGGAATCGTTTTACGGTTTTCGAATCTATTCACAGTTCACCTCGGAGCCTAAAAGCATCCCGGCGAGATAATCCGGGTCGGGTGATTTGAGGTCATCCATGCCGCCGGGGGCATCGGAGATGAAAGCCATCTTCAGACCGGTTGATTTGACGGCGGTTATCGCGGTTCCGTAGCAACTGGCCAGATCCTGCATTGTCACAACCAGGTGGGTGGGACGCAGTTCTTTAAGGCGCTTGCTTATCTCGAACACGTCGCGTGAACGCGTCAAAAATGAGAACACGGCAAAGGTGTGGGTGGGGTTGATCTGTTCGATCCGGGAACGCAGCGCTTTGAGTTTTTCAGCGTTGAACGGCATAGCCGGAGCATCGATGAGCGTCACGGCATCTTTGTCCGACGCTTTTTCCGTATCGAGTTTAAGGGGGTCAATGACTTCGATACCGAGAATCTCAGCGTAGCTGCAGATTTCATCGAAGGCGCCCATCTTGAAATTGTCGAGTGTCAGCAGCCTTACGCTACGGCGCTGTTTGGCCACCAGCGAGGCAGCCAGCTTGCCCATGACCGACGACTTGCCGCTCCCGGCGGGACCGATGAAGACGGCGGTGTCGCCGTGATCGAGCGTCACATCGCGGGCAATCATGCCTTCGAGTTCACCGGCCAGTTTCTGGCGGGTCACCGCGGTTATGTCGGAGATACCATCGTAATTCTCCGTAACCGACGAGATGAATGCTTCGAGGTAGTCGTCGGGAAGATCCGCTTCCTTGAGGCAACGGTGAATTTTCTGGAACATTTCCAGCCGGCTGATGCCATCGGGTTGAATTCCCAGGCTGAGCAGCTGGTTAAGCTTACGGTCGATGGCAACAATCTTCTCTCTCAGGTAGTCCGTATCGGTCCGGGTCGAGGGTTCGATTTCCCTGACCGGCTGTGGTTTCGGCTCGGGCTGCGAGACCGGAGAATTACCTGCCGCGGTATCAGTATCGGTCAGAATTTCCGAGGTGCGTGCGACCGAGGCTTTTTCCAAGCAGGCGGTGACTTCGAACATCGTTTTCTTGTCCCGGCCCGCTACCTGTCGGGTTTTGAGCACGACGGCGTCGCCGCCCATTTCCTTACGGATGCGCTTGAGGGCGGCCGCCGACGATTCATCTGTGAAGGTTTTAATGATCATTTTCTATCCTCACCATGCCTGTTGAGACCAGCTCAACGTCGGGTAATATTTCGTTGTATGAGACCACTGCCAGATGCGGGAAGACCGCTTCAACGAGTCGCCGCAGGGCGAGTCTGATGTTCGGTGAACAGATACACAGCGGCACATAGCCGCCGGCCTGCATCAGGTCAGTCTGTTTTCCGATTAGTTTGAGAAGCTTGTCGGTCAAAGCCGGGTCGAGCACGAGCATCAGTCCCTGTTTGGTGTTTTGCACCGCGTCGGACAGTCTCTGCTCGATAGCCGGGTCGATGGTGAACACGTTTATCTTGCCGGTCTTGTCGCGATAAATCTCGGTGATCTGCCGCTTGAGCGACATGCGCACGTACTCCGCGAGAACATCCGTGTCCTTCGTGGCGTGGACGTAATCCGAGAGGGTTTCGAGAATCGTGGCCAGGTCGCGAATCGGTACTTTCTCCCGAAGCAGCGACACGAGTACTTTCTGCAGGGTTCCAAGCGAAACCGTTTCCGGGATGACGGAATCGACCAGCGCCGGGAAGTCTTCCTTGAGAGTGTCAACCAGATGCTGAACATCCTGACGCGTCACAATCTCATAGGCGGAATTGCGGACAAGTTCAGTCAGATGCGTGGCCAGAACGGCGGCTGGTTCGACGACGGTATATCCCTTGGCCTGGGCAACCTCTTTGAGGTTTGGAATGATCCAGGTGGCCTGAAGGCCGAAGGCGGGGTCTTTGGTTTCGAAGCCATCGACTCTGTCCTCAACGAAACCCGGATTGATGGCCAGCAAGTGGTCAACCATCAACTCGAAGCCGGCAATCCGAATTCCTTTGAGCTTTACCTGATACTCGTTCGGCTTAAGCTGGACGTTGTCGCGTATTCTTACCGGCGGCACCACGATACCGAGTTCTCCGGCGAGTTGTTTGCGGATAGAGGCCACCCGGCCGAGCAGGTCGCCGCCCTGACGGGCGTCAACCATTGGAATCAAACCGTAACCGATTTCCAGTCCGAGGGTGTCGACTTTCAGCAGGTCTTCGGTCCGTTCTTTCGGTTTCTGTGTCTGGGCCGTCGCCTTCTTCGACTGCTCATCGTCGGCCACCTGTTTGCGGCGTGCCGCCTCACGGGTAGCGTATCCCAGGCCACCCACGACCAGGCCGAGAGTGAGGAAAGTGAGAGTGGGCATGCCGGGAAGCAAACCGAACAGAATGAGCACACTCGATGTCACCAAAATGGCGCGCGGTTTGTTGGTAAGCTGCCTGGTGAGGTCGGTGCCCATGTCGGACGAGGCCGCGGAGCGAGTTACGATGATACCCGACGCGGTTGAAACCAGAAGGGCGGGAATCTGCGTGACCAGACCGTCACCGATTGACAACAGACTGTATGTCTTGAGAGCATCGGTGAGGCTCATTCCGTTAAGGGCGATACCGATAACGAAGCCGCCGATGATATTAATCAGGGTAATGAGAATGCCGGCGATAGCGTCGCCGCGCACGAATTTGGAAGCGCCGTCCATAGCGCCATAGAAATCGGCCTCACGGGCGATATCGGAGCGACGCTCTTTGGCCTGCTGTTCGCTGATGATACCGGCATTCAGGTCGGCATCGATAGCCATCTGTTTGCCGGGCATGGCGTCGAGGGTGAATCGAGCGGCTACTTCGGAGATACGGCCCGCGCCCTTGGTGATGACCACGAACTGGATGATGACAAGGATCACGAAGACGATAAATCCGACGACGTAGTTGCCCTGGACGACGAAATTACCGAACGAATTGATGACCTCACCGGCATAGGCCTGTCCGAGAATCAGACGGGTCGATGCCACGTTGAGAGCCAGGCGCATGAGGGTGACGATCAGCAGCATCCCGGGGAATACCGAAAGATCGAGCGGACGTGTCACGTACAGCGTGGTGAGCAGTACCACCAGCGAGAAGGTGATATTGAAAGCCAGCGCGAAATCGAGCAGGGCGGTCGGAATCGGGATTACGAGAATACCGATAATACCTATCACGCCGAGCGCGAGAACAATGTCGGCGCGCGATACGATGCGTTCCATGAGGGTTGATTGTAGCGGGTTCTGCGCCATCTTACTTTATCACCTTTTCCTTCATGCGGTAGACATAAGCGAGCAGTTCAGCCACGGCCTTGTAGAGGTTGGCCGGAATCAGCTGACCGACATCGCACATCTTGAACAGGGCTCTGGCGAGCGGTTTGTCTTCGACCACCGGGATGCCGTGCTCGATCGCGATTTCCTTGATGCGCTGGGCAATGAGGCGTTCGCCTTTGGCGATCACCTGCGGAGCGTTCATTTCGGACGGATCGTACTTCAGGGCGACGGCGATGTGGGTCGGGTTGGTAACAACCACGCTGGCGGTCGGGACGGCGGCCATCATGCGGCTACGCGCCATCTGACGCTGCAGCTGCCGCACCCTGGATTTAATTTGCGGGGAACCTTCGGTGTCCTTGTATTCATCGCGAAGGTCCTGTTTGGACATTCTGATTGATTTTTCAAATTCATAGCGCTGGTACAAGTAGTCCAGCACGGCGATAGCCAGTATGACGCCGCCAATCTTGATGACCATGCTCAGGGCCAGTTTACCCATCATGGTCGCCAGTTGCACCACCGACATATCCGGCAGCAGAAAGAACGAATCGAATTCACTCTGAATGACTTTGTACGCGACGAATCCGATGATGAACAGCTTGATGGAGTCGCGCACGAGCTGGACGAGCGAGCGCAACGAGAACAGGCGTTTGAGGCCGTTGACGAGGTTGAGTTTGTCGAACTTGAGTTCCATTGCCTTGGGTGTGATCTTAAAACCCACCTGCGCCACGTTGACACCAAAAGCCACCATCACCACCAGGGCGAATACGGGGCCGAGGATCACGAAGAACTTGAGCAGGTTGTCGCCGAATATCTTTACGAAGGTGGGATCGGCCACGGCGATCTGCGGAGCGTTGGCCATGGTGTATCTCATGAGCTGCATCGTCTGCTCGGCGAGATACGGACCCATCATCCACAGCGACAGAAAGCCAAGCACGAGAATTGCGGCGGAGTTGAGTTCCATCGACTTGGCAACTTTACCTTCCTCGCGTGCCTTGGTTCGCCGCCTGCCGGTCGGCTTTTCGGTTCTTTCTTGAAAACCCTGTTCAGCCATTTGCGCTTATGCTCCTCCCAGAGAGTAGAGCAACATCCTCAATTCGTTATCGAAGTAGCCGACCGCCTTCTCGATTACATAGGCAAACAACGGCAGCGACATCGCCATGACCGTAAGTCCGACCCCGATTTTGATGGGGAAACCGACGAAGAAGACGTTCATCGTCGGCATGGTCTTGGCGATAGTGCCCAGCGCCACGTCGGTGAGAAAGAGCGTGATCATAACCGGGGAGGCTACTTTGAGGGCTATCACGAAGATGTAGGCCGAGTACCTGATGATCAGTTCGCCGGTAGAGCCGTAGTCGCTCACGCCGCCGGGCGGGATCACCTGGTAGCTGTCTACAAACGCATTTATGATTACGTGATGTCCGTTAATGCTCAGGAAAAACAGAATGGCCAGCACATACAGAAACCGGCCGATAATCGAAACCTGGTTCGACATGTTGTTGTCGAAAACGGTGGCGAACATGAAACCGATCTGGTAGCCAATTATCGAACCGGCCGTGAGAACGCCGATGAAGATCAGGCGATAAAACAGGCCGATAACGAATCCGATCAGAAGTTCGTTGAAGGCCAGGCCGGCCAGTTGCCACAGTGAAGTAACCTGTTCGAAGGAATCGATGTTCGGCAGGGTCGGCAACAGCACCATCGACAAAAGCAAAACCAATCCCACGCGGATAAGCATGGGGATGCCTTTGTCACCCAATACCGGCGCCATGATGAGCAGACCCGATGTTCTGAGAATGATGAGAAGCAGGACGATTAGCTTATCAGCACCGAAATTTATGAAGTCGAACAAGGCTAAAATCCTTACAATACGGGTTAATCGCTTATTGCTATCACAAAACCTGTGCCAGACTGAAACAGTTTAATGCGGCGCTTTAAGCTGTTGAATTGTAGGGGGTTAGCTTTTGCTATTATTATGTGTCGTTATTGCCGGGAGATTATTGCGGAAAATATTACCAGCGATGTTGGAAAAAAGTTCAAGCGGTCTATTTTGGGCGAATTTTGTCATCCGGCCAGCGTTGGAATAAGCTCGAACATATGACGGGTGAAATCGGTAGCCATATTGATCATCCATGGCAGAAAAATCAGCAGAGCCAGAGCGACCGCGAGGATCTTGGGTACGAAAGTGAGTGTCATTTCCTGGATCTGGGTGATGGCCTGAAAGATGGAAATGGCCAGACCTACGATCAGCGCGAACAACAGAAGTGGTCCGGAGATCATAACTGTCAGTGTCAGCGCTTCGCGTCCTATCGCAACAACCATTTGGGGTGTCATTTTATCATACCTCTTTACATGTGAAACGACTCGACCAGCGATTTCGTCAGCAGGTACCATCCATCGACAAGCACGAACAATAGAATCTTGAATGGCAGCGAGACGATAATCGGCGGAAGCATCATCATACCCATAGACATCAGAACCGATGCCACGACCATGTCAATTACCAAAAACGGGACAAACAGCACGAAGGCTATTTGAAATGCCGTACGGAGTTCGGAGATCACAAATCCGGGCACGAGCACGTGGATGGGCAGGTCTTCCGGTTTTTCCGGGGTTTCGATTTTAGCTATATCGACGAAGAGGGCGAGGTCTTTCTCACGCGTCTGTGACAGCATGAACGTTTTGAATGGTGCCACCGCTTTATCCCACGCCTCTTCCTTGGTTATCTGTTGATCCAGGTAAGGCTTGATGCCTTCGTTATAGGCCTGGTTGACCACCGGCGACATCACAAAGAAAGTCAGGATCAGCGCCAGCGCGACCAGAAGCTGGTTGGGCGGCATTTGTTGAATACCCATAGCCTGACGCAGAAATGACAATACCACGGTGAAGCGGATGAATGATGTCACCATGATGAGAATCGACGGCGCCAGCGCGAGTACCGTCATGAGGATAACGATCTGGAGCGTAGTGCTGAGTTCGCCGGAGTCGGCGGCCTCGCCAACTTCGACCGAGATCTTGGGGATCGTTTGAGAATACGCTTCTGCCGAGAGCAGAAGGAGCATTCCCGCCGCGAGCGTGACTTTCTTAACGATGTTTTTCATGTCCTATATCTCTGGTTACCCCGCAACTTCCAATGTCACTGGGGGGATATACATCCGGTTGATTCCGCCTGAGGGCGGAACCGTTTTTTAAACGGTTGTTTCCTGAGTTTCCAGGGCGGTCTTCCCCGCTCTTCTGAAACCGAATTCCCTTATTTTGCTGGTGGCGTGTTTGAGCAAATGGCCGAAGTTTTCGCTCTCGACTTCGGTAGCCGCCGCGGCGAGGACCCTCCTGGTCTCTTCGCTATCCAGTTCGGTAAGCACCGTTATCTGGTTTTCGGAGGTACCGATCAGAACCGATTTGTCGGCGACTCGCAACAGCGAGACGCTTTTCTTCGGCGCTATATATGTTGTTTCGATAACCTCCAGCAGGTTGGACTGTCGGTTACCGGAGTATTTCTTGCCCATCAGGCGCTTCAGCAGGAAGATGCCGACATAGATGGCCGCGACAACGACTACGAGGGCGCTGAACAGTTTCAACAGCGAAGGCATGGCTGATGAATAGAAGGAGGTTTCCCCGGCGCCATTGCCGGTGACCTGCGCTTCGTCTGTCGTCTGCGGGGCGCTGGATTTTACCGCCCTGGCCGGGTCGGTGTTGATGGCCAGCACGCCAATCAGCGCGATGATGACGATCACAAGCACGGCCAGACGTGAACGTCTGTTGACCTTATGCATCTTCTCCAAGTGATTTCAACCTTTCTTCCGGCGTCATGAGCTGGGTGATTCTGACGCCAAAGTTTTCGTCGATAACAACGACTTCTCCCCTTGCCACTACTTTCTGGTTGACCAGAAGGTCGACCGGTTCACCGGCCAGCTTGTTAAGTTCGACGACCGAACCGGGACCGAGCGCCAGTATATCGGCGATAGACATCCGGGTTCGACCGAGTTCGATGGCGATGGGGAGATTGACGTCCATCAACAAATCGATATTGCGTCCTTCCGTTCTCCCGGCCGGTTCCGACAATTGCTGGAACTCGGCTCTTGAGACGGAAGTTGAGCCGAAATCGATATCGTCGACATTCGCCTTCTGCTCGTCTTCGGGAAGATCCTCGAGCATGGCCATCATTTCCGCTTCGGCATCGGCTTCGGCGGGACTCTTATCGGCCCCGACGCCCGGCGCCTCAGCGGCCGCGGCCGCCGCTTCATCGACAGGCACGCGCTGCTCGTTCTCTACCGCTTCCGGCTCCGACGGAGTCCGCAAATCTTTTTCATCAGCCATAATTTATCCTACCTCCAGTTTTTCTTCTTCGGTATAGTCCACTATTTGCACCGCGCGTTTTTTCCCCGAAAGGCCGGGCCGTCCGAGGTATTTCCTGCGGCGGTTAACATAAACCGATATGTCTTCAGATATTTTTGTTTCCGACGGTATGACGTCGTTAACTTTCAGTTCGAGGAATTCGCGCATCCTGATATTGGTCGTCAGAAGTTGGGCGGTCAGTTCGGCATCGACGCGCTTGATATTGTACAGGTTAACGTGGCGGTCGCTTTCGAGATTCTTCTTCTTGGTAGCGTCAATCCAGTTCTGGGCCGACAGCTTGGTGATAATCGGTTCCAGCGACATGAACGGATAGCAGACCGTGAGAAGTCCCGTGGACTGAAAAAGTTTAACCTGGAACGAAACGACCACCACCGTTTCACCGGGAGCCACGATCTGGATGAATTGCGGGTTGGTTTCGAAGCTTTTATTTTCCGCGTGGATTTTGACAATGTTTTCCCAGGCGCGCTCCAGGTCGCGATACAGTTTGTGGGCCAGGCGGGTCATGACCGAGCGCTCGATACCGGTGAGCTCTCTTTCGGTCTCCAGAATCTTTCCGTTGCCACCGAACATGCGGTCGATAAACGAAAATGTCAGGGTCGGGTTGAAATCGACCAGACAGACGGCATCGAGCGGTTCGGCCGAGAAAGTGTAGGTGCACGACGGCGTCACCAGGGACATAATGAACTCGGAATAGGTAATCTGGTCCACCGAAACGAGGTCAACATCGACGATCGTTCGCATGATCGTAGATAGGGTTGAGCCGTAGTGACCGGCGAAGTTGTCGTGCATGTTTTCGAGCGTACGGATCTGGTCTTTGGACACCCGGTTGGGGTGTTTGAAGTCGTACGCTATAATCGACTTCGCCTTGTCATCATCGAAACTGTCTTCTTCCGGAGCGGAGTCTCCGGAGGATACAGTCGTTAATAGGGCGTCTATCTCATCCTGAGAAAGTATCTTTGCCACGCTTGGGTATCCTCTATTGCATCACGAAATCGGTATAGTACACACCGGTTATGCCGTCGCTTTCCATCAACTGGCACAGCCGTTTTTTAATCTGGTAGCGGACGATTTCTTTTTCTTTCGGGTCGGTCAGCTGCTGGACGGTTTTGGACGAGAGAATCGTGATCAGAGCATCGCGAATAATCGGTTCCCGACGTTCGAACTGGGCCGCCAGCGCGGGTGAAGCGAGATCGAAACCGAACGAAACCGACAAAAATCTCGATCCTCCGGTACCGGCCGGATTGATCACGATATTGTTGATCTCGTGTATGAGCGCCTCGCCGGCTTCGCCGCTTTTCTTGTGTGGCTTTTTGGCATCTTTCTCGTGGCTGCTTTCGCTCTGTTCCACAGCAGCGCTGTCGCCGCCCGAGTCAGACATCATCGGTTTGACCACGAACAGGGCGAGGGCCACACCGACTATGACAGCTCCCAGGCCAATACCGCCAAAGAGCATCAAGCCGCCTTTTTTCTTTGCGGGGGGCGGCGCTTCCGCCTGTCCTTTTCCGCCTTCAACTATGGTCTTATCATTATCTGGCATTTTTAACTCCCTTCCGGGGCGGAGGCGGTATCCGGGGTTTTAACCCGGATACCTGATTTCCGCTTGAACTCAGCTACCCGTTCTATGATCTCCTCGATAGATTCCTTGACCATTATCTTCTTACCGGTCGTTAGAGAAATAATGGTATCCGGAATCGCCTCGACGAACTCTATCAGGTCCGCGTTTATTACGAGGTCGGTATCGTTTAGTCGGGTAACCTTAATCACTTACTTATTACCTCTTTATGTTGACCAGGTCATCGAGCATGTTATCGGAGGTGGTGATAATCCGGGCGTTGGCCTGGAAACCACGCTGGGCGGTAATCATGCTGGTGAATTCCTGGGCGATATCAACGGAAGAAGCTTCCAGCGCTCCCGAGGAGAGAGTCGCGGCGACAGTTTCGCCCGCCACACCCTCAACAGCTTCGCCGGAGTTGGCTGATTCCTGATACATCGAGTTACCGGCCTTGTGCAGACCGGCCTGGTTTGAGAAGTCGGCCAGAATTATCTGGGCCAGAATTCTGGTCACACCATTGGAGAAGAATCCCGAGATATTGCCCTGCTGGTCAATGGAGATCTTCTCCAGAATTCCCAAACCGTAACCATCCTGACCGATAATGGCGGCGGTATGGCTGGCCGTAGAGAATCCGGTGAGACCGTCAAAAGAGTTGACCGTACCGGCATCGATTTCGATGCTGAGTACGGCGGCACCGTTGGCGGGATCCATGGTGATTGCCTGGGCGCCACCGTTATAGGTGAATGTATTCAACGAACCGTCGGAGTTGAACTGGACATAGCCGGTGGCACCGGAGCTGATAGTCTCGTTGCCGGTGGTGGAGGCAGTCCATTCCCAACGGTTGGTAATTGCGGACTTAAAGAACTCGAGCGACAGCGTATGCTTGGCGCCAAGAGAGTCGAAGATAGCGATGGACATGGAATGAGTCGTATCGTCTGTCTGAATGACGAGTTCGGACCCCGGGGCAGTGGCCATCAGGCCGCCGCTGAAGGTGGTGATTTCCACCCCGCCGCCGCCAAGGTTCGCCAAACCTTCGACAAGCCCGGTCTGGTCGTTAATGACGAGATCAAGCTGCGTTACGAAGGGACCGGCTGCGGCGCCAGTACCCTGTGAAGGCAGGAAGCTGTCAGTGGCCACGAAGGTTGTCGCGGCACCGCCGGAGGACACAAAGGCGCCACCGAACACTTCCTGTACTATATTGCCGGCTGCTGCCGCCGAAGACGAGAAATTGTACTCGGCCGGGTCACCGGCAATATCGCGGGTGATGGTAATTTCACCGGAATCGAAATCGGCGGTGATTCCCGCAATCAGGTTGATGGCGTCGATGAGGTCGTTGACAGTGGAGATTGCGGTGAGTCCCATAATAGGCTCGGTGCGGGTGCCGTCAATCGTAATCGAGAAACCCGAGAAATCCGTAACGCCAAGGTCGGTGCCCAGCGTGTCGGTCAAAGCGAGCGTGCCGCCGGTGTTGGTGGTAAACGAATCGTTCAGCGCCTGGTTACCGGTGATGGTAATAGTGTGGGTACCTCCCACGCCATCAACAGCGGTTCCCGAAACGCCGTTGACGTTCGAAGTTCCGGACTGCATCAGCGTCGCTACCGAGTCGGTCGCCGAGGCGTTCAGGTTATTGGCCAGTGTGATTGTCTCGGTGGCCTGCGCCGGATCCTGCTGACCGAACGGAATGGTAATCGGGCTGGTGGTGGCCAGCGACGGAATCTCGCCGGTCGAATCGGCCATACGTCCCATTACGAACAGGCCGGTGGCCGGATCAACCAGATTACTGTTGGCGTCGAAGCCGAAGGCTCCGGCGCGGGTGTAAAACCGGTTGTCGTTGGCGTCGCCAAGCACAAAGAAACCTGTTCCCTGGATTGCCAGGTCAGTTATCTGTCCGGTGGTCTCCAGACCACCCTGCTGGAACAGAGTGTCGATTGATGCTACCTGCATACCCAGACCCAACTGCACCGGGTTGGTACCGCCTGTCGTTGCCGACGGTCTCCCCGCTCCTTGAAGGGTCTGCACCAGGGCTTCCTGAAAGTTGACGCGACTGGCCTTAAAGCCAATAGTGTTAATGTTGGCAATGTTGTTACCAATCACGTTCATTCTAACCTGATGATTCTTCAGTCCGGATACTCCGGAGAACAATGATGCCATCATGGTTAAACTACCTCCATGCTTTCGACCGGAATCTCTCCATCAACATGGAGTCCAATTCCAGTTATCTGATTGTTTATCGTTTTTTTCATTTCTATTCTCGAACTCATATTATCACTGCCGAATCGATAGCTGTCACGACACCTTCGCGCAGATTGTCTCTATCGAAGGCGGTTATGACGGTGCGGTTTTTTACGGAGACGACGAAGGCCGCTTCATCGGAGAGAACCAGCGTTTCTTTTGAGCCTTTCAGCTCGGCCTTGTCGATCGCGTCGGCGATGCCATTGACCGTCTCTTCCGACAAGGTGATATTACGCGAAAACAGGCGTTCCTGGGCATGCCTGGAAAACGTGAGCTTGCGGTTGGAGGCCAGTTCGCGTGAGAACATATCTTTGAAGGATACATCGCTCGGGCGGGCCTCTTGCGGCGCCGCCTTACCCCGGTTGGCGATTTCTATCAAATCAACCGGTCTTTGATAATTGCCGATTCGCATTGCCTGTCCGTAACTCATTTTCTTACCTGACCTTTTCCTTTTTTCACTCGCTGTCATCGCTGTCTGATGCGTAGGCGCCTTTCTCGGCGATTGTAGACACATCGCCCAGCGCTATCTCGGTACCATTCACTCTCAAGTAGGCCGAGCCATCGCGATAAATGACGGCATCCACAGTTCCCTCCAACGACAGGCTGGGTGTCACCTTGTTGCCGGCCGCGGTGGTCGCAGTCGCTTCAACATAGTAATAGCCTTCATCGACCCGGTTGCCCATACTGTCGGTGCCATCCCAGGTGATGCTGTTAACGCCTCTGCTGACGCTGTCCTGCGTCAGGGTGGCAACCGTCATACCGCTGGAATCCTTGATGACGAATTCCACCGAATCGACAGCCGAATCGAGAGTGTATGTGATGGTCGGGTTGGTTTCGGCGTCGACATAAACGCCGCTGTATACCGCGCGAACGTCTTTGCCGATAAAGCTGGACGCCATAACATTATTAATGGACTGCATTTGCAGGTAGTCCCACTCGTTGGCACTGGCCAACCCATCGGCGATGAAGTTGAGCTGTTCCAGTGACGAGAACTGCGCCAGCTGCGCGATATAGTCTTCATCGCTCATCGGATTGAGCGGGTCCTGGTTCTCGAGCTTGGTTATCATGAGCTGCAGGAAATCATCCTCACCGAGAATCTGCAGGCTTCCGGTTTGTTTCACGTTACCGTTAGTGTCAGTGCCTAATGGAGATATAATTCCCATACGATTCTTCTCCTATGCTAACAGATTAACTCCGGCCGGTCCGGCGTATTGTGCCGCTTTCGTTAATATGTCGGGGGCGACGATGTCCGGCTGGCCGAGATTAATGTCGTCGGATTGCGATGACCGGTAGGTGACCCGGTGATGCCAGTGCGGCTGACGCTGGAAGAATTCGTTGTGAGCGCTGTCTCCGGTGATCGTAATCTCTATCTGATCTACATTGATATCCGCCTTGGTCAACTGGGTGACCAGACGGTCAAGATTGCTTTCGAGGGCGGCTTTGGCCGGGGCGGACTCGACACTGATTCGTGCCGTGAGTTTATCGTCTTTGAGCGACAGGCTGAGCCTTGCCGGTCCAAGATTTTCCGGCTCGATTCGCAGTGTCACTGACTGTCCGTTCGGCTTGAGCGATGTTTTGATATCGGCCGGCATTATGAAGCGAACATCGGACCGGATAACACGATTGCCGTTGGAATCGATAACGGTTCTGGTGTCCGTCGTCGCGAACGCCGTCTGTAAAGACTCATAGGCGTTTGAAGTATGACCTTTGTCTGTGCTGTCCTTGGCATAAGTGAAGAGATCCGGCTGAGCCGCGGCGATTCTGCTGCCGAGAAGGGTTGACGCTTTGGCGTTGCCACCGATCATGGCGCCGAGATAATAGTCATTCTGCGGCTGAAGCGTTATCGAGCCCTTGCCCTGCACGCCGTTTACGGCCTGCATTGTCTCGAGTATTTTCGGTATCTGCGACTTGTTGCTATCGGATGATTCGAGAATTCCGTCCGTGGTACTATTTATGGAGCCGCTGCTGTAGGCTCTGATACGACTTTTATCAAGGCTGGCGCGAAGCTGAAGCTCTCCGGATGAGCTCTCCGCCAGCAGAGAAATCTGCATCGGCTGTTTGGCCTGCTGATCTGCGGCAGCGCTTTCGATTCTCAGCTCTTTGAGATTGAGCTGGGAGAGCATATTGTCCAGCTTGGCGGTATCAGCGGTGATTCCGTCGAGGGCGACTCGCTGGCTCGCCGTGTTCGTCAGATTTGCCAGGCTGTCGGTCGGAAGGACCAGCTTGATGGTCTGTCCGGGAAGATTCTCATTTTCCAGATGCAGAGTCAACTTGCCGCCGGAGACATTAGAATCGAGAATACGATAGTTGCCTTCGGGAAGTTGACCCAGCTCTTCAGCCATCAAACCTTTCATATGGTCCGCGTAAGCGCCTTCGGCTTGTGACATGATCTCCTGACCGAAATGCGCTGATTTGCTGTCGCTGCCGGCAGTTTCACCGATGGTTTTCCCCGCCAGTCCGAACAGCGCGTCAAATGCCGGTAATGAATTCTCTTCGCCCGAAGCCAGAAGCGCTTTCGCGCCCGGCTCGTTTATCCGGGAGAGATACTGGCCGAAGATATCGCCGAACAGTCCGGAAGCTTCCGAACCGGCGCTGTTCTGGCCCGTAGGCTGGGTACCGATGCTGCCCAGCAAGAGTTCAAATATGTTTACCGGCGTCTGGTTCATTTAGTTATCCGCAAGTGAAATCATCTGTTTCGAAAGTTTGGCCGCTCTCTGCGGTGGCATGAGTTGAAGCACGGCTGAGGCGTTCTTCACTTTCATCCGCGGTAAAATCGAAACGACCGTCTTGTCGTCGAGATTGGCCAAAAGCTGCGCTACTGAGCGGGCATCCATACCGTCATATAGTTTTGCCAGCGAGGCTGTCCGCGACGATTCGACCTGCTCGACATTCAAAAGCTTCTTGTTTACCTGTTGTTCAAGTCGTTCGAGTTCTTTCTGGCGTACGTCGAGTTCTTTCGCTCTCGCGGCCAGAACCTGCTTTTCTTTTTCGATCCAGCTTATCTGCTCGATAGAATCCTCGACCGAAATTTCCCCTTCCTCTTTCATAAGCTCGCTGTCGTTTGGCTCGTAGTCGAGAAAGGCCAGGTTATCCATAATTTTATCTACGGCCGAAGCATCTTCTTCACTGAGTCCCAGGTCATCAGGAGAGGGTTCTGTCTGGATATTGGCTTCAGTCGGCTCGGTAGTTTCGTGGTTTTGGCCCGGTCTGGCGGGAGCTTCGATTGCGGAGTTCTCGTTGGCCGACTCCGCCTGCTCGACGGATTTGCCGTTGAACACGAAAGCCACCCCGATCGCGACGACTACAGCGACCACAATGGCCACACCGCCATAAAGGAGATACTTCATAAAGCCGCCCGATGACCCGGCTGTCTTGTCCGGCGTCTGTTGCTGATCGGCTTGTTCTTGGCTCTGTTTAGCTTGTTCAACCATCGCAAAATTCCTAAAACGGTTTTATAGCTACTATTTCTCCATCGGGCTGTAAAGCAACGCCCGTGCCAGACTTGAGTCGCACCACGTAAGCGACTGTCTATTAGCGAATTACGTGACCGACCGGGTCGAAGAGAAAAACTTCGGCTTTTTAGAAAAGGGAATAATTTTCCGCTATTTCAAGGAATTATTAGGCCAAGATGCGCGGCTGGAACTACCTACTATTAATGAGGAGGCCCAAGGCCTATATGACATGGGCCACGACATGGTCGTGGTCGGCCGAGTCAACCTTGACCCGGACTACATCCTTGCCCCAGATTCGGTTGCCGGGCAGAGCCACCTTGATATAGTTGCCGGAGACACCCCAAAAGCCACCCTGTTCATTTCGTAGGTGCTCGCTTATAACCTCAAGTTCCTTGCCAACTTGTCTTTGGTGAGCTTTGTGGCGAAGCCCGGCTGAGAGCTCGGCCAGAATATCGTGGCGCTTCTTTATAACGTCGGGGCGAACCTTGTCGGGCAGGTCGGCGGCTAGAGTCCCGGGACGATCCGAGTAGGAAAAGACATGAAGATAGTCTATTACGCCGGACTCTATCGCTAAACGGGTCATCTCGAAATCTTCATCGGTCTCCCCCGGAAATCCGACTATTACATCAGCGCCGATAACGGTGTCGGACGCCGCTTTCTTAACCGCCTCGATCCGCCTGAGATAGTACTCCCGTGTGTACGGGCGACGCATCATCTTCAGTATGCGATTCGATCCTGATTGAAGCGGAACATGCATGTGGTGACAGATTCTCTTGTCGGCGTAGATCTCAAGCAGCTCATCACGAATAGTCTGCGGCTCGATCGAGGAAAGCCTTAGGCGGTAGAGTCCTGTGTTCGCAAGAATAGCCCGACACAATGCGGCCAGATTTTTCGCCGGCGGCTCGGTTGTCCGGTGACGATAATGCCCGAGGTGGACGCCGGTGAGAACCACTTCCTTATAGCCGGCAGCGACGAGGTTGTCGATGTCGCTGATCACCTCGCTGACCGGACGGTTTCTCAGCGGCCCACGGACTTTGGTAACGATACAATACGAACAAGACTGGTTACATCCATCGGACACTTTCACCCACGCCCGGTTGTGCTCGAAAAAGTCACTCACGATGGGTGTGCATGTGGCCGGAGTGAAATTGGCGAAGAGTTCAGGGAATTCTTTGGGGAGTATGTTTGCGATATCATCTTTGTGGGCGTTATCGATTATCAGGTCAACACCGTCAATCGAAGTCAGCGATTCCGGGTCGGCATCGACATAGCATCCCACCACAACCACTTTTGCGTCGGGATTTCGCCGTACCGCCTTTCTGATCATGTTGCGGCAACTGGAATCAGCCCGATGGGTGACAGTGCAGGTATTGATGATGTACAAGTCAGCCTGTTCAGACGGCATGACACGCTGAAAACCGTACGGGGCGAGCTGGGCCGCCATTCGCTCCGACTCATACTGATTGAGGCGACAGCCCACTGTCTGAATAGCGAGTTTTCTGTATCTGCCAGAATGCATGCCGGCAATATACCCAATTGTGAAAGGGGCAAGGTCGAATTTTTGGTTAAAATCTTATAGCTTTCCGCCGTGGACCGAAGGGCCGTTCTCTAATCTTGCTGTTCGATGTTGCGCCAGATATAGTTCGGCCGGACGTAAGCGGTTTGAAAACCGTAGCGTATCATGTTTCTAAAGGACGGAGCTTCGCGGTCGCGTGTCTGCTCGGCCGTTTCGACGATGATAGTGCGGCAGCCATCCCGGCGGGCATCTTCGATGCGACGGCGGAGCAGCGCAGCCTGAGCGCCCTTGCCGCGGGCGTCGGGCAACGTGCTGGCGAAATCGATCCAGCCAACTGTGCCGGATACGAAAAGAGCCGCCGTGGCTATCGCCCGCTTTTTATGATAGGCCAGATAGAATCGCCATCGCGGCCGTCCTATGGCGCTTTCGATCCAGGGGCAGAGTGCCCGTGGCCAGTCGAAGCTGTCGACCAGTATTCTCGAGAAAACGCGGGCCTGACTTTTCGTAATTTCATCAACTACGACAGATGTTTCTAGGGGAGGCACAGGCGCGACATCACGGCACAACTTGACCCAGTTATTATAGTGGCTGAATCCGTTTGCCCGTAGCAACCGACTTACTTCATCGGTCACAACCGGTGGGCTCAATTGGACGAAGAAGCGCGGCACACCTGCCCTTTTGTAAGTCAGCGTAATCCTTTCAAGTGTTTCTCGCGAAATCGGCACGATCAGTCCCAGACCGAGCACTCTGTTGAAAGCGAGAATGTCCAACCGTGACGCGAGGGTGATGGTTTCCGAGGGATTAGTCGAAACGGCGATGCCGAGCGCTCTGGAGGCTCCGGCGCCGGCCGCGGAATAAAAGTCCGTCCATGCCTCGATTTCAGCCTGTTCGACCTGAGCGATCAAATCTGTAGTAACGTGAATATGTCCTGTCGTCATTGAAGCATCCCGATATAGAAGTTATTTTGAAAGTCATGTGCCAGTTTTCTGGTTTCGATTTTCTTAAACCCGGCCCGGCTGAGCAATTCCCTCGCCTTTTCTTCGCCCCACATGGCTCCAAGCCCCGCGCCCCCTTGCGCCAGGGAGACCGGCACACAGTGCATACACGACACGGCGTACAAAAGCGGTCCGACGGGATGGTCAATATTTTGGTAATGGTGAGCGGAGCCGGCGATATCCTGCATGAGAAAGGTTCCACCGGGTTTTAGAGCGCCGGCAATATCGGCAAGGACTTTCTCCGGTTGAGCCTGGTCGTGGACAGCGTCAAAGGCCGTAATAAGGTCCCATTTTTGACCGTTGGGTTCAAAATCGGTTAGGTCTTTTGTTTCAAAATAGACATTGAACAGCCCGGCCCTTCTTGACTCGTACCAGCCGACTTTTATGGCTTCTTCACTGATATCAAAGCCGTAGAATCGACTTTTCGGAAAGTGCTTAGCCATCAGATTAAGTGCCCGCCCCGCTCCGCAGCCGATATCCAGAACATCTATGCCGCGCGACAGAGCCTCCGGCAGTTGTGGCACCAGAGGAAGAATGGAGTCTAACAGCGCGGATACCACGGTCTGGCCGCTGTCTTCGGCCATTACTTCATGAAAGCGATTGTATTCCGAGTACGGTAAACCCTCTCCCGAGCGGAACCTTGCCACGATCTTGTCTTCGACCTGTCCCAGCAGAGGAATATACTGGGCGAACACTGCCATGTTGTTCGGTGATGAATCGCGGGTCAGGAAGGCGGAGTGTTCACGGGGCAGCGAATATCTCGGGCCATTCGGATCGCATTCCACGATCTTCCCTACTGTCATGGCTCCGAGCCATTCTCTTACATAGCGTTCACTCAGTCCGGCCCTGCGGGCGATCTCATAACTGGTGGCGGACGTCATGCCATCCATGACATCGAACAACCCGGTGCGGTGTCCAATGGAGATCATAAGAGCAAGCCCACCGCCGTTATACAACTCTATCAATCGTCCGGCGAAGGCTTCGGCCCGGGCGGCATCGATACTTCCATTATTCATGATTTCTCCTCCTGCGTTACGCCCGTATGAATTTCATACGCGCGTTCATTCCCTTTCAAAACGAGTGGATTG
Source organism: Candidatus Zixiibacteriota bacterium (assembly GCA_040756055.1). Classification (NCBI taxonomy): domain Bacteria; kingdom Pseudomonadati; phylum Candidatus Zixiibacteriota; species Candidatus Zixiibacteriota bacterium. The sequence goes on from JBFLZR010000004.1 coordinate 258,899, forward strand.
CCCTTTGGATAAGGCGCCCGGAGACCCCGGCCAGATCGAGCAGTCCTGCCCAAGAGGCAGGAACATGGATTATTAAAATCTATTATAGCATACGGGGCCGATGGAGATTTGGTTGATTTTTTTTGCCTGCGTTGGCCGGGCCACGGGATCGGGCGGGGAATACGCTTAAGGTTGCGGTTCGGACGATATTGGCGGCTCTTCGGGGTCGAAGCGGCGGCTGAAGATTACTTTTTGACCAGCCCTCTAAGGATTTTCAGATTCTCGATATCTTCCGCCAGGTCGTCGCCTTTGGGGGTCTCGATAATCATCGGTATTTTGCCAAGTCTTTTATCGTTGACGAAATTGGCGAAACCTTTCAGGCCGATAAAACCCTTGCCGATGTGTTCGTGACGGTCGCGTTTGGAGCCGAGTTCTTTGAGGCTGTCGTTCATGTGGATTATTCTCAGTTTGTCCAGGCCGAGGATATCATCGAATTTCTTCATCGTGGCCTTGTAATCTTTTGGTTCGACGATTGCATAGCCGGCCGCGAAGATATGACAGGTGTCCAGGCAGACGCCGACTTTATCATCGTTTTCGATTCTGGCGATCATGAAGGCGAGTTGCTCGAAACTGTAACCGAGGTTGGTCCCCTGCCCGGCGGTTGCCTCCAGAAGCAAAGTGACGCCATTGTCGCCGAGTTCATCGAACAAACGATTGATCCGGTCGGCCACCATATTCATCCCTGCTTCTTCGCCGGAACCCACGTGTGAGCCGGGATGCATCACGAGGTTGGGAATTTTGAGAATATCGCAGCGCTCCATTTCTTCTTTAAGCGACTCGTAGGATTTTTCGTTCAACGCCGGCTCGGGGGAAGCGATATTTATGAGATAGCTGGTGTGGGACACCGAGACTGTGACGCCGGTTGATTCAATCGTATCGAAAAACTGAGCTATTTCTTTTTTGTCGAGTTTCTTGGCCCGCCACTGGTTGTTGGACTTGTTGAACATTTGAATGGTGTCGCAAGTAGCTATTTGGCCTCGCTCGACAGCGTTGAAGATTCCGCCGGAAATCGATTCGTGGGCTCCGAAAATCATAATACCTCAAATCCTGATAACTTAGCTCCAAATTCTCATTGCCCAAAATAGTCTATTTTGCTCTTTCGGGCAAGAGTAACCTTAAAGACCAAAATAATACTGACCGCCGCTGTCACAGGCCGGTATTAGTTTGAGTTATGGCGGGCGAGGCAGACAGGCTAAATATTCGGGATACCGGCGTAAGCATTCTTGAGATTCTCGATCTTATGGCGCTGGGGCTTCGCTATGAAACCATATTGGGCAGGTATCCCGGACTGGTCGCCGAGGATATCGCTTACGCGGCCGCCACTGCCCGCTATCTGATAATACGGTACTGGGCCGCCTGCGGTGAGCCATTGACGGAGTCGATACCGGCAGGTGGCCGGCCGGGACGCGAGGGATGGTCCATTGATGAAGAGGCTGAACTGGTCAACCTTTATCGAAGCGGCGCGACTGTCGCCGAAATCGGTCGCATTTTGCGACGGTCGTCAGCCGAGGCAGAGAAACGACTCAAGGAATTGTTGGATAACAAACAAAGTTAACGGGAGGAAGAATTATGTCGCAGGTCATGATCAGAGAAACCGGGGTGGCGATAACGGAGGTGCTGGAGCTTATCGCCGCCGGACATTCTTACAAACAGGTGCTCGAGAAGTATCCGCAGTTGTCTCTGGGAGACATTATGCTGTCGGCCCGGGTAGCCAAGGATCTGGTAGAAAAGATCATAATCGTTGACAAAGAGATCAAAGTGGAAGGCGCCATGAAGTTCACGGTCAAGGGCGGGCAATTCCGTTCTGTCGATGAAATGAAAAAGGACCATGCCAGAGCATTCGAGAAATGGACCGAACACGAACTGGAAGAGGTTGTCCGCCTTCACAAGGGGGGTCGGAACATTTCGGAAATCTCCAGGCAGCTTCAGCGGAGCTACGGGTCAATCAAAGCCCGTCTGGAACGTCTTGGTCTGATTGACCAGTCCGGCAGGGCGATTGTGCAGACACCGAACAAAGCGCCAGACGCGGGCCGATAACACTGTCGATCAGGAGCCAATCACGCAATCGGCTTCGATTTCGACCAGCCAGTCATCGCGCACCAGTCCCTTGACGACGACCATGGTCGCGGCCGGCCGAATATCTTTAAAATATTCGCGGTGTGCCCGGCTAATCTGCGGTTGCGCTGACACATCGGTGATATATATGCGGGTCCGGATTATATCAGTGAGCCTGGCGCCGGCTTTTTCGACGGCATCTTCGATTATCTCCAGGCATCGCATTGTCTGACCATAGGCATCCCCTTTCGCGGCGGTGGATCCATCGGGCGCTATCGGAGCCGTGCCCGACACGGCCAGAGCATTTCCGATTCTAACAGCTCTTGAGAAGCCAATCGTGCTTTCATAAGGTGAGCCGGAAGAAATGTTTTTTCGATCCATGTAATTACCTCCAAAAAGTTTCGGCAACTACTTGATAATACGCCAAAATAAACCCCCCGGTTCCAGCAGAGAACCGGGGGCCTAAACACTTCTTTAAGCAAAGGTATGGAAGTGTACTTTATTTGAGTATCGGCTATTCTATCGTTCTATTGAACAGAATCGATATGGTAGCATCGAGTTCATTCAGCACAGCGATGTCGTTGTCGCCGTCACCGTCAAAGTCACCCGCTCCAATAGCGCCCGGACCGTCGCCGACCGGGAACGTAACCGTATTAAACGAATAATACGGGAAGGGATCTTCATTCAACAGCACTGCCACGACATCTTCATCCATACTGGCGACAGCCAGATCAATGGCGCCGTTGCCGGTCAAATCTACGGCAGCTACGGCTGATGGTCCACGGCTGGTGTTGTACGCCCAGTTGACTCCAAAGGCACCGCTTCCGTTATTTTTGAGTATGGAAACAGCGTTGCCTCCATAGCAGGCGGAAACGATGTCGAGATCGGCATCACCATCCACATCAGCGATGCTGATCCACATGGGCGCCGTGGAGATCACATAAGTAACCGCTTCGGCGAAGGTTCCATTTTGCAGATTCCTGAAGACAAGAATCCTGCTCTGTGTCCGGCTGTTCGTCACGATATCATCGTAACCATCGCCATTGAGATCGGCGCTACAGATATAGAGCGGCTTGGCCATACCGCCATATCTTACCGGGTTGGCAAAAAAGCCAGAACCGTCATTCAAAAGCAACGAGAAGCTGGCGTCGCCTTCGTTGGCAACCGCTAAATCCATATCCCCATCATTGTCAACATCGATGGGGCAGCTGGCATAGGAACTGTCGTTAGCGTAGAAGAAACTGATAGTGGTATCGATGACCTCGATATCGTAGTCCGGGCAACCCCACGGGTTGTGATCGGGCTGAAGCGTAGTCGTGTCCCACCTGATACAGCGAAAGTACTGACAATATTCCCAGAAGGGCTGCTCCAGAGCCGTACACCAGTAGAAGCCGGTATCAATTTCCATCAGGTTATCAAGTTCGAAGACATTGCCGTCCTGCTGAAGCAAACGATTCACCTTGGAATAGTTGAGTGTGCCGACTTTATAATCCGGTATATACTTCGTTGTCACCAAATCAACTCTGTCGTCGTTGTTGAAATCAGCCGCACAGACGGATGACGGCCCGCGGCGTGTGTAAAGGATCACCGGGTCCTGGAAGGTGCCGTCGCCGTTACCATAGAGGATGGATAGATTGTTGGTGTCACGCATATGTGTTACGACCAGATCGAGATAGTCGTCGTCGTTCAAGTCCGCCACGATCATATAATTGGCGTTGCTTTCAACATCAAACGTCACCGCGGCATCGAACATATCGGGGGTTGTAACGCTGACACAGTTGGAAATTTCAGACCAGTTGCCGGAGGCGTCGCAGGTCTTAAGGGCAAAGTAATAAGTGGAACTCCGGTGCAGGTCGACAATATCAAAAGACTCTACGGTCCCTGCCGCGGAAGGCTCGGGTTCACCGGTCATTTGGGCTGCTGACACCCAGTTGTCGGCGGTAATCGAAGCCCAGTAGTATCTTATATCATAGAGAGTCGCAGTGCCGGTATTGCCATCTTCACCGGGAGCGGTCCAGGCCAAGGTAAGGTCGCCGGTCGGAGTGGGCTCGGTGGCTGCCAGGTCTTCCACCGCCGCAGGAGGGTAATTTTCGCAGGTTACAGTTACGGTCTGAGAAGTAGCGCTGTTGTTGGCTTCGTCGAAAGCCCTGGCATAAATCGTGTGCTCACCATTATCGTCCACCGTGGTTGTCCACAGGCACGCCCATGGAGAATACTCATCGGTGTAATACAGCTCTCCGTCAACATAGAACTCGACCTTGTTAACGCCATCGTTGTCGGTAGCCTCCGCTCGAACATCTACCGTGTTTGGCACGAAGCTGGCATCAACCGGATTCGTAATCGCAATCGTTGGATTTTCGTTGTCAACCGGGTCGCCCGGATTGTCACACGAAGAGATTGCCAACATTGAAAGTCCGACCACAAGAGCCATCAAAAATGCCAGCCTGATATCTTTGCGACGCATATGCTTGGTTCCTCTATAATTGAATGTCGTCAAACAGAATTTACTGCGTAAAATTTCCCTCAACTCCAGTTTAAGAGCCTAAACAATCGACGTTTAAGCCTCAAAATCAGTTCAAAGAAACTTGCCAGTTTTGTACGTTCTGGATTTCTTGAGCCAAAACAAAAATCAATAATAACAGCCCTTCCCCGGCTTGGCAAGCACTTTTTGCCCGAACTCCCCGTCTAACGGCAAAACAACACAGATTTTGTGCTATTTTGGCTCAAAATTGTGAAAATAACCCGAGAATTCGCGAGCAAAGCGCAATGCGATCGGGCATTTGCCAATGCGAGCAAAACCCGCCGATGCCAGTGATCGGCAGGTTTTGGCAGTCATTTGATATTGCTGTATCAGCTATTGAGAAGCGGTCTTTTCCTTCGCGGAACAGGTGGATACGCCTATAAGAGTATAGGCGGGGCACCATCCTGAAAAAGCGGTGAGCAGAGGCACGAGCCCCACAAGACCCCACCAGGTGCCGAAATAATAGCCTAAGGCAAGGACAACGATTCCGATAATGATTCTGATTGTCCTGTCAGTTTTTCCCATGTTAGTGCGCAAAACTTGGCCTCCTTTTGTTCAGACATTCAAAGCCCGTCTGATGCGACCGCAGGGCCGGGTTCAACTGTACGATTACCTTATATAACAGAAGCCACAACCCCCAGGTTCCGATAGCCGGTCTGTTGGTTGCGGTTCTATGGCGGACATGGACTCCAGTCAGCCGCGCGAGGCGGACTTGAAATTCATCGACAGAATCTTGATTTCGGTCATATCTTCGATTGAATACCGCACACCCTCACGACCAAGCCCCGAAGCTTTGGTGCCGCCGTAGGGTTGATGGTCAGCGCGATAGGTGGGAACATCATTTATGACCACGCCGCCGCACTGAACGTTTTTGAAGGCGTAATAGACATCATCGAGACGGTTCGTAAAAATCCCGGCCTGGAGTCCATAGACCGAATCATTGATTTCGTCGACGACCTGCTTGAAGGTCTTATATTTCGAGACAACCGCGAGCGGCGCGAACGCTTCTTTGGCGCACGCCTCCATGCTGCTTTTCACATTCACAAGCACAGTTGGTTGAAGAGTCATTCCGCTGGCTTTTCCACCCACGAGGACTTTGGCGCCTTGTCGGACGGCATCATCAATGAGTTTTGCGGTTTTGGTCACCGCGTTTTCATCGACCATGGTGCCGATGTCCGTTGAAGGGTCAAGGGGATCACCGACTTTGAGGCTTCCAACTTTCTTCGCAAACATCTTGAGAAACGGGTCGTAGATTTTTTCCTGTACGAATATGCGCTGGACCGAGATGCACGACTGCCCAGCGACCGCAAAAGCTCCGGTAACAAGGCGTGTGGTGGCCCAGTCGAGGTCAGCATCATCGGCCACCGCCACACCGGCATTGCCACCGAGTTCGAGGACAACCTGTTTGTTACCGCAGTTGCGCTTTATCCACCATCCGACCTCTGACGAGCCCGTGAACGTAATAAGCCTGACACGCGGATCCTCAAGCAACACCGAAGTGTCTTTTGATGAAGCCGGTAGAATCGATACCGCTCCTTTGGGGTGGTCCGTTTTATCAATAATCTCCGCCAGCATAAGCGCCAGAATGGGTGTCTTCGAAGCGGGCTTAAGAACAATACTGTTTCCTGAGGCAATAGCGGGAGCCACCTTGTGTGCGACAAGGTTAAGCGGGAAGTTGAATGGGGAAATGCCGCCCACGACACCGATGGGGAATCTTCGGATAAGGCCGACTCTCTGCTCGGCTCCCGGGGTCCAGTCGAGGTCCATGATTTCGCCGCCGATGCGCTTGGCTTCTTCGGCAGCTACTTTGAAAACGCCAATAGCCCGGTTGACCTCGAGCATGGAGTCTTTGAAAGCCTTGCCCAGCTCAAGCGACATCATACGGGCCAGTTTCGCGGCGTTTTTTTCGATTTCAAACGCGATCTTGCGGCAGGTTTCCTCCCGCTTGTAACACGGCAGTTCGCGGGTGATCTTGAAACTGGACTGGGCCAGGTCGATTGCTCTGGTGAAATCGGCTTTTGAAGCCATGGCGACTTTGCCGACCATGGATCCATCGTAGGGGTTGATGACTGTCAGTTTCTCTCTGCGGTCAACCCACTCTCCGCCGAGATACATTTTATAATTTTTGGCCATGATATGCTCCATCGGTTCAGGGTTACCGGGTTTCCTCCCGGAGATATTATAAGCCAATGCCCGGCAGGTTTCAAGTCTGTTGGTGTGGATGCCTTTGCGGAGTTATCGCTATTCGATTTCGATATCGAACGGCAGGCGCGCCAGGATTCCTTCGGTAGCCAGAATTGACGGGTCTTCACCCGGCTCACTCGCCCGGGCGCCGCCGAGGCCAAGAAGTCGAGAGATATCGCCCAGCACGGAGATGCCCGGCAGGATAATGAAGGGCCGTTTATCCGGGAGTATTTCGATGCGGTAGTCTTTCAGACCGACCCTTTCGGCGGTAAAATCAATGGCCTGCTTGATGCCTCCGGCCCGGTCCACCAAACCGTTGCCGAGAGCTTCCCGCCCGGTCCATACCCGTCCCCGGGAAAGATTGTCTACCGAATCTACGCTCATGTTGCGATTGTCCGAGACCAGCTCAAGGAAATGCTGATACATCGCATTCATACTGGAGAAATATTTTTCGCGTTCTTCGGGGGTGAAGGGTCGCATGGTGGTGAGCATACCGGCGAATCGGCCCCTCACAAAAAGCTCTTTGCCCATACCGATCTTTTCGTACAATCCGCTCAGGTCGGCTTTGCCGCCGTAGATCCCAATGGAACCGGTGATGCTTGCCGGATTGGCAAACAGATATTTTGCCGGCATGGCGATATAATACCCGCCGGATGCAGCCACGTTTGCCATTGACACCACCATCGGCTTGTCATCGGCGGCTCTCTCGACTTCACGATAGACATCTTCACCGGCCAGCGCGAATCCTCCCGGTGAATTGATACGAAAGATAATGCCTTTTATAGTCTGGTCTTTACGGGTGCGGGTAAAGGCTCCGGCCATTTTGCGCGGGGTGACATCGGACTCCGCCTCAAACGGGATCACACCTTCGCCGTCGAAAGCAACATCCCCCTCAGCTACCACCACAGCAATAGCCGGTTTCACGCCCCAGATATCATTGATCACGGTGTCGCTGACGTATTTGCGAAGAGAAATCTCCGGCATTTTCGTAAGAACCCCGCTGTTCAATTCATCACGATAACTGAGCCCGTCAACCAACCCGTATTCAAGGGCCTGGGCCGAGGTAAACGGCCCATTGTCGATGAGTTTCTTTACCGAATCGATAGTGATAGCGCGGCCTTCGGCGATCCCGCTGACAAACTGGTCGAAAAGGTCATCCAGGAGTCTGTTTACCTGCTGCCGGTTTTCTTCTGATGCCGCGGTTTGCGTGTAGGGCTCGGCGCCGCTTTTGTAGTCGCCGATTCGAAGCAGGTCGGCCCTTACGCCAATCTTCTCCAGTGTCCCGCCGTAGAAAGTGAGTTCGGCCCTCAGACCGACGAGGTTCAATTGACTGACGGGTGGAATGAGGATTCTGTCACAGGCGCTGCCGATGTAATAGGCGATATTGTTTGGGTAAGAAATGTGACAGGTGACGGCCTTGCCTTTTCCGCGGAAAAATTTCACAGCCTCGCGTAGCTCCTGGGCCTGACCGAAACCGAGAGCGAGACGGTCGAGCGCGAGGACCATCTCCCCTACATACGGATCCTCCGCGGCGCGATAAATGCTCAGCAGGGTGGTCAGAAATGATGTCTGCTTCTTTCCGATTATCGGCCGGGGGGGATTTTCGCTGGGGCGTCCCGCGAGACTGACCGAAAGCCGTTTTGCCTTCGGTTCGATAATCGACGGTTGCCGTGAACTGGTCGCTCCGAAAAAGACTGTCGAACCCTTATGGTTACCGTCGCTATCCGACTGACGCCTGCTTCCCACGAAGTACTGCAGCAGGTTTGCCCGTACGCCTATTTCGAAATTTCGGTCGTCATCAATGAGCGCATTCAGATATAATCCTTTGAGCGGTGTAACTTCGACCTGATACACGAAATCCGCGTTGCTCAGACGTGTTTTGGTCGACAGAAACATGTCGACAGCCAGCGTTATTTCGTCCTTGAGCGGCCGGTATGCGAACGAGTATCTTTGCTCCGTTTCGGTCCTGACGCCATCGATCTTGCCTCTATTGAGGTTCGAGAATACGGCGGCCCAGCTGAAACGCTTATCCGGCTGATAGAGAAGACCGAGATTCCAGAAGTGGCGATTGTCGTAGATGCCGGGGCCGTCGGTAAAATACCGGTAGGAGGCGCCGAAGGAGAGCTGTCGTCCGACAGGTACTGAGCCCGCGAGTATGTACTCTTTGTAATTATCGCCGTCCGGGTTGTGCAGTGTTCGATAGCCGATAGAGAGCGCCTCGCGGCTTAGCACCGAGCCCCAGCTTTTGGCGTAGTTGCCGTCGTAATAGTCCGCCATGAATTGGAAGCCGAGGACGCGGTACCTTGCGAGCGCCGCGGGGTTTACCCAGGTGGCCTCGGAACCGAACACCGATGCCGCGGGCTGGTAATAAAAAACACCGCCCGGTATTTCGATTCTCTCACCGCGGACGGTTGAAGTTGCCACTGCTCCCACGAATATGACAGTTATTAACAGGACAAATATTAACGTGGCTTTTCTCAATCGCTAATCCTCCGGTTGATATCCTCTGACATAGAGATTCCCTTTACCTCTCACCGAACCCGTAATGGAAGCTTTCCCATCTCCGGCGACTAGGCTGAGGCGGTTTTTCTGCACCAGGTCGGCTTTGAAAGAAAAGTTGGAAACCTCGATCTTGCCATCTTCTTCGACAACAAGGGCCAGAAACGCGGAGACGTTCGACGGAACTGACAGTTCGATATCTTCGTAGCGGTTAGTCAGGCTCAGCCGGGCGTCACCGATCTTCGAGACGAAAATTTCGACCGGACCGTACTGACCGTTAACGAAACTGTTGTCGCCGGTGGCCTCGAATTGATCGATCTCAATGCGTCCATAGCTGTTTTTGACGTTAATTTCTCCGCTTATGCCAAGGATGCTGATGTCACCGTTTTCGTTGCGGAAGGAGGCCTGACCGTTGGTACCGCGGATATTTCGCGCCATCAGTTCGGAGTTGGTTGTCGCGACCTTTATCTTGCCGCTGATATTTTCGACATTAACGCGACGGTTGGCGGTGATCAGTTGAAGTTCTTCCGTGACATAGGCGACATTCAGCCTTCCCATCGACGACGGCACCTTGAATGATTCGAACGGTCCGTCGGCTTGTATGTCAAAATACGCAGCTTCCACCTCAACCTGACAGAATTCCGGAACTATCACGACTGCCTCAATCAGGCCCACTTCGGTCTCACCCCACGGAGCCGGGTTGGGAGCCCTTAACTCCAGACGAGCGCCTCCAGACATTTTCGAGAGGTTTATGGCGATCTGATCGATATAATCGATGGCGGTGGATTTGCTTTTGGTCCTGGCTTTCTTGGTGTAGACGACACTTACATTTGGGTCGGTTGAAGTGCTGATGCGAAGTTCGCCGCGCAAAGTTAACGCGGACTTGATGAGGATTTTCGCGCCGGATGGCGCCGGCACCCGGGTCTTAAGCTCCCTTGTCGAGAACAGGTTGGATTCCTGTTCGAAAATCTCCTGGGCCGTCGCGGAAGAGATACATACCAGAAGTATAGCCAGAGATGTTAATACTTGCCTGAAGTTTTTCATTGTCCTGCTCCGGTGCCTTCGTACAACATATTCATAAGAATCGAGCCGGCAACGGCGGCGTTCAGCGATTCAACCTCGCCCGAGTGGTCTATTCTGACGAAAAGGCCGGCTTTCCGCTTGACTTCCTCGGATAAACCGTCGGCCTCGCTGCCAACTGCCAGAATCAATTTGGCCTTTTCAAACTGCTTTTTCAAGGAATAATCCAGTTTTTTGCCTTTTACTCCGGTAGCTACAATTGCGAACTTGTTGCGGTCGGCAAAGGCGAGCGCTTCATCGGTGGTTTCCCTGGTCAGGTGAAGTCCGAAAATGGCGCCCGCTGAAGCCCGCACCACCTTTGGCGACCAGGGGTCCGCTGAATTTCCGGTCAGGATTACCGGGTCAAAACCGAAAGCAAGCGCCGAACGAGCCAGTGTGCCGAGATTACCCGGGTCGGATATATTTTCGCACCATAGTATTTTACGATAGTTGGGGCGGTAAAGTTGTGCGAGACGGCAATCCGGGATGGAAAAAGCAGCGATAATCCCCTGGGGTGTCTGTGTCGCGGACATTGAATTCAGCTCGCGAGCGCTTGTTTCAAACATCGTAATCTTCTTGCGGCCAAACTCTTCGACCAGGGCCTTGCCCCTCTCCGACAACAGCGAGGGCGCAAAGTAAAGCTGGACCGGCTTGATCCGGTGGCGAACGGCCTCCTCGATCAGCCGTACTCCCTCGGCGACAAAAAGACCGGTCTGCTTTCGACCTTTACTGGTGGACAGGGCTTTGATGCTCTTAAGCTGACTCTTTGTAATTGACACTTGTCATCACCCACAAATAATTGCAACTTTGCACAATGAACCGATTGTGGTGACTGGTTGGCAAGTGAAAACTAAGAGCGCATTTTTACTCATTATTCTTCTGGCGACTACGTGTCTGGCGGCTGTCGACGACGCCATTGTCGTTGGAGGGATTGACGATCTGGGTCCTTACCGCGGCGACAGTGATTATCCTGTATCACTGGCTCTGTCCGGCGGAGGAGCCCGCGGCTTCAGCGTCATCGGCATATTGAAGGCGTTTGAGGAAAAAGGCATTGCCGTGAGGGCCATCACCGGAACGTCGATGGGCGGCATAATCGGCGGCTTGTATGCGGCGGGCTACACCCCCGACCAACTGGATTCGATAGCCACACAGATAAACTTCAATGAGTTGTTTTCGAACGCGCCCGCGCGCAGGTCCATGCTCGTAACGCGGCGACAGGAACACGACCGACATCTGCTGTCGGTACGATTCGACGGTCTCCGTCCGGTGATTCCCCAGGCTCTTACGGCCGGTCAAAAGCTGACGGAGTTGATGACGAACCTTACCACACGCGCCAATTATCAGTCTGGCGCCAATTTCTCCCGTCTTCCCATACCCTTCAAGACCATAAGCACCGATATTGTGTCTGGTCGGGAGGTGGTCCTTGACACCGGGTCGATAGCCGACGCCCTTCGCGCCACCATGGCTTTTCCTCTGGCGTTTACGGGACTGGAGAAAGAGAACCAGGTGCTCATGGATGGCGGCATGGTCACACCGATTCCCGTTGAGCTTGTTCGCGGCATGAGTAATCCGGCGGGGCTGGTGATTGCCATAAACACCGCCAGCAAGCTGCTGCCCAAAGAGGAGCTCGTTACGCCCGTTGATATCGCCAACCAGGTGACATCGATTATGACCGCCGATCAGTTAAAAGCCGAGCTTGCAAAAGCCGATTATGTGATCGAACCGCCTATCGATGATTTCGCTTCCAGTGATTTTGAATACAAAGACAGCATCATCGCTCTCGGGTACCGCTGCGGACTCGAGCAAGCCGACAGTATCATCGCCATAATCGAGCGAGGCCGCGAGACGATAACTTACGATATAGAAGTTGTCGAAGTGGTTGACCTGCCGCAGGGCGTAAGTGAAGCCATCCGGGAGAGTCTTCTGGGGCGCGTTATCACCCGCGGCGAATTGACCAAACAACTCAGGCGGATGGTGTCGGAATTCAATCTCTTTCGCCTTCAGGCGGATATCGAACCAGTTCAGCAGCCGACGAACGGTAGTGTCGGCGCGGCCCTTGTGATAATGGCCTATGAGAACCTCACCATTCCCGAGACGGAAATAAGTTTTGCCGGCAATAGCATTTTCGATGAGCAGAGGCTGATTCGCGAACTGCTGGCTCCCGATTCAGTAATCACCCCGCGCAGTGTGAGGCAGGGTCTGGAGAGAATTCTCGCGCTATATCACGACGAGGGATATGACCTGGCCAATATTCGAAGTGTCGCAATTGACAAGGACAATCGCCGCATAGGTATTACTATCGACGAAGCCGTCATACGGAGAATCGATGTTGAGCACAACAAGCGCACCCGCGATTGGTACATAAGGTCATACTTTACCCTCAAAATCGGAGAACCTTACTCGACCTCGCGCGCCAGCACCGGTATTACCAATATTTACGGAACTGACCTGTTCGATCGAGTGACGGTCGGAGTACTGCCGTCACCCGAAGGCGCCGTTGTAAAAATCGGCGTGGATGAGAGGAAAAACAGTCAGCTTCGACTCGGCTGGCACTGGGATGACGAGTATGAATCGGAGGAGTTCGCGGAGTTTCTCGACGACAATATCGGGGGCATCGGCCTGCAATATCTTCTTCACGCCCGTTATTCCCCGAGACGGCAGGAGTATCTCGGGACTTTCAAGGCTGACCGTATAGTGAGCACGTACCTAACATCGAGGCTCAACCTGTTTCACCGCTATATCGACCGTCGGGTTTATGTTGGCGATGAGCAGGTGGGGACCCGTGAGGAGCGAAAGACAGGCTTCGAACTTACCGTTGGACAGCAGATCGCCCGGCTTGGTACGGTTTCGGCCGGTCTGACTATGGAGCGAGTCGAGTACGAAAACAGCAATACCGGCACCGGCAGAGTGTTTGACCTGAGAGTAGTGACTTTTGAATCGATGGTAGAGAATTTTGACCGGCTGCCGTTTCCGAGCACCGGCAACAGATACCTGTTTCAGCTTCAGTTGGCGGGTAAATACCTTGGCGGTGAGGAAGAGTTCACCCGGTTTTACTCTTCGCTCGAGATTTTTTTGCCCTTAGGAAAGTTCCTCAATTATCACCCGAGTTTCCAGCTCGGGGTGTCGCGGTCGGGTTTGCCGCCATCGGAACAGTTCTTTCTGGGGGGTATGCATTCTTTCGCCGGCTTCAGGACACACCAACTCGCCGGGGACAAGATGTTTATCTTTTCCAACGAGATCAGGGTGAAGCTGCCGCTGCGACTGTATTTGACCGGCCGTCACGATCTGGGAGAGGTATATGTGAGTTCCGATGAGATTAAACTCCGCAATCTCCGCAACGGCGTCGGCGTCTGTCTTGCCTTTGATTCTCCGCTGGGGCCATTCGAATTCGGTTATGGTATCGCCGACAGCGACTTCGACCGCTTCTATGTCAACATTGGTTTCGCGTTCTGACGGCTGATCACGGAGCAATGGTTGACCGGTTCGGTATTAATGGTTAGATTATTCCAATACACGTAACAGATTTGTCTGTACAAAGGAGGGTTTATGCGAACTGCGTTGGTTCTTCTGATGAGCAGCTTTTTGCTTTTCTCCTGCGGCAAGAAGGCCGACACCGATACGTCCTCTGCCACCACAAGCGATAATGATCTGCTGGTCGATGCCTCGAACCGTCTGATAGCCAAATTCGGCAAGGAGCTGAAGAGTGAACTGATGGCGGCTATGTCTGATGGCGGTGCGGAGAACGCCATTTCAGTGTGCCAGTTGAAGGCGCCCGAGATCGCCAAGGCCAACTCCGGCCAGTACTGGTCGATTGTCCGCGTCAGCGACAAAAACCGCAACCCGGAGAATTTTGCCGATGACCACCAGATGGCTATTCTGGCTCGCTTCGCCGATACTACCGGTCAGACGGCAGCTTATTCATACGAGTGGTCCGAACAGCAGCCGAAAATCTTCCGCTATTACAAACCCATTATGACCGCGCCACTCTGCCTGAAATGCCATGGACCGATCGATCAGTTAGAGCCGGGAGTAAAAGCCGCGCTGCAGGAAAAATATCCTGATGACAAAGCTACCGGCTATGATGCTGATCAACTGCGGGGAATGTTCGTGGTCGAAGTGCTTTGGCCGGAAGGTAAAGAGTTTGCCGAGCAGCTTGCGGCTGACACATTGTAAAAGTCTTAAACGGCTCTGGAAAGGTATTTAGAAGCGGTATCCGGCGCTGACACGATAAGTTTCATCGAGGGCGTCGTGTTTGAGAAAGGCGAAGTCGACCGTGATGTTTTTGACATCGACTCCCCCCCCAAGCGTAAGGTTGCCGATATCGAATCCGGCCCGGCCAAACAGCATCTTTTTGTAGGCGACTTCCCAGCCGAAGTGAGTATCCATCGAGACCGGCCCGCTCCAGTATTGAGCCGCATATTTGATGTCCTCAAATTTGATGTCGCCGCTCATCATGAAACGTCCGGTTATAGTCCGGTAGGTGTGACTTAACATCAGACCGGGCTTGACCGTGGGATAGATCGATTCCGTATTGGCGCCGTCATCGAATGTCTCCCCCGAGTATCTGATAAAACCGGTGGTGATGTCCGTAACCATCAGACCAACATCCAGCCATTGCTTTAAATCGTAAAGCAACCCCGCGTCCATAGTGAGACCTTTGCCCGTTTCCGTTCCGATGTCACGATAAATAATTTTGGCGGTCAGTCCGAAGTCGATGCGGCCTGACAGCTTGCCCGACATTGATGCCGCAAAGAGATAGTCGCCGTGGGATTCTTCGCGTACCACATACGGGCGATCGAATTCGTTGAGGGCGGTGATTTTGATGCCTCCCCCGCCGAGATAATAGAAATAAAATCCGAACGAGCGAATGAGCGATGCATCTTTGTCGCGGGCGACTACGTAGGATACGAAGTCGTGGTTGAGCAGTGACCCGAATGTTTCGGCGTGCATGGCCGTGATAAATTTGCCGTCCAGCCTGTTCATACCCGCCGGGTTCCAGTATGGTGCGGAGCCGTCAAACGGTCCAGCCACGACGGCACCCCCGAGAGCCAAGCCGCGACCTCCGACCCCGAGCGAGAACGCCTCCCCGGCATACTTGGCCGGAAAAACCTCAGCCGATAAGAGCAGAGTTATAAGCGCGATGTACGTTACTATTTGCCGCATTGCAGTATAAGTTAAGCAAATCCTGTTCAAAACAAAGTCAAAACTGCTACTCGTCCAACCGGGCCTCATTCATTATACAAAAAAAGCGGGAGCCAAAGCTCCCGCTTTTAGGTGAGGTTATATCGACAAAACGGTTATTTGGTTTCTTCGGGTTTCTTTTCTTCGGTCGTGGTGTGAGTGGCGCTGTCGCAAGCAGCGTTGTCCATAGCGTTCTTAACACTCAAACCACAGGTTGAATTGACGCCGGTCGATGTTGCCACGGCGGGAATAATTTTAGCTTCGTAGCCTTCACTGGCAACAGCAGTGGTTATCTCGCTCTCCTTGATTTTGGCAGGATCTACCTTGACAACGGCCTCGCCCTTCTGATAGCTGATGCTGACCACCTCAACAACACCGGGGACCTTGACCAAAGCGGCGGAAATACTGTTTTCGCAACCGGTACAGGTCATGCCTTTGATGGAAATAGTGCGGGTCACCATGCCATCAGCGGTAGCCGTCTGAGCGGCGGCCTTATCAGCCCCCCCACAGAGCGGACTTCCGGCCAACGGACAGCCTCCGCTCTTGGCGGTCTTGGATGAAACCATCTTGGCGGAAGCTTCGGTGGTTTTGGCTGTCTGGTCAGTTTTACATTTTTCGTCGCAAGCGAAAGCGGCGGCCGAAAAGGCAAACAGGACAGCGATTACGAGTATAATCGTCTTTGCTGGTTTTCTCACGTGTTACTCCTTAAGGATCCCGAGTTTTTTCTAATATGCCCGGAATATACACTTTTCTGTTTTACGCACAATGGTGGATTTTGTTGCAGTCCCGGGAAATTTCTCATAAATGGTTTTAAGTCAGCTTGTTAGGTTCTAAAACAAATCCTGGAAGCGCGGAGTTCCCTGTGCGTAAAAAAATACCTCACAACCGGTCCTCCGAAAGAGTACGAATCTCTGCTTGACAAAGAGAGTTATATATCTGTATATCCGGATATATGAATTTTAACTTGCCATCGAATATCGACCATGAGATTTTCAAGGCGCTTTCTGAACCGATTAGACTGAGAATCGTCGCCCTTCTGACGGAGGGGGAACTTTGTGTCTGTGACATTCAGAATGTTTTGTCGCTGCCTCAATCTACGGTTTCACGACACATGTCACGGCTTAAAACATCCGGCGTGGTGCGGGATTCGCGGCGCGGGAAGTGGATTTATTACCAATTGTCATTTACCGGCCGACCCCTGATGACGGCGCTTGCGGACTATTTCGGCACACTGAAAAATAAAGAACCCTTCGCCGGCGATAGCAAACGGCTGGCTCAACGACACTTGAAGGAGGATCGTTGCGGGTGAACACGGGACTATCGTTTTTTGAAAGGTACCTTACCGTCTGGGTCCTGCTGGCGATTATAGCGGGAACGCTTATAGGTTTCGCCTGGCCTTCATTGGCGGTATTTCTTGACAGGTTTTCCTATGCGCAGGTTTCGATTCCCATCGCGATCTGCCTTTTCTTCATGATGTACCCGATCATGGTGAAGATTGATTTCTCCAGGGTTAAGGCTGCGGCCAAGACTCCCAAACCGGTTGTTCTCACACTGGTCATCAACTGGTTGATCAAGCCGTTTACGATGTATGTCATAGCCTATCTGTTTTTGGGTTTTCTGTTCAGGGACTTGATCGAAGGCACGGAGGTTATCAAGGGTGGCGAAGTCGAGATATATCGGTCATACATCTCCGGCGCCATCTTGCTCGGCATAGCGCCGTGCACGGCGATGGTCCTTATGTGGAGCTATCTCTCAAGGGGAAACGATGCTCTGACGCTGGTAATGGTAGCGGTTAACTCGCTTACGATGCTGGTGCTTTATGCTCCCCTCGGCGGGCTGTTACTATCGGTAAACAAGATGCCTATCCCCTGGCAGACGATCTTTCTTTCGGTTTTAGTCTATGTCGGGCTTCCGTTGGTCAGCGGCTACTATACGCGAAAGAGTATCATCGGAAGAAAAGGGATTGACTATTTTAACAGCGTCTTTTTGCACAAACTTACGCCGATAGCGATTACGGCGCTGCTGGTGACGCTGGTAGTGTTATTCATCCTTAAAGGCGAGGTGATCATAAAACAGCCGCTCGATATCGGTCTCATAGCCGTGCCGTTGTTCATCCAGACCATATTTATATTCGCGATTGGATATGCCGCTTCGAGATTGATCAAGCTCAAGTACGAAGATGCCGCTCCCGCGGCTATCATTGGCGCCTCGAATCATTTTGAAGTTGCCATCGCCACAGCGGTGGTGCTCTTCGGCCTTAACTCAGGCGCAGCCGTGGCCACGGTAGTTGGGGTGTTGATTGAGGTCCCGGTGATGCTCATGCTGGTGAGGTTCTGCCTGCGCACGCAGTCGTGGTTCCCTGTAAGAGAAAGCAGATCAAAATGAAAATACTCGTCCTTTGCACGGGGAATTCCTGCCGTTCTCAGATGGCGGAAGGTTTCTTTCGGCATTATTTTCTCAAAGCGGGAGATAATGAATCAGCCTATGCCGTCCGTTCGGCCGGATTAGAGCCACACGGTCTCAATCCAATGGCGGTAAGAGTGATGGCCGAAGCAGGTATCGACATTTCCGGACATTCATCGGACCACCTGGACAAATATGCCAAAGATAAGTTCGATTACGTGATTACGGTTTGCGATAACGCCGCCGCCAACTGTCCCGTTTTTCCCGGCAAAGCGAAGCGTCTACACTGGCCGTTTGATGATCCTGCCAAGGTAACCGGCAGCGAGGCTGATATTTTGACTGAATTCCGTCGTATCCGCGATGAAATAGAAGGTACAGTCCGACGATGGCTATCTGGTTTGGATAGACTCGCCCCTGACGCCATCAGTTAAACGGTGAGGCCTACTTTTTGGCGTTGTCGAAAAGCCCCGGCTGGTGGGCGGCCCAGGACTGAGGATCTATCTTATATTCGTATTTGTATTTACACTCACCCTTTTTACAGGTCGCAGGACGGCGCTTGGATGGATAATCGAAAGTCTCGCCGCAAACCTCACAGGTCGCCTGTTTCCAGTTCAATTTGGGAAGAGTGGGAATTCTTATTTCTTTGCTCATAGATCTTACACCCGCGATGAAAATTCAGGTTCTCACAATTGCTTTTCAGCCAGCGTAAGAAGTTCAACGCTTTTTGGCAATCACTTTTTTGGTATTGGCCGTCGCGATTGAGTTCAGCCGGTCTTTCTCTTTCGATTGGCAACAAAATCCCAGATAACGTAGCTTCCAAGATTGTCTACCGATGAGAAGTAGGCTCTCCCCCGGTTAAGTTCAGTCAGGCGTTGCACGAATTTCTGAAGATATGGATCGTCGGTCACCATGAAGGTCGTGATAGGTATTTTCTTTTTGCGGCAAATGACCGCTTCATCCAGGGTGCGGTTGACGATTATCGGATCCAATCCCATCGGGTTGCGATACAATTGTCCGTTCTTGCGGGTAATCATCGATGGTTTACCATCGGTAATCATGAAGATTTGCTTATTGACATGTTTGCGGGAGAGAAGAATCTGCCTGGCCATGCGAAGACCCGCCTGCGTGTTGGTGTGATAGGGACCTACGCCTATGTAAGGAAGATCCTTGATTTGTACCTGCTCGGCCGTATCGCCGAACAATACGATCGAAAGATCATCCTTGGGATATTTGGTCAGAATCAGCTCGGTAAACGCCATCGCCACCTGCTTTGCGGGCGTAATGCGGTCTTCGCCGTAGAGTATCATCGAATGGGAAACATCAATCATAAGCACCGTGGCGCACGAGGTTGATCGCTCCGACTCATAAACCTCGAGGTCTTTTTCGGATATGTTCAAACCGAAGTCGCCGCTTCTTTTGATGGAATTGAACAGGGAGCTGTTGTAATCGATGGACCGGTAGCTGTCGCCGAAGTTGAAGTTTCGCTTCTCCGGCAACGTTTCTTCGGACGACCCGCCTTCGTAAGGCAACGCGTGCTGTCCCTTGCCGGCCGCCTTCATGCGCTGGAATATCTGCTCGAACGCATCCTGCCTCAATTGCTTCTCTCCCCTGGCGCCGAGTTTCAGACCTTGCGCGGTTTGTTTGACTATCCGTGATTGCTTCAACTGGCGTTTGAATTCTTCCAGGTCCAGGTCGGGATCGATATACCCCTGCTGCTGAAGGCGCTCCATCATCTTGAGAGTCTCTTCGACATCGCCGTTAAAACGAACGAGCAGGTAGTTGAAGATAGCCATCAGGCTGGCGAGGCTCTTCAAAGTCCGGTAGAGCTCATCATCGAATTCAGTATAGGTGAATTTCAACGGGCGCCCCCCATGCCTCTTAGCATATCGGAGAATATATCGCCATATCGGAAAGTGGTGTCCTCCATTTCGCGCGATATCAGGTTATTGTGGTGCAGTCCTTCGAGGACGAATTCCATGCGCAGGATGGTCTCACGCTCGTCTTTGGTACCAAAGTAGCGCGAGACTATTTCTTTAAGGCCGGGAATCTTCTTGAGTTGACCCTGATAGGCGTTTTCGTCCATGTCATCGGATATCTCAAGTCTGGTTCCGCCGGAGAAGTAGTCAATGACGGCCTCGTACGGGTTATCGCGCATCGGTTCATCGGGTTTCTGACGTTCTTTGTTGGGACGTGGAAAGTGCTTGAGAAACTCCTTGTTTATCGCCTGGGAAATCAGGTTGTGCGCGACCACGACAGCCCCTTCCTGCTCACCTTCGTAAACAAGCTCTATCTTGCCGCTCACCGACGGGATAACGGAGTACAGGTCGCACATGCGCGGGTAGTTGTCTTTCTCGCCGTTTCTGGCGGCGCGGCGCTCGACATTGGAGAGGAAATTTTCCAGCGCCGAGATAGACACGCGCGCCGACACGCCTGATGACTGGTCCACATACTCGCTCGTGCGCGCCTCGAAAGCCACTTCTTCGAGAATATTGCGAAGAAACTCCGGGATGTAGGCGGCGGCATTGTCGTGGGAAACCTCGCCCGAGGTAATAGCCCGTGCATCGGACAAAGTGCGCGGGTAGTGCGTGACAACCTGGGAGTCGATTCTGTCCTTAAGCGGAGTGATAATGTTGCCGCGGTTGGTGTAGTCTTCGGGATTGGCCGTAAACACAAGCATCATGTCGAGCGGTACTCGCAGCGGGAAGCCCCGCACCTGGATGTCGTTTTCTTCGAGGATATTCAACAAACCCACCTGTATGCGCGGCTGAAGATCGGGCAATTCGTTTATGGCGAAGATGCCCCGGTTGGTGCGTGGAATAATCCCCCAGTGAATGACCTCTTCATTGGAGATATCGAGTTTTTCACGGGCGGCTTTGATCGGGTCGATATCACCGATCAAATCGGCTATAGAAACATCGGGCGTGGCCAATTTCTCGTGGAATCGCTCGTGGGGCTGCAGCCATTCAATCGGCATGTCGTCGCCCATTTCGGCAACCATTCGCTTACCCATGGGCGAAATAGGGTTGAGAGGATCTTCGTTTAGCTGGGTGCCCGGAATGACCGGAATGTAGTCATCGAGCAACCGGTAGAGCTGGCGGATAAGGCGGCTTTTGGCCTGTCCGCGAAGACCGAGCAGAATGAAATTGTGCCTTGAAAGAATGGCGTTCTCTATCTGTGGAATGACCGTGCGGTCGTAACCGATGATTCCGGGAAAGACCGCTTCGGAAGATCTGATTTTGTTCAGCAGGTTCTGCCGCAACTCCTCCTTGACCGTCTTGCTTTTCCATCCCGATTTCTTAAGGGCGCCCAGGGTTGCGGCCCTGGCATCGCTATTGGTCTTAGTCATGGCCTGATATCCTCATAGTGTTTTATAGGCTATAACAAAAGGAAACAGGATTAGTTCTGGGGGATTTCTCGACCGACTAAAGTCCAAGCGGCAAAATAGAATGCGACAGGCGCACAGCTACAGAAAGTGCAGCAGGCTATTCTACTTTTAGCTCTTTGTAATAATTTTCGCGGTCGGTTTTCGCGATCGAGCCCGAAGGCAGCTCGAGTACTTCGACAGCCAGGGCGTTTTTGCCCTTCAACTGGATAATGTCTTTAGGTTTGACCTGATAGGCGGGCTTAACGACGCGACCATTGACGGTGATCATACCGTTGTGGGCAAGTTCTTTGGCGACGGTTCGACGCTTAATCAGCCCGACAGTGGACAGATAGTCATCTATGCGCATGGCGATCAGTCTTCAAGACGGTAGCTTATATATGTTTTGTCTTTCAATTGCTCGATCCATTTGTCAACCATCTTGCCCGTTTTATCCTGACGCGCCAATTCTTTTATGCGGTCGTAGTCTTCATCGAAGGTGTACTCTTTTTCCGGCTGGTAATCGAGGAGCTTGAGAATGTGGATTCCGTAGCGCGACGTAACGGGACCGCGGTATTCACCGGGGGTGTCCCAACCCTGCACCGCATCGGCAAACTCCTGGGGCATATCCGCGACGGCAAACCAGCCAAGTTCGCCGCCCTGGGCCCGCGTATCGTTATCAGCGGAAAACGCTTTGGCCAGTTGGGCGAAATCATCCCCTTCGCGGGCCACCTGAAGCAGAGAGTCGGCCAGCTGGTAGGTCATGGAGGAATCTTCGAGCGTCGCCGGAACTTCGACCAGAACGTGTCTCAGCCGGGAACGCTCACCTTCTTTTCCCTCGCACTTTATGACGTGGTAACCGAACTGGGTTCTGATGACGCCGGAGATATCTCCGATGTTCAGATTGAAGGCGGCCCGGGCGAATTCCGGGACAACGTCCTCTGGCGACAGATAACCCAGATCGCCTCCGTTGACCCCGGCTCCGCCGGTCGAGTATTGCGAGGAGATCGTGGCGAAATCGGCGCCATCGAGTATTCGCTGCCTCAGGTCGGTCACATATTGACGTATCGAATCCTCCACCTTCTGTGAAGGCCGAACGGTCAACAGTATGTGAGCCAGTTTGACACCTTCGGGCTGACTCGGTATCGAGTCTTTGAACGTATCGTAAAATTCCTTGACTTCCTGTCGGGACACCGAAACGGTGGCGAGCTTTGACTGGATGAAGCGCTGCTTGAGCATCTGATTCTCGACGTCAGTGCGGTATCTCCTTTTCAGATCACGGAGACTGAGGCCCTCGGAGGCAAGCGCCGCCATGAATTCATCGTAGCTGTCGAAATTCTGAGAGATGCGGGTGACCTGCTCCTCAAGGGCGTCATCGATCTCTTCCTCGCGCACGGAGATGCTCGTGTCTTCCCTGGCTGCGAGCAGAAAAAGTCTGTCGGAGACCATCTGGTCGAGAACGTCTTTTTGGAGCTGTTCGATTTCCTGTTGATTTTTCGGCCGTGTGCCGGACTGAAGCACGAGCAACTGCATCTGCCCGGCCAGTTCCGAAGCGAGTATGACCTGGTCGCCGACCACCGCGACGATCCTGTCGATCACTTCCCGCTGAGCGGTCGCGGGGCTCGCGAACACCGCAACCGCTGTCAGGATCAATACGAGTTTCAGAAGTCTCATAAGCTCCGTCTTAGTTCCCCGCGGTACTATCAGCTCCAGCCACCGGCTCGGGATATTTGTCCATTTCGATCGTGGCCCAGATAGCGTCCTCGTCGACCTCCACATTAGTGTTCTTCAAGCGTTCGTCTACCCACGCCTGTATAGCTTCGCCCTTTGCCTGTTTTGTCAGGCGGTCATTGATGAGGCGTTTTACCTCGAGGAAATCCCTGACCTCGGGTTCGACTTTATCAACGACCCAGTAGATCGAGTATTTACCGCCCACCATAACCGGGCCGCCCATACGGCCTTTGGAAGTCTTCATCGCGGCTTCGAACAACTCGGGATACCACTTGGCTTCGATAAAGCCCATATCACCTTGCCGGCTGCGACGACCGGGACGTTCGGTCAGTTCCGCCGCGGCTTGCTTGAACATGTCGAGCGATTTGATTTCTTTGAGCAACCGGGTAGCTCTCATCTCATCGCTCAGCATAATTTCATAGACATGGACTTTGGCCGGAGTCGTAAACTCGTCGATATGCTCGTCGTAATAGGCCCGCAGAGCATCTTCATCCGGCGGGGGCGGCGCCTGAATGGAGTCATTTTTCATGATGTCGGCCATGTTGAACTCTTTGAACATGCGCATATTCTCCAGGTACTCATCGTTTTTGTCCATACCCTCGGCAAGCGCCTCTTCTTTGAGCATATCGGGCTTGAGCAGTTCAAAGGCGACGGCTCCAATCGAGTCGTAGTTATCGAAATCCGGCCTGAAGTTAGCCGGGATGTTTTTGATCTGGGTGAGATACTGCATAAGCGATACCTGACCACCACTCCAGCTGGCTACCACCAGCTCCTTCTCATTGCGGTCGAGCTGCTCCAGGTCGAAATCGTTGCGCGGCAGGGTGGGCAGAAGCTGCGGGGGATATACCTGCTCTCTCTTGTGAAGAACATAATCGCACGTTGAAGTATCGACCGTGATAGGGTATTTTCCTTTAAGAACCTCGAAATACTCCCGGGTGAGATCCATTGCTTTGCGACGCATAATCTGGTTTTTGATGGCATCTTTCATAGCGCCGTATTCGCCACGGGAATCATTGGGAATCTTGTCGATCAATTTGATCACGTGATAGCCGAACTGCGATTTAATCGGGGGTGAAATTTCGCCGGGCTGCATCGCAAAAGCGGCGTCCTGGAACTCATCGACGGTGGCGCCCCAGAGAAAATAACCGAGGTCACCTTTGTTACGCTTGGCGTCGGGATCGATGGAGTATTCGAAAGCGAGCTGTTCGAAATTTTCGCCGCTCTTCACTCTCTCGAAAAGCGCCTGGGCCGTATCCAGCTCACTGACCACGATATGCGCGGCTCTTACTTTATATTCGAGGTGATTGTAAAAATCCTTGATTTCGGCCTCGGTGGGCTCGGCTTTGTCGGCGATACGCAGTTTATAAAGGGTTGAAATAAGGAACTTGTCTTTGTTGGCAGCTACCGCCCGGGCGAGCTCCTCAACCTTATCAACATTCTTCTCATAGGCACCCTGAATCAGAAGCCGGGTGACTATCATGGAATCCAGGATTTCACGCTTTTTGTTGTACTCTTCCTGAGCGTTGGCAAACGACATATTGGCGCGGGTGAAGTAGTCACTGAATTCGTCCATGGTAATATCGTAATCGCCAACGGTGGCAACGGGTGTGTCTCCGGATTTACCGCAACCGCTGAAAACCAGTACCATCAGCGAAAACACCACCAGAATTAAACTCAAAGTTCTGCTGTTCATTACAAATAGACCTCCAAATATCTCACAACATTTTACTTCAGTTACAGGGAATTGTTCCTTAAATCATTACCGGACATAAAGTCGTATAGTATAACCCGGTCCGGTCAATTCTCCAAGCTCTTTTTGATTGTGGGAAAAAGGCTGCTACTCGTAGTCGGATTCGAGATAGTCTTTTGTTACCGATTGACGGCTCAGGGTCTGTGACAGCTTCTTTGTGAATTCGACCGCGGAATTCTCACCGTAAACCTTCAACATATGGTTCATGGCAATGACTTCCGAAATCACCGTGATATTTTTCCCCGGCGATATAGGCACCCTGACAACGGGGATACCCACGCCGAGCAGATTGGTTTTGTGGTCTTCAATTCCAAGCCGCTCATAATCTTCGGCCTCCGACCACAGAGTCAAATTTACTTCCACCTCGATTCTTTTCTGAAGACGAATCGAGCGGATTCCGAAGAGTTCTTCAATGTCAATTATACCTACCCCGCGAATCTCCATGTGATGTCCGAGAAGCTCCGATCCGGTTCCGATGATAACATCGGGCGTCGTGCGGGTAATTTTCACGACATCGTCGGCAACCAACCGGTGGCCGCGTTCGACAAGATCCAGCGCGACCTCGGATTTACCGATACCTGATTTACCGGTATAGAGCAAGCCGACACCATAGACATCCATCAGGGTTCCGTGGACATTGATCGAAGGCGCGAAGACGTGGTCGAGGTAGGCCGACAGCCGGTTGGTGAGTTCGGCTGTGCTGAGGCGGCTTGAGAATACCCCCGTATTGTGTCGGTCGGCGGCCTCGATAACCTCGAACGGCGGCGTTATGCCCTTCGAGATTATCAGCATGGGGATATCGAACTCAAACAGTTTGTACGAAATCTCTTTAAGTCGTTCGGTCGAGAGCCGGCTGATATAGGCCATTTCGGTCTCGCCGAGGATTTGGACGCGTTTACTGGCGAAGCGCTCGAAAAAACCCGTTAGAGCCAGTCCCGGGCGGTTCAACTCGGCATTGTGAATCTTCTTTTTCAGCCCGGCTTCGTTGCCGTTGAGAAGAGTCAACTCCAGTTCCTGGGCGCGGCTCTGGAACAGTTTTTCGACCGTCATATTGATCATGGCGAGCTAAATATAAGAGAGACACAACAAAGCGGGCAAGAAAGAAAAAACAAAAAAGCCCCGAAGACGGGGCTTTTTGTGCTGTTTGAGGATTTCCTCAAGGAGGGGTGATTCAGTCGAGCTTTCGGCTCATATCCCTTAGCTCTTTTTGCATTTCCCTAATTTCGTCACGTAACTCTTCTCTGGCCTCCCGCTGCGCCTCGCGAACTTCTTCGCCCTGGTCAAGCCGGAGCGCCTCCAATTCTTCCCTCAATTCCTCCATTGCCTCCCGATAATCTTCCATCGCCTCGCGGTAGTCCTCCGCAAAATCCTCGGACTCGAAGTAAACTTCGCCGTCGTCGGAATAGACTCCGTAATGCAAACCATCCATATCGGGCAGATCGATATCAATATCGGGACCGCTGAAGTGGTAACTTTTTCCGTGCCGCGAACCTTTGCGCTCCGCTATCTCGACTTCGACCGACTGTTCTTTCTTGTCACGGACTATGACAATGTTGATTTTCTCGCCTTTTTCGAAGTCATTGATAACTTCATGAAGGTCATCCCTCTCAAAGATGCGCTGGTTGTCAGCTTTGGTGATGACATCACCGGCCTTGATTCCCGCCTTGGCGGCCGGGGAATCATCTTCAACCGATGTTACCAGCATACCGCGGCCCTTCTCGACCCCAAAGAATTCGCCGAGTTGTGTGGTGAGCATCGTGACCTGTACCCCTATATAGGACCGGTCGAAATAACTGTTCGCGAGAACGAGCTTGTCGATTTCGGGAATCGCCAGCACTCTGGGGACATCGGGCACCCCGGGAACAGCGGGCACTCTCGGCACCGACGGCACCCTGGGCACGTAAACAATGTGGTCGTCATCATCGTACCAGCGCCAACTGGAGTGGTAATCGCGCGGCCGACCCTCGAGTGTAACTTCCAGCTCCATCTCTTTGCCGTCACGATTGATTTTCAATTTGACCTTTTCATCCGGCTTGCGCTCTTCGAGCATATCAAGCAGGTCATCGTAGTCTTCGACTCTCGAGCCGCCGAAAGCGATAATGATGTCACCTTCCTCCAGACCGGCGGCCTCAGCCGGGGAATCATCGACTATCTCGTTCACTACCGCGCCATATTCGATGTCGAGATCAAAAGCGTCGGCCAAATCTTCCGTAACCGACTGGCCATAGATTCCGATCCAGGGGTACTTGCCGGATTTTGATGATCTGCTCAAACCGATAGAAACCAGTACCGCCAGGGTTACTATCGTGACCAATGAGATTTTCAAAACGCTGTGCATCGCTTCCTCCGTACTGCTGATATGATGAGATGTTTTTCTTTGTATACGGAAGTTTTATGAGGATAGTTTCCATCCCCGCAAGGGATGTGGCCACATAGGCTAAGCTGTTGTGGACGTGTTAATTGGAAGGATACAAGGAAAATCCGCCGCCGATCGCGACGACACGGCGATAAGGCAATTCTACCCGCTCACCGCGCAGAGTGATATGCCAGGTGAGTTTGTTGCTGATTGGGAAAAACATGGTCAGGTCGCCGAAAACGCCGTTCTCGGAGCCCCCGCCGCTGAGATGGAAAGCAGCATTACCCACCTGTCCATCGGGATTGGTATAAGCCGAATCGGCGTTATACGGAGACAGGTAAAAATTGAAACCGCCGTAGGCCTGTTGAACATCGGCCTGTTCAATCGCCTCGAACAGACGCATTCCGGCCAGAATGGACAGTCTTCGCGACACCGGCACCAGGAGGGTAAAGTCGCCGACCGTCTTCGCATCCTCAACCGCCAGATCGGAATATCTGATTCCACCCGACGCGGTGAGAACCGGCCCGCCCACAGGGCCATCGGGATTGTGCGCCTTGTCCTTGCGTTCCGGATTGACAGTATAGAGCCTCAGGCCAAAAGCGAGCCCATAGCGGGAGCTGTCTTCGGATATACCGCGAAAGCTTCCCATGAAGTTGACGCTGGGGTGAGCCACCCAACCCAGCGAAGCGTTGAATTTCTGAATATCCACGACAGGGACATTCGGTGGTTTGGTCACGAACTGGTACTGCAGCGACCCGTGAAACGATGCCGCGCCGACGGCTCCGTCGGGGTGCGCTCTGACGGCTTTGCCGACGTAATAGTGAACGGTAGTTGAGTCAATCTGGGCCATCGCCGGATTTGCGGTCATCAGGCATAGTGACAGCGCCAGGCTTGTAACCATTAACGATATTTTTGCGATTTGACTGAACATCCTTGTACCGTGCCAATCCCTTACAACGTGGTCGGTAATGTAATACTTTTGCCAGCGCAAGAAAAGCAACAAATTAGCTTGTTGCCAAAAAAGCACTCAGGGGAGCAAGTCCGCATTTGCAATCGCGGCCGGACGTTACCGGCACGGACCGGTCAAGGGCACAGATTTTACAGGGCTAATAAACATGCAGCCTCGGGCAACAGCCTTTTGACGGTTGACACGGCGAGCAATTCTGTTATATTAAAGTCGTCCCTCGCAGATATTCATATCATTTCAGACGGAATATCGCTGTGCATATATTGTTGATTACGACCCTCACGAACACCCAGGAGAAGGCCGTACCGGCGGTTGTGTCGGTGCGCAATTTCGAACAAACCACCTTTAGTAAGCATTGGAGGATGTATGAACCGCACCTTAATGTCAGTGGCGCAACTGCTGACACTCTTGGTATTCGGCTCTGTGGTAACTGTTTATGGTGAAGCGAACTGGATTTCGCTTGAGGGCAATTCACTCATAGAAACCCCTTCCGCCGAAGTCCTTCAGTCAAACCAAAACGAAACCGTCATCAAGTTTACTATAAGCGGTTTCTTTTCGGAGGACATTACTGAAAACGGCGTTACTTACCAGAAGCTGCAATTCCCCGGATACGCCACCACGGTTGACATCAGTAAACCGGAACTTCCTGTAATATCCGAACTCGTGGGCATTCCCGGCAACGCCAATGTTTCGGTCAGCATTGTCGATTACAAAGAGACAACGCTTCCCGGCTACAAAGTTCATCCTTTTCAGACGCCACTTCTGGAAGGCGAGAAAAGAGTGCGGTTTGATATTGATGAAGCATTTTACCGGCAGAACGCGTTTTATCCGGGCGCGATGGCAAGCGTCGGCGATCCCGGTATCTGGCGCGACCTGAGGGTTGTCAGCCTCAAGGTCAATCCTCTGGCCTTCAATCCGGCAACGGGAGAGCTCAACGTTCGGTCGGAAATTACGGTCAGACTGGATTATACCGGTATCAGCGATAAAAACGTCAAGGCCCCCCTTCGCAGACCAATCGCGACAAATTACGATAGAATGTATGGCTCAACGGTTCTGAATTACGGCCAGATGAACCTTGAGGTTAACGATGCCTACACGACCGAGCCTGAAACCGATGGGGTTTACGACTACCTGATCATTGCCAACGATGCCTTCATGGACAACATGGCACCTTTCGTAAATTGGAAAAACTCTAACGGTCTGGCCACGACGATGGTCCCGATTTCATCCATTGGCGCCAACGATGCTTTGATCAAGGCCTACATCGCCAACGAATACGCCACCAACGGAATCCGCTATGTTCTGCTGGTTGGTGACCATGCCGATGTACCCAGCCACATCGTGGAAGCCGAAGGGCCGGGCCACTTTATAGACAGTTCGGTCAGCGATTATTGGTATGCGCTCCTGGAGGGCGATGACGATTACGCTGATCTGGCCATCGGTCGTTTCAGCGTCACCAGCGCCACCCATGTCGACAACATGGTCAACAAGAGCATGGTTTTCGGATCCAACCCGCCCGGAGGCGACTGGCTGGAAAAATCGCTACTGGTCGCAAACTGGGAGGATGCTCCCGATAAGTATCAGCTTTGCTGTGAACAGATCAGGACTGCCGCCGAGATTCCGTTCAACAACTACAGCGTGCTTTATCCCAATTTCACCACCTGCTATGGCGCCTCTTTTGCCAACGGTGGTGACGAAGCCTCGAACGCCGACGTTATCAATTATTTCAACCAGGGTTTTCGCCTGATAAATTATCGCGGCCATGGTGATCCGGAAAGCTGGCAGTACTGGAACGTTTACGGCGAGTATTTCAGGATTGCCCAGGCAGAGGCTATTGACAACGGTCAACTGACTCCGGTGGTATTCGCTATCAATTGTCTGAACAACGACCTCCTCTACAGCACCGCCACAATCGGTGAGACCTTCACGCGGAGCGATGACGCCGCGGTGGCTTACCTCGGCGCGTCGGACCCATCGTACACGACGCCAAATCATGACTATGACAAAGCCCTTTATGCCTGTGTTTTTGACGAGGGAATCAACGCTCTCGGAGACGCCTCCAACGAAGCTTCGGTGAGGGTAATCGATCTCTGGGGCACCTACGGCGTGGCCAATGCCATGATGTATCTGTGGCTCGGTGATCCATCGCTGCAGCTCATTTACGATGACGGGTCTGTTTCCTGTTGCCGGGTTCCGGGCGACGTAGATCACAGCGGTGAGTTTGATCCGCTTGATATAACCTTCTTCGTCAAATGGGTGTGGCAGCAGGGAGCTGAACCGCCGTGCCTGGACGAAGCTGACGCCGACGGCGATGGCGAAGTTTCTGTATTGGACCTCGAGTACCTGATTAATTATATCTGGAAAGATGGTCCGGCGCCGGCCGCGTGCCCGTAGGCCTCAGATGTAGATAAAGGAAATGCCGCCGAGGGCGGCAATCGATTTGTGACTTTATAGGCTCCGGGCTTTATGTCCGGAGCCTTTTTTACATCTGTTACAATACAACAAAAGCTCCCCCGGTCCCGCCAAGATCGGGACGACCCGCTGATTGACCCCGCCACAGGCGGGACTCTACCGACTGAGCTGCAATAAAAAAGCTCCCCCGGCTAGACTCGAACTAGCGACCCGCTGATTAACAGTCAGCTGCTCTACCGACTGAGCTACAGGGGAGTGTGATGCCTTTTGGCAGGCTCTATATATACACGATTTACCGATTATGTCAATTATTTTCTGATGGCCGACCCGCTGATTAATCCCGCCGGAGGCGGCACGCCACCGAATGAGCTAAGCGAGAATGTAAACCTTTCGGCACCGCACACGTTAAGATTTCGCCAAGATAAGTCTGACTCCGCAATAACCTTGTATGACTGCTCGTTGGCCCCGGCGGTGGCAAATTTGGCTCATTCCAACGGTTCAAAATAGTCCTCTTCAATAATTCCCGTCCCAATCAAGTTTTGACATAGCTTAGGTGCCTTTGCAAGCAGTTCGAACAGAACCTCGTTCAGCAGCAGAGCGTCCTGCGGAAATTCATCTTTACCCCACCACTCATCGGATAATCGCCCTGCTATTGCCGCGGCCCAGTGAGTATTTTCTGATTCGATCATTTAGGATCTCCTGTCATAAGCGCTCAACCCATCTTTAAGCTCACCCTGCTCTTTTTAAACGATCGTACCCCTACCCCACTCTTTTGTCAAGGTTAACCGCGTCACTTTTCAACCCTCCTGGCTGACCCGACTCTTACCGGGGGAGCTTTTTTATTG
Source organism: Candidatus Zixiibacteriota bacterium (assembly GCA_040756055.1). Taxonomy (NCBI): domain Bacteria; kingdom Pseudomonadati; phylum Candidatus Zixiibacteriota; species Candidatus Zixiibacteriota bacterium. The sequence goes on from JBFLZR010000004.1 coordinate 290,262, forward strand.
CATTGTAAGAGGTTACAAGAGTTGACGCCGTAATTCTGCATGTTCTAGCGGGTTGAGGTTACCGGAGGGGCGGTCGGTTAATTGTTGGACTGACACCCATCCTAAGGCCGGGTAACGCTGGCCCAGTGATCTTCTCACACAATATCCAAAAAAGTAAGGGTATCTTACTCGCACTTGGGCTAGGACTTATCATCTGAGTCCTGAGGGTTGACACTCTCGCCGGCTGTAAAACCCTTTTCCCGGAGCCGGGCCACCACAGCAGTTCCCATAGCAGTTACCATGAACATTTGTTCCTTGCCCGCACTGGAAATTGAGTCATGGTCGACTGTTAACCCAACTATGCAAGTGGCTCCCATCTCCTCAGCTTGTTCCTGAAGTAACGCTATCGCCTCTTCGTGGATAGAACGAAGCTGCTTCTGATAAGATCTGCTTCTACCTCCGACGATATCTCTAACGGCGGCGAATAGATCCGCAAAAATGTTAGTCCCGGCAACCACATGTGAAGAGATTACTCCAAGGTACTTATCGATCTCCCATCCTTCGAGTGTCGGCGTGGTTGAAACGACTACTGAAGACCTTGACGGTTCGCACTCATCAAAGTCTTCGTCCGGATCGGGTTCCCAAACTTCAAGTTGGACTTTCCTCAACTCCGCTTCACTGCCGAACTTGTCCTCTTTCTTGATTTCGTTTCCGCACTTCGGGCACACCCGAGTCTTGTAGGTTATCCTGGCATAACAATTCGGGCACTCAAATAAGGCCATAGTCTTGTTACCTCCCTACGCTAAAGGCCAGATCGGAAATATTCTCTCAGCAAGACACACACTCAAATATGAGACTGGTTTGGCTCTCTGTCAAGCGACGGTCTGAATGGACCTTGTTAATCAGCGGGTCGTCCCGCCATAGGCGGGACCGGGCGAGCTTTCTTATTGCATAGTAATGGGTTACAACAATTGCCCCACTGGTTCTTAGGGTTGAGGGCGGGTTGACTATAGATGATGTGATTAAGATGATGCGTTTTTCATTCTTCATCGAACCGATTTTCATCAAAACTGCCTGCCTCTGCAAAATCCAGACTCCTCAAAAGCATATGCACTTCTTTTAAGAAACTGTTAAATCTCATTGATCCTTCATCCCCAGCAGATACTTCAGGAGGGTCCCCTGGATATGCGTTACACCCTGAACTGTTGATAGATCGATCAGCATATTCAAGTTTCAGTGCCCAACTAGTACCATCAAGGGCAGGGATCTCATATCTGGTTTGCCAGTCCCATATATTTAGTTTGTCTATAGCCTCTCTAAAAGAACGCCACTCCTCTCCCGATAGCTTGATGACAGCTTGAGCTTTTGGCTCAAAGTGATCGGCAAAGGTTCTGTAGTGTAGCTCGCCGGATTTCAGTGAAAATTCGTAGGACGGACCAAAGTACCCACCGATTGAAAATTCAAATAATTGTGGAATATGCACTTATACTCCTTACTTTTCATTACAGCCGAATACCAGGCACTCGTAAGTATGCATCCCAAAGCTATCTTGATGCCACCCACAGAACCATATCTATTTTTCGTGGCGTCCACTTGTCGGTTGAAAACACAGTGTTTAGCTCTTTTGCCTTCTGTCTCATAATTTTGATCAGTACCGCTCCTTCGCTAACCCTTATTTGCTCAGGATTCATCTTTGTAATTGCATACTTCTCTTGTAGTCCGCTAACTTCCGAAAGAGCTTTGACAGCAAATTGATCGACTGTGGCAAAGTGAGAGGGAAAGAGAACTGCCAACAATCCAGATGCTCCAGCTGTACCTAGCCCCCTGATCTCACACGCTATATTTAGCCCATCAGCAATATCATCTTTGTTCATCTCAAAAATTCTCTGTTTTATCGAAAAGAGATTATCCAGGTTATCTTTGGGACCAAGGTACTTTTTTAACTGACTTGTTGTGGTAACGTATCGGTTTCTCGCGGTATACTTCCAGAAGAAGTATTTGTTTAGAAGGAATTCATACCACTGCATCGCATTCATTTGCTCAATCTGCTGAACGTCAAGGGAATTGAATTCTCTCTCTATATCAAGATGGGTCGGCTTTACGTAACTCCAATATTTATCCAACGCTGTTAGCCAACTGCGCTCGTCCCTACTGCTCCACAATTTGTTCGTTGCCGACATTATAAGGTGTCCTCTACCAATTGTTCTCTACAAAATACACACCAAGTGAATGTACAATAATAGCAAGAAGATCGGTGAAGTCAATTGAATCAATGGATAACCATTCGTTCAAAAATACCGTTTGTACAGTCTGAGTATTTTCCTTTAGCGAACCTGCGGATCGAATTGAAAAGTGGTCGAAATATATCTGGTACTTGCCACGACACTCCGACTGTTAACCAGCGGGTCGTCCCGCTCTTGGCGGGACCGGGGGAGCTTTATTATTGCATTGTAACGGGTTACAGACAAGGCCAAGAGAAAAAACCGTCTTGCCAAATCGCCGCCATGTTTTATATTTAGATTGGAACCGGAGAGTATAGTCACCGGGTTAAAGAATATATGAATTATAGCGTAACCATCCGACCCAATCACACAAGTGGCGTCCAGAGAAGCCACTTGAGTTGTTGTTGTTGCCTTCTGTCGAGCCGGAGAGGTACGCGCTAATCTATGTAAACTGTACTTGTTACACATATAGCCAAGCTCGCGGAGCCTCTTCAAACCGAAGCAGGCTCTTTTTTTTGCACCTGCTTCTCGGTATTGAAAACGGCACACCGTGGACTCGGAAAGGATGTTCGAAATGAGATTCCAAAATGTTATCGAAGCTGTCGGCCGAACGCCGCTGATCAAGCTCAACCGGATAGTCCCCCCCGGCTCGGCCACTGTGCTGGCGAAGATGGAGAGCTACAATCCGGGCGGCTCGGTGAAAGACCGAATCGGCGTTGCCATGATTCTGGCGGCCGAGAAATCGGGTGACCTGAGACCGGGAATGACCATCGTAGAGCCGACCTCCGGCAACACCGGAATAGCGCTGGCGATGGTAGCGGCGGCCCGGGGCTACCGGTGCGTGTTTACGATGCCGGAGACGATGTCGCTGGAACGTCGCTCACTGCTGAAACATTACGGCGCCCAAATAGTCCTCACCCCGGGCGATAAAGGGATGACCGGCGCGATTGAAAAGGCGCTTGAGCTGGCCAATGAAGACGGCATGTTTGTCCCCTCCCAGTTTGACAACCCGGCCAATCCGGATATCCACCGCCGGACAACCGGCCCCGAAATTGCCGCAGACCTTGGCGAGGATCATCTCGATGCCTTCGTGGCGGGCGTGGGAACCGGCGGCACTGTTACCGGAGCCGGCGGCTTCTTAAAGGACAAATATGGCTGCATGGTCGTTGCCGTGGAGCCGAAAGCCTCCCCCGTTCTCTCCGGGGGTGAGCGTGGACCACATCCGCTTCAGGGAATCGGGGCCGGCTTCGTGCCCGCCAACTATGACCCGTCGGTGGTCGACCGGGTCATTACGGTGGATGAATCCGATGCTTTCGAGACCGCCAGACTACTGGCCACCAAAGAGGGTCTGCTGGCCGGTATATCGTCGGGGGCTATCGTGTGGGCGGCTCTTCAGATAGCCCGGGAAATCGGGGAAGGCAAATCGGTGGTAACGTTCGTCTGCGACACGGGTGAGCGGTATATCAGCACCAAGCTGTTTGAACATGAAGTCGAAAAGTGAGTCTCACGAAAGGACAATCAGTATGCTGGCAATAATAGAAGATATCAAAGCTATCTACCGCAACGATCCGGCGGCGCGGAATATCGAATTTCTGCTTTATCCGGGATTTCACGCGATCACCCTCCATCGGTTCAGTCATTTGCTGTACAGGCTGCGCATCCCGTTCGTTCCCCGTCTGTTGTCGCAGATTGGCAGGTTTCTCACCGGAGTGGAAATCCATCCCGGAGCGACTATCGGCAAGGGTTTTTTCTGTGACCACGGCGCCGGGGTTGTTATTGGAGAAACGTCCGTAATCGGTGACAATGCGGTGCTCTTTCACAACGTCACGCTGGGCGGCACCGGCAAGCACCAGGGCAAGCGTCACCCGACCCTGGGCAACAATGTATTGGTGGGAACCGGAGCGGTTTTGCTGGGGCCTATCACCGTAGGAGACAATGTCCGCATCGGGGCCAACAGTTTTGTCGTCATGCGCGATATACCTTCCGACTGCACCGTGGCCGGCACTCCGGCCCGGATCATAAGCCGGCAGGGCGAACCGGTTGGGCAGGAACTTCCCCGGACCAACCATATCAGCTCAATCCCCGGTTTCGGGGGGTGAGTGACCTGAAGCAGCGGCATCCGCCCCGGCGGTTACCAACCGGGGAAATCGGGTGCGTTAAAATCATTGACCTATTATGGGTCTGCGATTATATTTAGCTCAAGAGAGATCCCCTCACCCGGCATTTAGAATCACAGTCGAATCAAGCCGTGCTTTCCTTAAAATGAGCGCTATTCTGTCAACCGGGGATACTCGCCTTTTACGTGAGTCCGAGGTTGATAAAAACGATACCGGAATTTCGGGAAAACCACAAGGGTAGCCGTGAAAGGAGGCATCCTGATGAGAGGTAATTCGAAAGCTATTTTGTCGAGCATTCTGCTGGTAGTGTTCGTGCTGTCAATGGTCGGCACCGTGTACACCAAGGCCGACGCCGCCGCGAGTCCCAGACTGTTTGTATGCTGCACCAAGGTGCTGGCCAACGGTACGGTAATAGAGGGCTTGAAGCGTTACGGCGCGCCGGACGCGACCTGCTCCTATGATCTTTGCGTGGAAGTTGGCGAGTTCTGCAACTGTTCTATCACGAGGTAAGTTAGCGAATCTTTTTATTGTCCCCTGAATTTCCCGAAAACCGGTAGCAAGCACATCAGGCCCCGCAGTGGGGCCTGTTTTTTTGTGTACCGAGTACGGTCTCTTGTCATTCTACCTCGAAACGAGCGCGAGCATATCTTCGCCGACGGCTATAATCCTGCCGGCGCTGATATAGGCGACGTGCGTCAGGTGGGAACCACCCTGATATGACCTGTCGGTCCAGGTGTTTCCCCCATCTTCGGTCACGAGCACTTTCCCGGCATCGCCGACAGCCACACCGTTGTAACCGTCGAGAAACGAAACACTCCGAAGCGAGCTGTTCACGGTACTGTCTATATTTTGCAGAACCCAGCTGGTACCACCATCTTCGGTTTGGAAAATAGCGTCAAAAGAGCCTACGCACCAGCCGAGCGACTCATCGACCATATCGACGCTATACAATTGTATGGTATATTGAGCGCTATCTCCAGGGCGTGTCACCTGACAATTCGACGGATTTTCGCACCGGTTGAAGACCATCTGCTCGCTATCATACTTGAAGACGGCGGCGTTGGCCCCAACGATGCACCCGCTCGTGCTGCTTCCGAAATCAAGATCGTGGAGTCTACAACTGTCTTGCGAGCACTGCAACAGGCTCCAGGTCTGACCGCGGTCGGTGGTGCGCAGAAGCACCTGGCTCGACTGATCGTCGGACCAGCTGCCTCCGATAGCGAAGCCACTCTGAAGGTCGCAGAATTCCACGGATGTCAACTGAGCGTTAACATCGAAGTGTTTTTGCAGGTAAGCCATAATCGAATCGCATTGCTCGGTTGAGTACACCAAAACGGCCTCATACGGATAGAGGCCCGACATCCCGGCGGCCCAGAAATTGAGGCTGTCGACGGGACACACGTCATAAAGCCACAGGCCTGATCGATGGAAGACGCGCTCCCATGTCGCGCCGCCATCGATTGTCTTAAAGATATTTCCGCCGTACCCAACGATCCAGCCGGTGTTTTCGTCATAAAAAGAAACGGCCTGAAGGTTCGAGATGGCGATATTCTCTGTGGGTAAGCTGATGACATCCCAACCACCCTCGTCTGTCACGGGTCCGACACTATCGTCATCGCATCCTATCGGTCCGATGACAGCGGCCAGGACGGCAATCGTCACGATAATACTCTTTTTCATATTTCCTCCGTTTAAAGTCAAGTGGACGTCAGTTGATGTTGTGCGATCTATCTCAAGCGCGCGTCGATTTCCCGGCCGCCGCCCGCACCTTTGCGGCTTGACCTGTCAGAACCGCATCGAAACCCGCACCCCGGCGGCCGTTTGGTCTGGGTAGAAGGCCGGGGCGACGGACAATTTTTTTGGTCCGCAATTTCTATTAAAATCCCGGGCCGATTTCTCAGCGTCTTTGATGTCGCGGATGGCGCTATGCTCAATCAGAACCACCGATATCAGCAAAAACCCGCCGGCGATATAGTCTTCAAGGCCGGGCTGAATTTCAAAATTGCCGCCTGATTCATCGCCACCCGACTCGAGCGCGGCGATCATAAGAGCACTCAACCCTGCGATAGCGACGCGGGCGCCGATACCCTGCCACAGACGGCGGTTGTTACCGGCATAAGCATGCCCGGCGCCAGGGCCCGCGATGACACCAACCGCAAGGCTCACAGTTCCCGCGATCAGCCAGGGACTTTGTCCGCTTTCGCGGCCGGAACCGTAACCTATAGCGGCAACGCCGAGACCAATCGGCACTAAATGGCCGTAGGTCGACAGAGCCGTGGCCTTAGAGGTCGATTTATATTTGTGCGGCGCGGCGCTGTCTGTCGCCACGGAGTTGCCCGCGAACAGCACGAACGAGACGACTATGATTATCAGCCTTTTCATAAACTGTTTCCTGTTTATCAGTATGTTTATTGGTACTTTTAACAGCCTGTTAAACAAAGGGTGTGCCACGTCATCCGGCGCGGGCCATCTCAGGGCAAGTGGCTATGAGACAGTTGTTTGATCTGTGGGAGTTGGAACTAAAGAAAGGTAGTGAGGCGGTTAGGAGGTTATCAGCGTGATAGCGGCTATCCACCTTGGACGATGTTACGACCCCAAGGAAATTACCGTCTGAGACATGAATCAACCCGTGCCGGCATGATAGACCTGTCTTTGAGTTATGCGTCAAGCAATGAAAGTGTGCGATTTGGCTCCGAAAAACGATGCTCGACGGGCATCAATCAAAAATCGGGCCCGGCAGTTTCAATTCCGGGCCCGACTGGAGTTCATTTTCCTTTGGGTGTGCCGCACCTATTTGGTGTTGTTTATAATTACCAGCACCGCGCCGGCGGTCTCGTTGGTCACCGCCAGATCGACATCGGTGTCACCATCAAAATCACCCGCGCAAATATCGTTCATATATTCAGCGGTCGGCCCCAACTCGATCGCCGATGCAAACACACCACCGCCGGCGTTAACCAGAACCGAGATTCCCCACCCTGATGCCGCTATATCGGTGTCGCCATCGGCATCGAGATCCGCGGAGCAGATCGAATTGGGCTCGCTGACAACGGGGAGAACGCCCGCGTTGGTGAACCGCGCCGCTCCGCTGGTTCCGGTATTTTGCATTATGCGCACGCTGCCGGCACCTTTGCATACCACGGCAGCGTCGGCCCGCGTATCAGCGTTGAAGTCCCCGCTGCACAGCGAAACAGGCTGATCTTCGACGAGAAACTTGACGGCGGTGTTGTAGGTCAGCAACCCTGAACTTGTCAGCATCGAAACGCTATCGCTACTGGTATTGGCAGAGAGTATATCGAGGTAACCGGCGTTGTTGATATCGAACACACAGACATTTTCCGGAGCCGCGCCGAGACTTTTTCGCACCAGTTGCGAAAAGGTACCGGTACCGTCGTTGACAAGCACGAGAGCGTCACCGGTCACTCTGTTTGTAGTCACAAGATCCCTGTCGCCGTCGTTATCGCAGTCCGCCAGGGCCATCCTTGTCAGGTTCTCATTCAGAGTCGTGCTGACCGAAGTAAAGGTTCCGCTTCCCGCATTGAACAGAATCACATACCCGCTGCCGGATGCCAGGATACACGCCAGGTCGACATCGCCGTCATTGTCGAGGTCGGCTGCCCGGACCCATTTGGCCGCTCCGCTTATGGCGAAGTTGCTGGCGGCGCCAAAAGTGCCATCACCGGCATTGGCAAAGATTGAAACATAAGCCGCATCGCTGTGTACCACGGCCAGGTCCTTATCGCCGTCACCATCGAAATCGGCCGTACACACCGATATCGGGGTACCGGTCGCCGAATAGCTCACCGGTGTCCGGAAAGGTCTGTCCTGAGTGATCGTGATAACATCGGCCGGCTCCACAAGACCGACTGGCGTGATAGATATCTGGCAGCTCCTGGCGGCGCCGGTGCGATTGGGCTGGGCCACAAGTGACAGGTCGGTCGGCGAAGCACCGGAATCGGGTAAAACTGTCAGCCAGTCGGCGTCACTCTCGGCAACCCAGTTGCAGATCGGCACGCCCGAACAGCTGAACACTGATAACTCAGGATTCGTCCCTCCGAGCGGCGGCGTGGCGAGTTCGTCGGCAGACGGGCACAGAATGTTACCGGCAACGGGCTGTACCACTCGCAATGTCTGGGGTGATTCCCCGATACCGTCAGCCGTCACCGTAACAGTGGCGCTGCGGTCCGAGCCGGTGGTGTTGGCCAGGGCATCGATCGCGAAACCTTCCGGGGTCGTACCCGAAGCAGCCGTAAGACTGAACCAGTCGGAGGACTCGGTGGCGGTCCAGTCGAAGGTGGCTCTGACTGTTCCGTTGAGAACGTTGATTGAGGGACTCTCTCCCCCACCGCTCGCAAAAATAAGGGCTGTATCCGATAAAAGCAGGGTCGAGCCGGACACAATTGCGGTGTCGAGGTTGCTGACAATGGTTTGATTATTGTCGTTATCCAGGGCAATCAGACGGTAACGGTAGGTGGCATTGGCAACCAGTGCTCTGTCAACGCAGGCGCATTCAAATGCGTCCAGGGTGTCAGTAGTTACAAAATCGCCATCGAGCGTCTCGCTTCGCTGTACGAGATATGCCGAGCATATTGCCCGGTCGAGCCTGTTCCATGTAAGGACAACTCCCGTCCACGAGAACTCGGCTTCAAGAAGCAGCTGATCGGATGCGGTTTCCTTATCAGGTGCTTCGGGATTATTGCTGCAGTTGATCAATAGAGCCGCAGCACACAAAGCGGTTACAAACGTGAGGCGCAGAACTTTTTTTTGAATCGACCTCATAGACTCCTCCGCAAAACGGTACTACTTCACCCTGACCGGGCGCAACCGCTGCGTCCGGCCTGTTGTATTTCCTATTGTCTAGATAGGTATTTCGGACGATTGTCCGCTCTCGGAATTAATAGACGCTGGACGGGTTGTCAATATCAAAAGCAAAAGAAAGATAACAATTGGAGCTTCAGGTCCCTTTTCTGGGGGAGGTCTTTGTGCCGTGAGACCGATGGCACCGACGATGGATTGGGGGTAATTTTCACGATTCGATAAGGACCACCAGCACAAACTCATTGTTGGTCAAGGTGATGTCAGGCCCAGAAGAAGGCTTCTTCTAAAGGCAAGAGCGTGCCTAGGCACCAACTTTTTTCGGTAAGCCAAAGTGTCGGCTGGTGTATCTCATAACCAGCTGCCGGTAAAACAAAAAACCCAAGAATTCCGTTGCCATACCGCATCGCAAAAGATTAATATTGTCTTCCGCCTGCACGGGGTACTTTTGCAATGCCCGCGAAAGGTGGTTACAGAGTCTTGTCAACGCTTGGAGAATTGTATATGCGAATAGTCCCGATTGTTATGCTGGTGTTCTCGAATCTCTTCATGACCTACGCATGGTACGGTCATCTGAAGGATTTTCGCGCGAAGCCGCTGCTGATT